>DATMEZ010000170.1:0-21616 GCA_035556415.1 Povalibacter sp.
GAGCGCGTGTGGCTGGTGCAAGGACAAGTGGGGTCTGTCCTGGCAAATCACTCCACGCGTATTGCTGGAAGCAACGACCGATCCGGATCGTGCGGCAGCCAAGCGCGCGTTCGATGCGATGATGAAGATGGGAAAGATCGACATCGCCACCATCGAAGCCGCACGACGCGGCTAGGGCGGGCGCATCCCTATCCTCGTGCGAGGGTCTAACGCGGACCGACTCCAGACGGTCTGCGTTAGACTGCCGATAACCCAGGCCAGCCGAGATGCGCAGTGCTTCCGACCCTCAGTCAGATCGAGTCGACCCAGCCGCTCGTCTATTCAGTGCTCCCGGCCACGCCGCAGTATCACTGGCCGCTGCTCGGCGAGTGGCTGGGGGCCGAGGTGTGGCTCAAGCACGAGAACCATATGCCGGTCGGCGCATTCAAGGTGCGCGGTGGCCTGGTCTATTTCGCCGACCTCGCCAGGAACGACCAGGTGCGGGAGGTCATCACCGCGACTCGTGGCAACCATGGTCAATCGGTGGCGCTCAGCGCCCGGCGCTATGGTCTGGGCGCGACCGTCGTCGTGCCGGTCGGCAACAGCGTCGAGAAGAACAATGCCATGCGGGCGCTCGGGGCGAAGCTGATCGAGCACGGTGAGGACTTCCAGGCGGCACGCCAGCACGCGGCAGAGCTCGCCGCAGCCTCCGGCGCCCACATGGTTCCCTCGTTCCACCCGTTGCTGGTGCAAGGCGTGGCGACCTACGGAGTGGAGCTGTTCCGCGCCCTGCAGGATCTCGACAGCGTGTATGTGCCGATCGGTCTGGGCTCGGGGATTTGCGCCACTGTCGCAGCTCGCAATGCGCTGAGCCCCCGAACCCGAGTGATCGGGGTGGTCTCGGCGCATGCCCGTGCTTACTCGCTGTCCTTTGCGTCGAAGCGGGAGATCGAATCGCCCGTGACCACGCGCCTGGCCGACGGCATGGCGTGCCGCACGCCCGAGCCACAGGCGCTCGAAGCGATCTGGAAGTACGTCGACCGGATCGTGGAAGTCACGGACGAGGAGGTTGGCGAAGCGATGCAGATGATCTACGAATGCACGCACAACGTCGCAGAGGGCGCCGGCGCCGCTGCCGTAGCCGCGCTGGCCAAGGAACGCAGCGTGATCAAAGACAAGAAGGTTGCCGCGGTGCTCTCCGGGGGCAACGTGGACGCAGCGATATTTTCCGAAGTGCTTCGCGGCGCGCGGCGGTAGCGTTGCCGTTCGGCGACGCCGTGCCATGCGGTCCGGCCGGTCCGCAAGCGCTGTCCTCGCGGCGGCCCGAACGCTTATGATTGTCCGAATTGCCATAAGAACGGATCGCGCGTGGAAAATCTGATTCAGGTCATCCTGCTGGGAATCATCGAGGGCATCACCGAATTTCTTCCCATCTCCAGCACCGGGCATCTGCTGATCGCGCAGCACTGGCTCGGCCGCAGATCCGACCTGTTCAACGTGGCCATCCAGGCCGGCGCGATTCTCGCCGTGGTGGTGATCTACTGGCGGCGGCTGTGGGACATGGCGCTGCACCTGTCGCGCCCGGACAATCGCGACTACCTGTTCAAGCTGGCGACGGCCTTTTTCATCACCGTGGTCGGCGGCCTGGTGGCGAAGAAAATGGGCTTGAAGCTGCCGGAAACCATTGCGCCGATCGCGCTGGCGCTGATCGTCGGCGGCTTTGTCATTTTTGCAGTGGAGGCCTACGCGGCGCGCCAGCCGGACCGCGATACGCTTACGTGGCGTGTCGCATTCTGGGTCGGCATCGGGCAGATCGTAGCGGCGGTGTTTCCTGGCACGTCGCGCTCTGCGGCGACTATATTCGCGGCGATGCTGGCGGGGATGACCTCGCGCGCGGCTGCGGCGGAGTTCTCGTTCCTGGTCGGTATTCCGACCATGTTCGCGGCCACCGTCTATGAGGCCTACGAACTCTACGAGTCCGGCCAGATGGCGCAGGAGCACTGGAGCGATCTGGCGGTGGGGTTCGTGGTTTCGTGTATCGTGGCGTTCGTCGCCGTGAAGTGGCTGTTGCATTACGTGCAGTCGCACCGCTTCACGCCGTTCGCCTGGTATCGCATCGTGTTCGGCGCGTTGCTGCTGGTCTTCATTCCGAACTAGAGGTGACCCGATGTCCTCCGGATCGAACCGCCTGACCACTTGGATCGTCGTCGGCCTGGTGCTCGGCATCGTTTCCGGTTACGTCTGCTACAAGTTCTTCCCGCAGGCCAGCGACGGCTTTGCGACCACGACCTCGCTGCTGCCGACGGCGTTCCTGCGGCTGATCAAGATGATCATCGCGCCGCTGGTGTTCTCCACGCTGGTGGTGGGCATCGGCAAGATGGGCGACATCGCCACGGTGGGGCGGGTCGGCGGCAAGGCGCTGGGCTGGTTCATTTTCGCCTCGCTGATCTCGCTGACCCTGGGGCTGGTGCTGGTGGGCTGGCTTGAGCCGGGCAAGGCCATGCACCTGCCGATCCCGGCGGCGGACGCAAGCTCCGGCGTGCAGGCCAGCGGGCTGTCGCTCGAAGGGTTCATCTCGCACCTGATTCCGACCAGCGCGCTCGATGCCATGGCGCGCAACGAGATCCTGCAGATCGTGGTGTTCTCGCTGTTCTTCGGCACCGCGATGGCCGCATTGGGCGAACGCTCGCGCCCGGTCATCGAGGTGCTGGACGCCACCGCGCACATCATGCTGAAGGTCACCGGCTACGTGATGTGGTTCGCGCCGCTGGCCGTGTTCGGCGCGCTCGCCAGCACGGTCGCCGAGGAAGGGCTCGACATCATCCGTGTGTACGGCATTTTCATGGGCGAGTTCTATCTGGCCATCTTCATCCTGTGGGGCGTGCTGATCGCGCTCGGCGGGTTCGTGATCGGGCCGCGCATCCTGCGCCTGATGAAGCGCATGCGCGAGCCGATGCTGCTGGCCTTCTCGACCGCCAGCTCCGAGGCCGCCTATCCCAAAACGCTGGAGCAGCTGGAGAAATTCGGCTGCAGCAACCGCATTGCCAGTTTCGTGCTGCCGGTGGGCTACTCCTTCAACCTGGACGGCTCGATGATGTACTGCACCTTCGCGGTGATGTTCATCGCGCAGGTCTACGGCATCGAGATCAGCATCGGCGAGCAGATCGTCATGGTCGCCATCCTGATGCTGACTTCCAAGGGCATCGCCGGCGTGCCGCGCGCTTCGCTGGTGGTGATCGCCGCGACGCTGGCGCAGTTCAACATTCCGGAGGCCGGCCTGCTGCTGCTGCTCGGCGTCGATCACTTCCTGGACATGGGTCGCTCGGCCACCAACGTCATCGGCAACAGCATCGCCGCCGCGGTGGTCTCCAAGTGGGAGGGCGAGCTCAGCACGGAAACCGACGAAGAGGGCGCGCTCACAGCCACTTAGCCTTGCGCAGCTTGTAGAACAGGTAGCCGTCGATGCCGCCCATCAGGCCCAGCGCCAGCGCGTAACCGTAGCGCCATTGCAGCTCGGGCATGACATCGAAGTTCATGCCGTAGATGCCGGCGATCAGGGTCGGCACCGCCACCAGCGCGCCGTACGCCGCCAGCCGCTTCATGGTCTCGTTTTCCTGCAGGTTGATCATCGACAGATTGACCGAGGTGGCGGTCGCCAACGTATCGCGCACGCTCTCGATGGTCTGGTTCAATCGCAGCAGATGATCGTAGATGTCGCGGAAGTACTCCTGCATGCCGCTGCATATCACCGGTACGCGCGCACCGTAGAGCATGCCCACACCTTCCAGTAGCGGTGCGACCGCATGCTTGACGCGCATGAGTTGCTGCTTGAGCGCGTATAGGGCCTCGATGTTGGCCCGTGGCGAGGTATTGGCGAAGATGCGCTCCTCCAGTGCTTCCAGTTCGCTTTCCAGCTTCTCCAGAATCGGGAAGTAGCGGTCGACCACTGCGTCCATGAGCGCGTACAACACATAGCCGGCGCCGTGACGCAGCAGTTCAGGTTCGCGCTCCGAGCGTGCGCGCACTTCCTGGAAGCCGCGCTGGGTGGCGCTGCGGACTGAAAGTACATAGTTGCGCCCGGCGAAGATGGCCACCTCGCCGACATGCAGTTCCTCGTCGCGTTCCTCGACGACGTGCAGTACCACGAACAGGCAATCGCCGTATTCCTCGATCTTCGGCCGCTGATGGCCGTGCAGCGCATCCTCGATCGCCAGCGGGTGCAGACCGAATTCCTCGCGCATCTGCTCCAGGGCGGATGCGTTGGGATCCCGCAACGCCACCCAGACCAGGCAGTCGGGCTGGTCCACGTACTTGTGGATCTCGGCGGCTTCGATATCGGCGAACTTGCGGCCGTTCTTGTAAACAACGCAGCTGATCAGCATCGGTCCTCTCCCCGGATCTGACCTCGCATGATGCCTGCTCGCGGTCTTCGAAGGGACCCTCGCGCCTCTCGCCCCGGTCTTGCGGTCGTCGCTTGCCGCCGCTGTGCCCGGGCTCAGGGCCTGGGCAGCGCGCGTTTCGGAATGTAAGCCAGTCCCAGCTGCACGCCGATGTCCGGCGTGTTGTTGTAGTTCTGCAGGTTCTCGGTGATGGCGAAGGAGAGCAGGAAGCGCTCGATGCGATGCCGCACGCCGAGGCTCACCTGGTACTTGGCGCCGGTGAGTTCGTCCAGGTCGGTCTGCTCGTGCGAATAGACACTCTGGCTGAGATAGCCCTGCAGGTTGAGATTGGTGCGGTCGGTGAGCTTGTATTCGTAGCCGAGGATGAGAGTGGGCACGACCTGCGCGTCCTGCCGCACCGGATATTCAGCGCCGGCGTAGTAGACCGCTGCGGCATCGAGGAAGAACGCATGGCGCTGGCCGAGGCGTTGCAGGGAAGCCTGCACGCCATAGTCGGTGCGTCCGGTGGAGAGCAGCTGGCGCCGGCCGCCGACCGGAACCTTCACGGCAGCCTCGAGCGCGAGCCGCCAGTGCTGCGGCATCGGCAAGCCGGTATAGCGCACGCCCACGGTCGGATCGGTGAAGCCGCCGTCGGTCGGCGCGCCGAAGCTGGTCACCTGCGCCGATTTCAGGTCGTAGATCAGGTTCACTTCGTTGCGCTTCACTGCCGGCCGGCCGTAGGTGGCGAAGCCGAAGCTCTTGTGGAAGCCTTCGATGGTGCTGTCCAGGAAGCCGCCCTGGTAGGAGACGGCGCTGGCGATGAAGTAGCCGCTCCAGGCGCGGCTGAACTTGTAGTGCAGGGCGACGTCCAGCGACGCGGATTCCAGGTCCACCAGGTAGTTCTCGCCCGGCAGGTCGCGGATGGCCTGCAGCTCCTGCGGTCCGAGTTCGCGCCGGCCGCTGGGCTCGAGCGATACCAGGTATTTTTCGACCTGCTCGCTCAGCGCCCAGGTGTTCTGGTAGCCCAGCTCGGTTTCGAGCGCCCAGCTGCCCGGCTCGATGTCGACGGCGTGGGCCGGTCGCATGTCGAGCCGCAGGAATCCGAACGGCGTCAGGTCGCGCGCCCGCAGCAGTCCGTAGAACTCACCTTCAGCTGCATCCGCAGCGGTTGCGAACAATGCGAGCGCGCAGAGCGATAGTCCTGCGCCAAGCCGTCGTGCACTCATGGCTCACCTCGCACGGCGCGTACGACTTCGATGTCGACGCTTTCCGAAACCAGATCGAACACGATGCGCGCCTCGCCGCGTTGCAACTGACGCATCACATGCGCCACTTTCTCATCCAGCGAGAATTCACGTTCGCCGTACTCTGTCCCTTCGCGCAGCACGAACGACTCGATCACCCCGCGCAGCGCGTCGGGCGATAGTTCCGTGTGCGGTATCACTACAGGTTTGGCACGCTCATCGTTCATTGCGGAGGTCTTGCTTACGCGCGCTCCGCTGCCGTTCGCAGCTCACTGCGATGGCGTGCGTACAGGAAGTACACCGCCAGGCCGATCAGATTCCAGATGAAGAACCGCACCGTGGTTGCCAGCGGCAGGCTGACGAACAGGTAGATGCAACCGACGATGGCGACGCTGCCGATCAGCCACGGCAGCGGTGCCTTGAACACGCGAGGATGATCTGGCTCCCGCACGCGCAGCACCAGCATGCAGACCGCGACGGCGATGAAGGCACACAGCGTCCCTGCATTCGCCAACGCGGCGATCTCGTTGAGCGGCAGCAGGCCGCCGATGATGGCAACGATGACGCCGGTGATCATGGTCATCAGCGCCGGCGTGCCGGTGCGTTGATTGATGGCGCTCAAGCGCCGCGGCAGCAGGCCGTCGCGCGCCATGACGAAGAAGATGCGCGACTGACCGTACATGAAGGCCATGATGACCGTCGGCAATGCGACGACCGCTGCGCCCGCGATCAGCGTGGCCGCGAGCGGATGATTGAGATTGCGCATCACCAGCGCCAGCGGTTCGGGGCTGTCCGCCAGCGACTGGTAGGGCGAGCCGCCCAGCGCCGCGGCTGCCACCGCCATGTAGATGAACGTGCAGACCAGCATCGAACCGACGATGCCGATCTTCAGGTCGCGCCCCGGATTGCGCGTTTCCTCGGCCGCGGTCGAGACCGCATCGAACCCATAGAAGGCAAAGAAGATGATGGCCGCGGCCGCTGCGACGCCGCGCTTGACGCCTTCGGCATCGGGCGTCGAGCCGTAGCCGAACGGCGCGAACGGCTCGAAATGCCCTGCGTTGAAGACAGGCAGCGCCAGCGCGACGAAGGCCGCGAGCGCGAGCAGCTTGACGAACACCAGCACCAGATTCACCGTGGCGCTCTCGCGCGTGCCGAGTGTCAGCAGGCCGGCGACCGCCAGCGAGATCACGATGGCCGGCAGATTGATCAGGCCGCCGGCGTGTGGCCCGGCCAGCAGCAGGTCCGGCACGTTCCAGCCGGCCGCCTTGATGACGCCGGTGGCATAGCCCGACCAGCCGACGGCCACGGCGCTGCAAACCACCGTGTATTCCAGGATCAGCGTCCAGCCGACGATCCACGCCAGCAGCTCGCCCAGCACCACGTAGCTGTAGGTGTAGGCGCTGCCGGCGATCGGCATCATGGTCGCCATCTCGGCATACGCCAGCGCCGCACAGGCGCAGACCAGGCCGGCGATGACGAAGGACAAGATGACCGCTGGTCCAGCCAGCCCGGCACCGACGCCGGTCAGGGTGTAGATGCCGGTGCCGACGATGCCGCCGACGCCCAGGCCGATCAGGTGCGGCCAGCTCAGCGTGGGCTTGAGGGCATTGTGGGAGACTGCGCTGGTGACCGTATCGAGACGCTTGCGGCGATTCCAGAAGGGCACGGGGAGAGCTCCGGCATGAAGGTTTCCTTGTGGCGCCTAAGATAGCATTGCGCCGCGGCGCCAGGCGGACCTGTCCGTTGTGCCGATTTCCTTCGCCGGCGCAGACGCTAGTCTGTGGCCGGCTCCCAGCGCAGTGAGCGTCATGTCCAAGAACATCATCGTCTGCTCCGACGGTACCGGTAACACCGCGATCAAGGGGCGCGGCACCAACGTCTTCAAGATGTTCGAGTCGGTGGATCTGAACTCGCATCGCTTCCACCCCGAACGCGCGCCGCAGGTTGCGATCTACGACGACGGGGTTGGCACCGAGAGCTTCAAGCCACTCAAGATCGTGGGCGGCGCGGCCGGTGTGGGCCTGAGTCGCAACGTGCGGCAGCTGTACCGCGAGTTGTGCCGCGTCTATGACCCGGGCGACCGCATCTTCCTGTTCGGTTTCAGCCGCGGCGCCTTCACGGTGCGTAGTCTCGGCGGCCTGATCGATGCCTGCGGCATCATCGACGTGAGCCGGCAGCGTGGCAGCGACGAACTCGGCCGTGCGGTGGAAGAGGCCTACCAGGCCTATCGCGACTGCTATCGCACCGACCTCATGAAACTGTTCCGGGGCGAGCCGGACCGCGCCGCGGCGAAAGCCTTTCGCCAGCGGCATTGCCATGGTGGGGAAAAGATCTGGTTCGTCGGCGTGTGGGATACCGTGGATGCGGTCGGCCTGCCGCTGCACGTCGCCGATGCGGTCAACAAGGGCATCTACCAGTTCAAGTTTCCCAACCTGGTGCCGAGTCGTTGCGTGCAGCATGCGTATCACGCGCTGGCCATCGACGACGAGCGTCAGTCGTTCCATCCGCTCATGTGGGATCAGAGCGTGCCGCCCGCACCCGGCCAGGTGGTCGAGCAGGTCTGGTTCGCCGGCGTGCATTCCAATGTCGGCGGCGGTTATCCCAAGCAGGGCATGTCGCTGGTGGCGCTCGACTGGCTGATGCACAAGGCCGAGGCTGCCGGCCTGCGCTTCGTGGCGGGCGATCGGCAGGGCTATCGCGATCATGCCAATGTCGATGACAAACTCTACGACTCGCGCTGCGGCCTGGGAGTGTTCTATCGCTGGCTGCCGCGCCCGATCGCGCAGATGTGCCGCAGCAGTGGCGTGCAGCCGAAGATTCACCTGAGCGTGCTCGAGCGCATCGCGCACGGCACCGATGACTATCGTCCCGGCAACCTGCCGCCGGATTCGGTCGTGGTGATCACGCCCACCGGTGATGCGTCCAAGGATGCCGCTGCACGGGCCCGGGCCGCGGCTGCGCAGAAGGTGCTCCAGGAGCAGCATCGCGACGGTCGATCGTTGCTGGAAGTCGTCGATCGCTATGTCCGCGTCGGTCGCCACGCTTATAGGGTGATGCTGTTCACCTGTATTGCGTTGCTGCTGCTGGCTGCGCGGCCAGCGGATGCGGCGGCGCAGTTTGGCTGGGGCTACTTCGAAAGCCTGGGCCGCTTGTTGTTCGGCCTGTTCACCAGTCCGATCGATACTGCACTGGCGTTGTTACGTGGTGAGAGTGCGATCCTGCTGGTCGGGGTGCTGGTGGGCGGTCTGCTGCTCGCCAGGCTGCTGTCGTGGTACTCGAATCGCGGCATGAACCGCGAGTTCGCCGGTTTCTGGTTTCGCGAGCAGCAAACACTGCGCAACGCATTGAAGCAGGCGCGTGTGAACAGCCGGACAGATCTTCCGGCCGTTGCCGGATCAGTGGCTCGCAGTTCCCAGCAGTATGAACACGCCCAGCAGCAGGAAGATGCCGGCGGCGACGCCATGCACGACTCGCATGGGCAGCTTGCGCGCAGCGACTTCGCCCAGTAGCACCGCTGGCACGTTGGCCAGCATCATGCCGAGTGTGGTACCAGCGACCACCGCGCCGAGGAAGTTGTACTTGGCGGCCAGCGCCACCGTCGCGATCTGGGTCTTGTCGCCCATCTCGAGCACGAAGAAGGCGAACACCGTAGTCAGGAAGATGCCGAAACGCGGCGGCCGCGCGCTCTGTTCTTCGTATTTGTCCGGGATCAGCGTCCAGACGCCCATGGCGATGAACGACAGGCCCAGGACCCAGCGCAGTTTCATCGGGTCGACCAGTGACGCCAGCCACGCGCCGAGGGCGCCGGCCAGGGCGTGATTGAGCAGGGTGGCGACCAGGATGCCGGCGACGATCGGCACGGGTTTGCGGTACTTGGCGGCCAGCACCAGCGCCAGCAGCTGGGTCTTGTCGCCGATTTCGGCGAGCGCGACCAGTCCGGCAGAGACGAGGAAGGCTTCCATGGGATTTTTTTCCGGGGTCG
The DNA here is from genome assembly GCA_035556415.1 of Povalibacter sp. GTDB lineage: Bacteria > Pseudomonadota > Gammaproteobacteria > Steroidobacterales > Steroidobacteraceae > Steroidobacter. Next base: position 9,585 of record DATMEZ010000170.1, read on the forward strand.
GGCGCACGGCCAATGACACGATCCCACGGCCCGACCCACGGGCTGCGTGTGGAAGATCGCATCATCGGTCTCACCAGGCTCGACGCCGAGCGCGCCATGGCCTTTTCTGAGGCCAAGTGTGTTGACACGCTCCCGGCCGCGCTCGCCCCTGGATGCAAGGGCTCTGAAGCCGCGGCGGCGGTTACTCCCCAACGAAGGGCGGCAAGGGTAAAGAGCGCTTCAGGTGGCGTCAACGACGCTGTAACAAAAGCACCATTGCGGTGTTCTGCCTGCATCAGGGATGCGCTGAAAAAAATTCAGCCGTCGCTGTAACCTTTTTTGCTCCCCGCTCGTCAAAGGGGGGCATGTTCTGCCGATACCCGTGAAGATTTCGAAGGGAGAAGTGGCGGTGAAAAGTAACGCAAGGCAGCAATCGGCCCTGGAGCCCACGCTGGCCGAGTCCGAAGCATCGGCCGATCCGGCACTGGCCGGGTCCGTGACCCGCATCGGCTCCGCGCACACGTCCGCAATCGATTCGGGCTCGGCCACGGAGTCGGAGCGCTGGCAGGCCCCTGCCGGCGAAGGGCAGAGAAGCCCCATCAGGCTCTGGATTCTGCTGCTGCTGGCGGTGATCGCCGGTGTAGTCGCATGGATTGCGATGCGCGATCCAGCAGCCCCCGCGCCGATTGCCGCACCCGCGGCAGCGCCGCTGGAATTGGCGGCTGTGGATGTTGTTGCAGCGCAGCCGCGCGTGCTGTCGCGCCAGCTGCCGCTGTCCGGCACGATGTCGCCGGTGGTGCAGGCCACGGTCAAGTCCAAGGTGAGCGGCGACGTCGAGGAAGTCACCGTGCGCGAAGGCCAGGACGTGCGCCAGGGCGACGTGATCGCCCGTATCGATACGCGCAATCTGCAAGCTCAGTACGACCGTGAAGTCGCCGCCGTGGAAAAGGCGCGCGCCGACATGGACCTGGCAACCCTGAATCGAGACAAGAACCGCACGCTGCTGGAACAGCACTTCATCTCGCAGAACACGTACGAAACCACCGAGAGCGCCTATGCGGCGAGCGTGGCCAGCTTCAAGCTGGCGCAGGCGCAGGCGCGCATGATGAAGATCAACCTGGACGACGCGGTGATCCGCGCCCCTTTCTCGGGGACCGTGTCCAAGCGCCTGGTGCAGCCGGGCGGGAAGGTGTCCAGCGATTCCGAAATCGTCTCGCTGGTGGACCTCAGGCAGATGCTGCTGGAAGCGGCGGTGCCGGCGGCTGAGATTCCGTCGGTGCACATCGGCCAGAGCGCGCGCTTCAAGGTCGGCGGCTTCGGCGATCGCGAGTTCACCGGCGAAGTCCAGCGCATCAACCCGGTCACCACCGACGGCTCGCGCTCCATCGTGATCTACATCGCGGTCGCCAATGCCGACCGGGCGCTGAAAGGCGGCATGTTCGCGCAGGGCCAGCTGACGCTGGAGGCGACGCAGCCGGTACTGTCGGTGCCGCGACCGGCCATCCACGAAGAGGCGGGCATGACCTTCGTCTACACGCTGGCGGACGGCAAGATCGGCCGTCGTGACGTGAAGCTCGGCAATGACGTGCAGGACAGCCCGTTCGTCGAAGTGCGCAGCGGCTTGAGCGCAGGCGAGCGCATCATCGTTACCGACATCGGCGACAACAAAGCCGGCGTCAGCGCTTTCGTGCGCGGCGAAAAGACCGCCTGAACCAGCTTCCTGCAGGACTTCGGCCATGTGGATCACCCGCGTCAGTATCAATCAGCCCGTCTTCGCGACCATGGTCATGCTCGCGCTGGTGGTGCTGGGCGTTTTCTCCTATCGGCTGCTGCCGGTGGAACAGATGCCGGAGGTCGCCGTTCCGCAGGTCTTCATTACGGTGAGCTATCCCGGTGCCTCGCCCGAGGCGCTGGAGAACGACGTCATCAAGCCCATCGAGAACGTCGTCAACACCATCAGCGGCATCAAGAACATCTATGCCACCGCGCGCGAAGGCACGGCGATGATGAACGTCGAGTTCCGCCTGGACACGGACATCGTGGCGGCGACGCAGGAAGTCCGCGACAAGGTGGCCCAGATCCGCGCGGGCATGCCGCGAGAGGTGCGTGAGCCGACCATATCCCGCGCCAACAACGACAGCTCGCAGCAGCCGGTGGTGAGCCTGGTGGCCTATTCGGCCACCCGCAGCCTGCGCGAGGTCTCGACGCTGGTCGATCAGCAGATCGTGAAGCGGCTGCAGACCGCCTATGGCGTCGGCAACGTCATGGCCGATGGCATGGTCAAGCGCGAAGTGCAGGTGTTCCTGCACCCCGAGCAGATGCAGAGCTATCACGTCGGCGTCGACCAGGTGATCGCCGCCATCCGCGCCGCCAACCAGGATCTGCCGGCCGGCACCATTTCGCGCGGCGCCCGGGAACAACTGGTCCGGGTCGAAGGCAAGATCAAGGACCCGGCCGGCTTCGAGCGCATCATCGTGGCCAACCAGGGCGGCGCGCCGGTGTACCTGCACCAGGTGGCCGACGTGGTCGACGGCGAAGCCGAGGAGACCTCGATCTCGCGCGTCGACGGCCGGCGGGCGGTGTCGCTGTACATCTTCAAGGTGCAGCAGGCCAACATCGTCGAAGTGGGCAAGGGCGTGCAGGAGGCCATCGCGGAGCTGAAGAGCCGGCTGCCCGAGGACGTCCAGATCCAGACCATCTGGTCGGATGCCGAATTCATCCAGGGCTCGCTGGAGCGCGTCAAATCGACCATCGTCGAAGGCGGCATCCTCACCATCCTGATCGTGTTCCTGTTCCTGCACTCCTGGCGCTCCACCATCATTACCGGCCTGACGCTGCCGATCTCGGTGATCGCCACCTTCATCGCGCTGCACTTCGCGGGCTTTACGCTCAACTTCCTGACCTTGATGGCGCTGTCGCTGTGCATCGGGCTGCTGATCGACGACGCCATCGTGGTGCGCGAGAACATCGTGCGCCACGCCGGCATGGGCAAGAACCACCGGCAGGCGGCGCTGGACGGCACGCAGGAAATCGGCCTGGCGGTGATGGCGACCACCTTCGCCATCCTGGCGGTGTTCATCCCGGTCGCCTTCATGAGCGGGGTGATCGGCCGTTTCTTCTTCCAGTTCGGCATCACCGTGGCGGTGGCCGTGGCGGTGTCGCTGTTCGTCAGCTTCACGCTCGACCCCATGCTGTCCTCGATCTGGCCCGATCCGCAGGAGGGGCGCTTCCGTCGCCTGCCCTGGCTCGGCCGCTTCATGGAAAAGGTGGAGCATGGTGTGGATCGCGCCCACCGGGTCTACGACCGCCTGTTGCGCTGGGCGCTGGGCGAGCGCCGCTATGCCGTTCCCGGCCTTGCGCAGCTGGCGCGTCACAAGCGGGCCGCAGGCGAGCCGCTGCCGCATTGGGCCAGCGTCAGTCCGCGCCTGTTGCTGCTGGCGCTGGCTGGGTTTTCGTTCTTCGGCAGCTTCCTGCTGGTGCCGTTCATCGGCAGCGAATTCGTGCCGCAGGACGACAACGGCATCGTGCAGATGCGCCTGAACACGACGCTCGGCTCCAGCCTCGAGTACACCGACGCCAAGGTGAAGGACGTGGAGGCGACGCTGCGCGAGATTCCCGGCGTCGACCACATCGTCACCACGGTGGGCACCGACGAAGGCAAGAATTACGCGCGCATCCTGTTGCGCCTGACCGACCTGAAGACGCAGAAGCGGCCTTCGCAGAAGGAAGTCGAGAAGATGGTGCGCGAACGCCTGGCGAGCATGGCCGGCATTCAGCTCACGATCCAGGGCAACAACGGGCAGCCGGTGTTCATCTCCATTCTCGGCCCGGACACCGGCAAGCTGACCGAGCTGTCGCAGGACCTGATGGCGCGCTTGGCGAAGATCCCGGGCATCGCCGACCTGGAGAGCAGCGAGAAGGGCGCGAACCCGACCATCGCGGTGCGCATCAAGAACGAGCTGGCTTCGGACCTGGGCCTGACCACCGCCGCCATCGGCAGCGCGCTGCGTCCGTTGATCGCCGGCGACCAGATCAGCACCTGGCTGGGACCGGATGGGCAGGACTACGAGGTCATCGTGCGCCTGCCGCGCGAACGCCGCGAGATTGCCGCGGACCTGGGCGATCTGTACGTCACCAGCACCCGCACCCAGGCCGACGGCACGCCCATGCTGGTGCCGATCCGCCAGGTGGCCGACTTCGTCGAGACCGGCAGTCCGCAGCAGATCAAGCGCCTGAACCTGCAGCGCCGCATCTCGATCTATGCCAATGCCGAAGGCCGTTCCTCGGGTGAGGTGGGCTCGGATGCGGAGAAGATCGTCAAGTCCATGCAGCTGCCGCAGGGCTATCGCTTCGACGTCGGCGGCGGCCAGCAGGAAATGAACGAGACCTTCGGCGCCGCGCTGGCGTCGTTGGGCCTGGCGGTCATCTTCATCTACCTGGTGCTGGCTTCGCAGTTCGGCAGCTTCCTGCAGCCGGTGGCCATCATGGTGTCGTTGCCGTTGTCGCTGATCGGCGTGCTGCTGGCGCTGCTGCTGACCCGCACCACGCTGAACATTTTCTCCATCATCGGCTTCATCATGCTGATGGGTCTGGTGACCAAGAACGCCATTCTGCTGGTGGACTTCACCAATCACGTCATGCGCGAAGGGCGCGGTGTGCGAGAGGCCATCCTGGAAGCAGGGCAGGTGCGGTTGCGTCCCATCCTGATGACCACCATGGCCATGATCTTCGGCATGTTGCCGATGGCGGTCGGTGTCGGCAGCGGCGGCGCGACGCTCGCACCGATGGGCCGCGCGGTGATCGGCGGCGTGATCACTTCGACGCTGCTGACGCTGTTGATCGTGCCGGTGCTCTACCTCTACCTGCACCGTTTCGTGGCCTGGGTGAAGGCCAAGTCGGGCAAGGGCGCCGCTGCGCATCCGCAGCCGGATACCGAGCCGGCTTTGCCGCAGCCAGGATCGGTGTCGGTGACAGAGTAAGCGGGCCGCGAACGGCTACTGCGCCATCGTCTGCTCGAGTCGAGCCGCCAGGCGCAGTGTCAGCGCGATCACGGTCAGCGTCGGATTGCCGTGGCCGTTGGTCGTGAACACCGAAGAGCCTGCGATGAACAGGTTCTCCACGCCGTGGACGCGGCAATGCGCATCCACCACGCCTTTTCTCGGATCCGAGTGCATGCGCGTCATGCCGCAGTGATGCCAGCTGCAACCGATGTTCGACGGCCAGGAATGCGCGTTCAGGTTCAGCGGTATCTGGACGTGCGCGATGCCGGAAGCCTCGAACGCACGCGCCAGCCGTTCGACTCCCACTTTCAGCGTGTGCCGGTCCAGCTCGTTCATGGCCCAATGCAGCCGGGCGACCGGCACGCCCAGCCGATCCTTGCTCTGGCCCAGCAGTACGCGGCTGTCGGGATTCGGCGCCTGCTCCTGGGTCGTGACCAGCTTGTAGAAGACGTGTTCCTTGCCGAGCAGACGCCGGCTGGCGATCGACAGCGCCTCGGTGGTGCTGCCGGCCAGCGTGCGCGCGCGCTCGGTGAGTTTCTGTCGCAGTGGCGCACCGGTGATTCCCTGGCTTTGCGTGTGCAAGTAGTAGTCGCCGAGCGAGGTCCGCGGCATCTTGCAACTGTAATTGAGGATCTTCTGTGAGGCCTGCAATTCCGCGCTCAGCGTGAAGTAACCCATTACGGCTACCGCCGTGCCGTCGGCGCGCGGCTGGCGCATCACCTGACGGTCCTCACCCAGATACAGATTGAACGGCATCTCCCGGCGCAGCGGAAACACGCCGGCGCTGTCGAGTTGCATGTGATCGGCGAAGTAGCGTCCGACCAGATCGTGCTGGTTGCCGATGCCAGTGTTGATCTTCTGGTTGGAGACGAGGAGCAGGCGCGCATTCTCGATGCCGCCTGCAGCCAGCACGTAGTGCCGCGCCCGGATGGTGAAACGATTGTTGTCGAGCGTGGCGACATGCAGGCGCTCGATCCGTTGCCCGTTGTCGCTCGGTTCGAGCTGCACCACGTTGGAGTGCAGGCACAGGCGCACGTTGTCAGCGGACAAGATCGGCGCGCGATAGCGCTCGCCGAAGCGCGTCGGGGTACTGAACTGCACCAGGCGGGTGCGCACGTCTGGATCGGGTAGTGGCAGTGGCGGGACGGATTCCAGATGCCAGTGCGCAGGATCGTAATCGAACGGCCCGAGCTCGCAGATCTTCTGCGCCTGCGCATAGTACGGATCGAGATCCGCGCGCTTGATGGGCCAGCCGCTGTGCGGCACCCAGGGACGCTCTTCGAAGTCGATCTCGTCGAACGGGCGGCACCAGCCGCCCCACAGTCCACTGGCGCCGCCGAACGCTCGCAGCCGCGCAGTTTCCAGCGGCACGTGCCCGATGCCGCTGATCTCGCCCACAGCCAGCGCCTGGCTGTCCGGTTCCACCTGCAGCCCGCCGCTTTCCAGGATGACCACGTCGCAGCCTTTGCCGCGCAGCTCGCACCCCAGGGTGATGCCGGCCGGTCCGGCGCCGACGATACAGAGATCGGCGGCGAGTTCGCTGCCGGCAGGCACGTTGCGGCCGTCAATCAGCATTCGAGGGTCTCGCAAATGGATAAGATGCGCAGATTCGCCGGTGGTCGGGGCGGAATCGGCAGGCCAGGGTTGTTCTCGTTACTCAAGGCATGTGCGCCACAGGCACCTTGGTTGCACTGAGCTTACCCGCATAAACATGCGAGACGATGCGCAGGTTCCGAGGTCGCGTTACGCCATTGGCCCGGAGGCGGTACGCGGGCATCATTCCCAACAAAAAATCGAGCCGGAACGGTATGCAACCGCTGTCCCACAAAGCCATCGCGGCCCACTACCTGCCCAGCCGGTATCACTACTGGTATGCGCTGTCGAAGCTGGCAATGGATCCGCTGTATGCGGAGGTTCGGCAGGTCTTTGCACAGACGCGCGCGACACTGCTCGATGTGGGCTGCGGTATCGGGCTGCTACCGCAGTGCCTGCACGGTATCGACATCGAATATCGCGGCGTGGACATCGACGAAGCGAAGATAGAGATCGCACGCACGGCCGCTAGATCCGGTGGACTCAGCCGCGCTACGTTCGACGCCTGCGATCTGAGCAAGACGTTTCCTCAGCATCGCGGCAGCGTCGCGCTGCTGGACGTGCTGCAGTATTTCGACGAGGAAGCGCGCGATGAATTGCTGAGCAACGCGGCGCGCTGTGTGACTGACGAAGGGCGATTGATTCTTCGCGCCGGCTTGAACGATGGCGGTTGGCGAGCTGCGCTCACGCGCAGTACGGATCGGGCGGGACACTTCCTGCGCTGGATGAAAACGCCGCCGCGCTCGCAACCGACCGTCGCCGATCTGACCGGCCTGCTGCGGCACCATGGGCTGAAGGGCGAATTTCGCCCGCTGTGGGGTCGAACGCCTTTCAACAATTGGCTGGTGGTGGCTGCGCGCGCGTGAGGTTTGCAGGTACACGCATTCACGATGGCCACGCCGACCCAGTGGGCTTCCACCGGTGCAACGCCGCAGCTCGCCGACACGCACTTTCATCCGCCGTAGGCGTACACCATCATTCCCATGCCCGCTGCCAAAAGCGGGATGAATGAGAGGGTTCAGGCAATGACGGGCTCCAATGCTCCACTGAGGCGTTCGCGATCCAATCGCATGATCGCGGGAGTGGTGGCCGGGCTGGCGCGGTACTTCGGTCTCGACGTGTCGCTGGCGCGCGTGCTCTACGTGGTGGTCTCGATCTGCTCCGCGGCGTTTCCCGGCATCCTGGTCTATCTGCTGTTCTGGGTGCTGATGCCGCTGGAAGAGGAGCAGGACCCACGCGTAGTCTCAACGCAATAAGGGGCTGCGACCGGGGCGGATTCCGAGGCAGGTCCGCCTCTCGGGCGGACCTGTGCGGCCTTGAGCGGCCGGATCGTCCGGAAATTACTTCTTCGAGTTCGAGCCGGTCTGCTCCAGCTCTTCCAGCAGCTTGCTGTCGAGCTCGGGTACCGCTGGCAGGTCCTTGGCGTCCGCAATGACGGGCTTGAGCTGCTCGTGCAGCTTCTCGCACAGCGCGTGCAGATCGCGATATTGGGTGATGAGCTTGGTGTTATTCGCCTGCAGCGTGCTCAGCTTCTGGTCCTGCTGCTGCTTTTCCTTGCGCAGGGTGGTGAAGCTGCTTTCCACCTGGCGGCGGGCATCGGCTTCTTCCTGACGCTGCTTCTTCAGCACGTTCATTTTCTTGATGACGCTCTCGGGCGTGCCGCCCAGCGCCGTGTTGATGGCCTTGAGCGCCTTTTCCTTCTCGCTCAGGCTGGTCTTCAGCTTCTGCAGCTCGGTCGCCGAGCCGGTGCGCATGGCGGTCAGCTGCTCGGTCAGGTGTTCCTGCTTGGCGCGCAGCTCGGTCACCGTGGTTTCGGCGGCACTCTGGGCGGCCACGGCCACGGTCAGCTTCTTTTCCACGTCCGCAATGGCCTGCTTGGCCTGTTCGCGGGTGCTGACGACATTGGCGTCGGCTTCGGCCATCCGCTTGAGCGCATCCTCAAGCCCTTTCTTGAGCTCATCCTGGGAGCAGTCCGGGTCCAACTTCAGGGCCACGGCGGCAGTCCGCATCAACAGTTGCTTGCTGATCGCAAGCTCTTTCCAAACTTTCAACTGGAGCTCTAATTGGGCTTGTTCCACATCTATTTCCTTAGGTTTCAGGCCGGAGACTCTCCGGGGACGGGTGAGGGGGCGCGGATTGTAGCCATAAATGGGCCGCGCCGCAGGGGCTTGCCGGGTCTGTCAAGGCAAAAAGGGGGGCGTGAGCCCCCAGATTGGGGGCATTCCCTAGAAATCCAAGGGAAAAGCCCACTGCCGCGACGCTGCTCCAGCGGTGCGGTTTGCCCGTCCGGCGCCTCTAAGATAAGTTCACGGCGCCGCCGCGGACGCTGTCGGATCGGGAGCTCCCGCCGCGTCTATCCCAATAGCAACAAGCGCTTACCGCGTCCCCATTTCCTGACCGCCCGGAGTTTTCGCGCGTGGATTCGATCATTACCGTCGCCAATCTGGTCAAAACCTACGATTCCGGCTTCCAGGCCCTGAAAAACGTCGATCTCACCATCCGCCGCGGCGAGATTTTCGCCTTGCTGGGCCCGAACGGCGCCGGCAAGACCACGCTGATCAGCATCATCTGCGGCATCGTCAACGCCACTTCCGGCTCGGTGACCGCCGATGGCCACGACATCGTCCGGGATTTCCGTGCGGCTCGCTCCAAGATCGGCCTGGTGCCGCAGGAACTGACCACCGACGCGTTCGAGACCGTGCGCGCCACCCTGAATTTCAGCCGCGGGCTGTTCGGCAAGCCGCCCAATCACGCCTACGTCGAGAAGGTCCTGCGCGACCTGACGCTATGGGACAAGCGCGACAGCGTGATCATGACGCTCTCGGGCGGCATGAAGCGGCGCGTGATGATCGCCAAGGCGCTGGCGCATGAGCCGCAGATCCTGTTTCTCGACGAGCCCACCGCCGGCGTCGACGTGGAGTTGCGGCGTGACATGTGGGAGCTGGTGCGCGGGCTGCGGGCGAACGGCGTGACCATCATCCTGACCACGCACTACATCGAAGAGGCCGAGGAGATGGCCGATCGCATCGGCGTGATCAACAAGGGCGAGATCATCCTGGTGGAGGACAAGCACGTGCTGATGCGCAAGCTGGGCCGCAAGCAGCTGACGCTGCATCTGCAAAGCCCGTTGGCGCGCATTCCCGACGAGCTGGCTGGCCGCCAGCTGGAGCTGACCGCCGAGGGACACGAGCTGGTCTACACCTTCGATGCGCGCAGCGACGGCACCGGCATCGCCGGGTTGCTGCGCCAACTCAACGAGCTGGACATCCATTTCAAGGATCTGCACACCGAGGAAAGCTCGCTGGAGGAGATCTTCGTCAACCTGGTGAGGTCGAAGCGATGAACGGTTACGCCATCCGCGCGATTTATTTTTTCGAGCTGTCGCGCTGGTTCCGCACGCTGGTGCAAAGCGTGCTGTCGCCGGTGATCTCCACTTCGCTGTACTTCGTGGTGTTCGGCGCGGCCATCGGCTCGCGCATCGCGCAGATCGAGGGTGTGAGCTACGGGGCATTCATCGTGCCGGGCCTGATCATGCTGTCGGTGATGACGGAGAGCATTTCCAATGCCTCCTTCGGCATCTACATGCCGCGCTATTCCGGCACGATCTACGAGGTGCTGTCGGCGCCGATCTCGTACGTCGAGATCGTGCTCGGCTACGTCGGCGCGGCCGCGACCAAGTCGGTGATGCTCGGGCTCATCATCCTGGCGACGGCGCGCCTGTTCGTGCCCTTCGAGATTGCGCACCCGCTGTGGATGGCGATCTTCCTGGTGCTGATCTCGCTGACCTTCAGTCTGTTCGGTTTCATCATCGGCCTGTGGGCCAGCGGCTGGGAGAAGCTGCAGATCATTCCGATCATGATCGTCACGCCGCTGACCTTTCTCGGCGGCAGCTTCTACTCCATCTCCATGCTGCCGCAGCTATGGCAGAAGATCACGCTGTTCAATCCGGTGGTCTACCTGATCAACGGTTTCCGCTGGAGCTTCTACGGCATCTCCGACGTCAGCATGGGCTTGAGCCTGGGGATGACGCTGGCTTTCATGCTGGGGTGCCTGGCGGTGGTGTGGTGGATCTTCAAGACCGGCCGGCGGCTGAAGGCGTGAGCGCGAGGTTCCGTGTGTGATGACGACGCTGCAGTCGCTGCTGAATATCGAGTACCCGATCATCCAGGCGCCCATGGCCGGCGTGCAGGGCAGTGCGCTGGCGCTGGCCGTGTGCAATGCCGGCGGGCTGGGATCGCTGCCTTGCGCCACGCTCGGCAGCGACGCCCTAGTTCGCGAGATGACGACGCTGAAAGCGGGAACGACGCAGCCGTTCAACGTCAATTTCTTCTGCCACACACCGCCGATCCCCGACCCTGAGCGCGAAGCGCGCTGGCGAGCGGTGCTGGCGCCGTACTACGCCGAACTCGGCGTGGACATGGATTCCATCCAGGCCGGCCCCGGCCGCACGCCGTTCGATCAGGCAGCCGCCGATGTGCTGGACGACATCCGGCCGGCCGTCGTCAGTTTTCATTTCGGTCTGCCGTCGGCGCAGTTGCTCGAACGGGTGCGTGCGACGGGTGCCAGGATTCTTTCTTGTGCGACCACGGTGGCCGAAGCACGCTGGCTGGAAGCGAACGGCGTCGATGCCGTGATCGCTCAAGGTCTCGAAGCCGGCGGACACCGCGGCACGTTCCTCCACGAGGCTCCGGGCACCCAGATGGAAACATTGGCGCTGCTGCGGGAAATCGTGGATAGGGTGCGAGTGCCGGTCATCGCTGCCGGCGGCATTGCCGATGCAGGCGCGGTTGCCGCTGCTCTGGCACTCGGCGCTGCCGGCGTGCAGGTGGGAACGGCCTATCTGCTTTGTCCCGAAGCCACCACCAGCGCCGTGCATCGCACTGCCCTGAAGAGTGCAGCGGCTCGTTCGACCGTGCTGACCAACGTATTCACGGGCCGCGCGGCCCGTGGCATCGTCAATCGCATCGTCAAGGAAGTGGGTCCGATGAGCGGCGACGCCCCGGAGTTTCCGCTGGCCGCGGCGGCCATTGCGCCGCTACGGGCGAAGGCCGAGAGCCTCGGAAGCGGCGATTTTTCGCCGCTGTGGTCGGGGCAGAACGATAGTGCCTGCCGCGAAGTCGGCGCGGCACAGCTCACCCGCGAGCTGGCGGGATCCTCATGAGCGCACTTCCAGCACGGTGAGCGATCCGAAGTCGCCGCCCGGCGCCGGCCACGGAATCGACTGCTCCGGGCTCATGCCGATCAGTGCCGCGCCGATCGGCGTGAGCACCGAGATGCGCTGCTGCTCGATGTTGGCTTCCGCCGGATACACCAGCGTCACCGTGCGCGTTTTGCCGGTCGTGTCGTCGCGATAGGTGACGGTCGAGCCCATCTGCGCGACGTTGACGCACTGCGCATCGGGCACGATTTCGGCGCGGGTCAGTTCTTCCGAAAGATATTCGGCCACCGGCGAGTCGTTGC
>DATMEZ010000171.1:0-3375 GCA_035556415.1 Povalibacter sp.
GTCTGGGCCTTGCCGTCCAGCTTCAGGACCGCCGCGATCACCGGCTCGAACAGATGCTGGTCGTGCAGCACGGCCACGATGGCGAAGAACACGACCAGCAGCGCCGTGAACGGCAGCGCGGCCTCGAACGCTTTGCCCAGACGCGCTTCCTCGGTCACCCCGGTGAACGCCGTCGCCAGCACGATCACCAGCAGTCCGATCAGACCGACCTCGGCGACATGAAAACCCAACGCGATGACCAGCATCACGGCAACCACGCCTTGCACGACCAGAACAGCACGGTCGCGCGCTGTGCGGGCAGTTGCCTCAGCGCGCTCGTAATCCTCCAACACCGTGCGCACTGCAGCCGGCAAAGCGGTGCCATAGCCGAACCAGCGGAATTTCTCGATCGCCGCACAAGTAAGCAGCCCCATGACCAGCACCGGCAGCGAAACGGGCGCAACGCGCACGAAGAACTCGCCGAAATCCCAACCCGCATGCTTGGCGATCAGCAGGTTCTGAGGCTCGCCGACCTGCGTCATCACGCCGCCCAGCGCAGTGCCGATGGCGGCGTGCATCATCAGCCCGCGTAGAAAGCCGCGGAACTGGTCCAGATCCGAGCGATGCAGTTCGTGGACGTCCGCATCGTGTCCGAAATCGTGCTCGATCTCCGGTGGCTTGCCGGAGGCGAAACGGTGAAACACCTGGTAGAAGCCCGCACCGACCGTGATGATTACCGCCACGACCGTCAGCGCATCGAGAAACGCCGACAGCAACGCCGCACTCGCACAGACGATCAACGAAAGCGCCAGCGGCGAACGCACGCTCAGCAGGATCCGCGTAAACGCGAACAACAGCAGTTCCTTGAGAAAGTAGATGCCCGCGACCATGAAGATCAGCAGCAGGATCACGGGCAGCGCATTGACGGTCTCGGCGTAGATCGACGCCGGCGTGGTCAAGCCGATCAGCGCCGCTTGCAGTACCAGCAGGCCGCCGGGTTGCAACGGATAGCATTTGAGGGCCATTGCCAGCGTGAAGATGAACTCCAGCAGCAGCAGCCAGCCGGTCAGCGTCGGGCCGTGGACGCCGCCAGCGAAAAAGACCAGCGGATTGACGATCAGGAAACCGACCAGCGTGAGCTTGTACCAGTCGGGTGAGTTACCGAGGAAATTGCGCGCGAAGGCGTGAGTCAGGGAATACGTCATCGCACTTTCGGTTCTTATTGCACGCTCGTCCCAGACGCTGCTCTTACTGCACGCTCGCTGCCACCTGCATGCCCGTGCCTGCAGCGGGCACGATGATCGCGGGGTTGTTCGCCGCCGACGCAGGCACCGCAGCGCTTTGCTCGGCCTCCATGACTCTCCAGACTGTCTTCTTGCCGCTGGCCTTGTCGACCGACGCCAACAGACGTTCGTGCGCCGCCAGCTCGTCCTCCGAAGCGGCAATGACACGCAGCTCACCGAGCGGCCGCACCGCGATCGCCTGTTCGACCACCGCCGACATCTTCTCCTGCGGTTCTTCGCCGAGGATCAGGGTGGTCTGGCCGCCGGTCATGGCGAGGTAGACATCGAGCAGGATCTGCGCGTCCAGCAAGGCGCCGTGCAGCTCGCGGCGCGAATTGTCCACGCCGTAGCGCTTGCACAGCGCATCCAGGCTGTTGCGCTGGCCCGGATGCATCTGGCGCGCCATTGGCAGCGTGTCGAGAATCGGGCAGAGGTCTGCAACCTGGCGTCGTGCGCCGGACAGACGAGCGAGTTCCGCGTTCAGAAAAGCAACGTCGAAGGCCGCGTTATGGATGATCAGCTCGGCGCCGCTGATGAACTCCAGGAACTCCTCGACGATCTCCTCGAAACGCGGCTGCTGCGCCAGGAACTCATTGGTGATGCCGTGCACCTGCAACGCGCCACGGTCGACCTCGCGGTCCGGCCGGATGTAGCGATGGAAAGTCCGCCCGGTCTTGCGCCGCTTGAAGACCTCGACGCAGCCGATTTCGATGATGCGGTGGCCTTGCTCGGGCTCCAGGCCCGTGGTTTCGGTGTCGAGAACGATCTGGCGCATCGGGCGTCAGGCCGTCACTGATTCTTTCAGCGCGCGGACAACGCGCACCTGCTGGTCCTCGGTGAGATACGGATGCATCGGCAGACTGATCACACGCCGGCCAGCAGCCTCCGAGACCGGGAAACTTCCCTCGCCCTGCCCGAGTCCCGCGAACACCGGCTGCAAGTGCAACGGTACGGGGTAGTGAACGGCGGTGGGAACGCCGCGCGCTTTCATGCCCTCCTCCACCTTGGAGCGGTTCGGGACCTCGACGGTGTACTGGGCATAGACACTGGTGCAACCGGGTGCCAGCACCGGCGCAGCGACACGCTGCGAGGAATCGCTCACATCGCTGAAGGCTTCTTCGATGAGCTCCGCGTAGCGAGCACCGATGCGGGCGCGGGCGGCGACTTCGTCATCGAAAATATCCAGCTTCGTCAGCAGCACCGCGGCCTGCAGCGTATCGAAGCGGCCGTTGATGCCCAGGCGCGGATGGTGATAGCGACGGTCCTGACCGTGAACGCGGATCTCGCGCATGACCTTGGCCAGTGCCTCATCGTTCGTAAACAGCGCACCGCCGTCGCCGTAGGCGCCCAGCGGCTTGGACGGGAAAAATGAAGTCGAGCCGATTTCCGACAGTCCGCAGGACTGTTTGCCTTTGTAGAGCGCGCCGAGGCTTTGCGCGCCGTCCTCGATCACCGGCAGTCGGTGGCGGCGCGCGATCAGGTTGATCGCGTCGAAATCGGCGCACTGGCCGTACAGCGAAACCGGCATGATCGCCTTGGTGCGCGGCGTGATGGCACGCTCGATCAGCGTTGGATCGATGTTGTAGGTTTTCGCGTCGATATCCACGAACACCGGCTTGGCACCCGCCAGCGCGATCATTTCGCCGGTCGCGATGAACGTGAACGGCGAGGTGATCACCTCGTCGCCATCGCCGATGCCCAGCGCCATGAGCGCCATCAGCAGCGTATCGGTACCGCTCGACGCGGTGATGCAGTGTTGGGTGCCGACGCGCTCGGCCAGCCGCTTTTCCAGCTCCGTGACTTCGGCGCCCAGGATGTACTGTCCATGGTCCAGCACGGCCTGGATGCGAGCGTTCATCGGTTCGCGCAAGCGCTTGTACTGGGTCTTCAGATCGATGAAATCCATGGGTTCTTACCGTGAAGTCTTGCAGCGATGCTGCCGTCGATGTGCGAGTTTACGACATCCGCAGCGCGTTGTTGGCCAGCATCTCGTCGATTGCCTGGTTGGCGAGACGATCCGCGCGCTCGTTGCCGGGCACACCGGCATGCCCCTTGACCCAATGCCACTCGATCTTGTGGCGCTCGATCTCGCGCTCCAGTTCCTGCCACAGAT
>DATMEZ010000172.1:0-61925 GCA_035556415.1 Povalibacter sp.
GACATCGACGATGGTTCCGCCGCCGGCGTTCTTGAAATCCATGATCGCGTGCAGCGACTGGTCGAAATCCGAAAGCCGGAAAGGAGCGCCCTTCGGATCCGTCGGGGTCGGCTCGATCACCGTGACGTCCTGTGGCGGCGGCGACATCGGCGGCGACTGCTTGAAGTTGATGAAGATGTGTTCGTGCATCAAGGTCTCGCCCAGCGCCGCAGGGTCGACCGGGCCATTCACCGTCAGGACCTTGCCCTCCAGGTTGGGAACGGGCGGCGCGGCCGCCTGCGCCGCGGCGTTGAAGGTCATGGCAAGCGCCAGGGCGATTACCGGTCCGGGAGAGAAAACAGATCGCGTCATGGTGGGATCCTCGCAGATTCTCGTCTATTCGGTTCAGGATTCGTGGTTGACCAGCGGCTGCGGCGCGACGAAGGTCAGCTGTCGGGCCGGGTTGTCCACCGTGATCTTGCGGATGTCGGCTTCCGTCAGGCCCATGCGGTGCAGCGCCGGCAGGAAATAGTCGTCGATGTAGGTGAAGCCGAAACCGCCGTACTTCTTCAGCTGCAGCTTGGTGCAGATGTCATGGGAGATCACGATGCGATCGGCATAGCCTTCCTTCACCAGCTGCACCAGGCCGCGGGCTACTTTCAGATCGTCGCTGGCGCCGAGATAACCACCGGGGCTTCCCAATGCACCCAGCCAGTCGAACTCGAGCGTGACGCCGCGGGCGAGCACGCGCCGCGCCAGCGGCAGATCGAGCGCCAGCGGGTTGGAATGCCCCATCACCACGCGCGACAGATCCACGCCTTCGGATTCGACGATGTCGAGGATGGTGAATTTCTCTTCGCGATAGCCGCCGACGTGAAAACTCAGCGGCGCGCCGGTCAGCCTCGCTGCTCTTGCGCTGGCCCGCGTGCTCTTGAGCTCGTTCGGCGTCAGTGGATGGCCGTTGATGCCGATCTCGCCGATGATGCCGGAGCGCACACTGGTGCCATCGACGCCTTGCGCGATGTCCCGGACGATGATGTCCGTCATCGCTTCGAGCGTCAGCGAATCCATGTTCAGCGGGTGATAGCGCTTCTGGTACCAACCGGCGCCCATGACGATGTTCAGGCCCGTGGCATGGCTCATCCGGTACAGCGCCTTGGGATCGCGGCCCAGCCGGATGTTCGACACGTCGACCACCGTGCCGCCGCCGATGCGCTTGTAATCCAGCAGCTCTGCGTAGGACGTATCGAAATCGCCCAGGAAATCGTTGTCCGGATTCCAGGTGCCGGCGCGCACGGCCCAGAGATTGTCCAGGCTCAATTTTTCCCGCGCGACCTGCTCTTCGGTGGCGTGGTGCCGGGTATCGGCAATGGGCAACTCGAAGTTCACGAAGATGTGCTCGTGCATCAGCGTTCGACCCACTTCGGCCGGCGCGATCGGACCGTGCACGGTGAGAACCTTGCCGGCGATGTTGGGAATGGCCAGTTTCGCAACCGGCGCAGATTGGGCCGACGCCACGCCGAACCCGGCGGTCATCAGTCCTGCCAGCAGGACTGAACGAGCGGACTTCCGAACCGTCATGACAGGCTCTCCCATGGCGCTCAGCCTTCAGCGGATTTCGCAGCAGCCAGGGTCAGCAGCCGGCGCGGGTTCTCGACGAGCATCTGCGCGATCTGTTCATCGTCGACACCCAGCTGCTTGAGATAAGGAACGAACTGCTCGGGAATGAACGAGTAGCCGCTGCCGCCGTACGCCTTGAGATCGGTCTTGGCCCGGACATCCTGCGACAGCAGGATCTGCCGGCCGTACCCCCGCTTGAACAGCTCCACGATGGCGAGCGCGACATCGTGGTCGGGCACTTCGGTGAGAATGTGCGGCGCATCGCCGAGCAGGTCGAATTCGAGATACGCGCCCTGCTGCAGGATCTGCTGCATCAGCGGCAGGTTGTCGGCGATCGGATTGGCATGGCCCATGGCGACCCGCGTCAGGTCGGCACCGGCCTGCTTCAGGATCTGCAGCGCCGCGATCTGGTCGTGATGCTCCTTGGCAAAGCTCACCGAAATCGCGGCACCCGTCAGGCGGCTGGCCCGGGCCGCTGCCGCCAGGATTTTCTTCTCGTACGGCTGGCTTGCGTCCCGCACGCCGACTTCGCCGATGATGCCGGCGCGAATGCCGGTGCCATCGACACCCACGCGGATGTCCCGGACGATCTCATCCGCCAGATCGGCGACCGAGCGGCGATCGAGCGCATTGCCCACGTAACCGTGTTCGTACCAGCCCGAGCCCATGACGACGTTCACGCCGGTGGCGTCCGCCACCCGCTTGAGCGCTGCCGGATCGCGGTGAAAGCCAATGCTGGTGACGTCGACGATGGAACGGCCGCCGAACCACTTGTAGTCGGTGACCTCCCTGATGGCGGTCGCCTCGTCATCGAGGCGCCGATTGTCGCGGTTCGGCTTGCCCATGAGCGCCGCACCGAGCCGCTCGATGGTGAGCGGCGCCGCGTAGAAGGCGATCTCCTCGGGGCTTTCCGGCTTGCTCTCGCCTACTGCGCGCCAGCCGTCGGCGGTGTCCAGCGGCGGCTGCAAGTCCGAGAACAGGTGCTCGTGCGGCAGCGTGACACCCAGCGCCTCGGGCGCGATCGGGCCATTGACGGTCATGATTTTTCCGGCGAGCGAGTCGGCGGCCTGCGCCGAAGCGACAACGCATGCACCCGCCGCGAGTGCGACCACAGCACGGGAGATGAACAGCCTGACCGCCATGCGACGGTACGCGCTGCGCGCTCGTATCATTGCTGCCCCCGATCTCAGTCAGCCCGACCGTACTTCTAGTTAATTAACATGTATATCATACTGCCGGATGTCGGGCCAACTGCAGCGGTCATAGGTGACGTGCAGGACGGGGGATGTGCGCCGGCAGCAACGTGGCGACAGGATTTCTGGCAGCCGACGCACCGCGCGCTCACCTGGGCGCACGATGGCTACGCGCCGACGGCACACCGTGCACAATAGGCGCCTGTCTCCACAAGGAATTCTTGCATGCGCGCTGTCATCATCCCAGGCATCCTGGCGTGCGCCTCGCTGATCCACACCGCATCAGCCGACACGGCAGCCGAGCTGACCCAGCAGGTTCGCGATACCGAGACCGCGTTCGCGGCGACCATGGCAAAGCGGGACCTGCAGGCATTCGCTTCGTTCGTGGCAGACGATGCCGTGTTCTTCGGGAATACGAATGTCCTGCGCGGCAAAGCGGCCGTGATCGATGGATGGAAAGCGTTCTACCAAGGCGACAAAGCGCCCTTCTCCTGGAAACCGGAGAGCGTCGAAGTGCTGGCCTCGGGCACGCTCGCGCATAGCAGCGGCCCGGTGCTCGATGCCGCCGGCAGCCGGGTCGGCACGTTCAACTCGATCTGGCGTCGCGAAGCCGACGGCCGCTGGAAGGTCGTGTTCGACAAGGGCTCCGATGCGTGTCGATGCGCAACGGACAAGTAACTGCCCGCTCATTGGGCGTCGAGTGAGCACTCCCCCTCGGTCGGCCATCAACAGATTTGGGCGTGAGCGCGGCATCTGCCGTCGTGCCAGGCGGGTGGCGGGAGGCTGGCATCGGTCCTATGGAACCAGAACCGACCAGCCGCTGTCAGTCACCATGCCTAAACGACGAACCCTTCCACTGCGCCCTAAATGACTCGTCACTCCCGCGTAGAGCCTGACCCCACGCAGGCGAGGGCGGAGTCCATCCGGCTGATTCGAATGGATTCCGCCTACGCGGAATGACCGAGCATGAGTAATCGGACCGCCCTCAGCCCTGCTGCGCGTCAGCCGCGGCACCGGGTTGCGTCAACTCCGCTGCCGCACCTGCTTTGCGAGGAGCCGTCTCACGGATCAGCAGGCTGACGAATATCCCCAGGCACAACCCGACCAGCGACACGAGGGGCACTTTGCCGATGCCGTACTGCTCGGCCACGTGACCTGCAATGACCGGGCCGATTCCGCCACCGAAGAACTCGCCGGCACCCGAGACGATGCCGATCGCCGACGCCGCCAGCGCGGGCGGCACCGCTTCCGTTGCCACCGGCCCCGTCAACAGGCTCAGCACGCCGCTGCCGAAGAAGGAGGTTCCAAAGAGAAACACGAACAGCCAGCCCGGCTCGGCGCCGGTCCGCGTGAACAGAAAGAGCGACACTGCCGCAGCGAAGAAACCTACGGCGGCGCTCAGCCGACGACCGAAGAAATCCGAAGCGGCAGGCAGGAGGATGCCGCCGATGAAGCCACCGATCCCCAGGCCGGCCATGACGAAGCCCATCTGCTCGGCGCTGAGCTTCACATAGTCGACCAGGTAGCTCGGGATCATGGTGCCCAGCACGAAAATGCAGCTCATGCCGCACAACAGGCCGATCATCGCCAGGATGACGTTGCGATTCTTGATCGCCCGCTTCCACGGCAAGGGCGGCTGCGCGGCGCGCGCCTCGCGGGATTGCAGGTGCGGTGGTTCGCGAATGATCCGGAACAGGCAGATCGCCAGGAGGAAGCCCGGGATCGCGACGATCACGAACACCCAGCGCCAGGACGGAACCACACCCAGCAGCTGGGTCGCGATGATCGGACCCAACCCCAGCCCCAGCAGCGAGAAACTGCTGAGCTGCAGACCTTGATTGAAACCCAGGCGCTTGGGATGCGATGCCTCGCCGGTACAGGCGACGCTGGTCGACAGGAACGCGCCTTCGGTGGCGCCCATCACGGCACGAATTGCGATGAGCGCGGGCACCGTCCAGATCAGGCCGGAAAGCCCCGACATGGCCGAAAAGACGATCAGCGACGGAATGAGGATCTTGCGCCGTCCGAATCGATCCGAAAGGTTCCCCATGATCATGGAGAACGCGCCCCAGGCCAGCGCCAGGGCACCGGCGGCGTTGCCCAGGTCCTGATAGTTGAAGCCCAGGTCCTTCATCATGGCCGGGAACAGCGGCCCGATGATCCAGCGATCCAGCCCGACCAGGCCAAAGCCCAGGAACAGCAGCAGGACGGCCTTCCACTCGTAGGATGCATCGAACTTGGCGGGTTGCTCGCTCATGCCTTCACTTCTTTGTCTCGAATCCGGCGCCGCGGTGCACCAGCAGGGTGCGGTTCCCAGCGCCTGGTACCGGTCGTGCGCGATTCCCCCACGCCTACGCCGCCGACCGGGCCTGCCCGCGCGAATCAGACGGCGCGGGGCACGCAGAGGCTACTTCCTTAACATGATTATTATCAATGCCTGATTGATGACCGGAATGCGATATCAACCCTTCGGAGGACGGCTGCTGGTGGCTGCACTGCCGTGATGGTGGCTATTCGGGAACCGCTTCCATTGATCGTCGGCGGCGGAGTATGCGAGTTCTGATGGCCGCTCCAAGGCACGGCCTGCGGCCGGAGCCCTCCCTTCAGGCACGCGTGCGGCGTGCAGATACCGAGGAGTAATCAACTCCTGCATACAGCAGAACTACGCGGTGCGCAGTTCTCTCAGCCACTGATGGAACGGCGGCGGGCGCATGGAGCGAGCGTTCGAGGATGCTAGCGGCGACTGCCTTAGCACTCTGCCCTGCTCGAGTGGTCAATGCGCGGAGAGTTTCTCAAAAATTGAGACGGTATCTTTAGGATTGAGACCAACATGCTCGCTTCATCCATGGTCTCATCGTGAAAAGATCGATGTGACGACTTCTAATTCCGAGGGCGGAAGATAAATCTGTCCCCGAGACTCTTAATCGATCTCTGAAATGCTGGTGGGCCGCCGGTTAAACACAAGGCTCTTGCACCTTTTGCCGCAAGCAACCGCTTCGCTTCAATGCTTCGCGGCTCGGTCCGGATACTCCCCCAACACCTTCTCCACCACCGCCCTCGCATCCTCATCGCTCAGCTCCGCCGAGCTGAAGCTGGCATCGACCGAGCCGCTCCACACCTGCGCATTCTTCGCGGCGTCGATGACATCGAGCGTGAATGTGCCATTCTGCTTTTTCGATTTGCCGATCGGCAGGCTCACGCCGATGCCCCCACCGATACCGCCTGAGCCGCCACCCATGCCGACGCCGACTCGAGGTTTCGAGGGCGACGGCGCCTCTGAGGTTGCGAAGTGATATGCGATACGGCAGTCAGGTTTGTCCGCCGACTCCGTGTAGCCCTTGGCCTGCAACGTCTGCATGACTTGATTGCGGACGCGTTGATCGGTGAGCGAGGCGGCGTCGCCGGAAGCCACGTTCCAGGCGAAGGCCTGACAGTCAGGCAGTGGACCTTCGGCCGAGTTGACGCGGACCTTCGAGGATTGGGTCGCACAACCGGCGGCGGCACCTGCCATCAACGCCAGCGCGATGATTCGCGGCAGCACATGCCGGGAATGATGTTGCGAGGACATGAAATTCTCCCATCCAATGTCCGCCGCCTGAACGGAAGCAGACGATTCCAAAGCTGACGGTAAGCCTGCTGGCTGGCTCGGGACCGGTCAAGCCGCAGTACATCCTTATCCCGACACCCTGCGGAATTCAGGGTGCATTCAGGGCTACGATTTCAGCTGCTCTGGCTCAGCGCTTCGGTGGCGGTCGCTTGCTCCGGTTCCCGCCCGCGCCTGGTTTACGTGCGCCAGCGGTGCGTGCTCCTCTTGGGCCCGAGCGATCGTATCCACGCTGAAACCCTGCTGGCTTCTGCTCGCGCGCCGGCCCAGCCGTGGGTCGATCGCGTCCGAAGTGGCCCGGACCACCTTCGCGCCCGAATCCGCCCGTCTTTCGCTCACGTCCGCCAAACGACTCGCGCGGGCCGCCGAAGCCGCCAGGCTTGCCTTCGCCCCCGAATCTACCGGGAGTGCGCTCCTGCCCGCCGAACGATTCGCGCTTACCTCCGAAAGTGCCGGACGGCCTCTCCTGCCGGAATCCGCCGGGCTTTCGCTCTCGGGTACCGAACGACTCACGCTTGTCACCGAAGGAGCCAGGCTGCCTATCGCGCCCGAATCCACCGGGCTTACGCTCACGTCCGCCGACCGGTCCGCGTTCACGCCGCAGCTTCTCCGCATGTGCTCGCAGCGCCAGGCTGATCTGCAACTGCTGACCCGCGACGCGGACCTTTTGCAGGCTGCGAAAGATCTCCTTCGGCATGCCGCCGGGCAGGTCCACGAAACTGTGGTCGGACATGATGACAATCCGACCGATGTAGCGCCCCTCGAGGCCGGCTTCGTTGGCGATGGCGCCCACGATGTTGCTCGGCTTCACACCGTGCAACTCGCCGACCTCGACACGATAGGTCAGCATCGACTCGTCGTCGTGCTGCTCGTGGTGTTTGCTGCGCGGGGCATCTGCGGATTCGAACTCACGCCGCGCGGAACCACTGGCTCGCTTTTCGTGTGAGCGCTCATCGACCGCACGACGCTCGCTCTGGCGTACTTCCGTATCTGTCGATTGCTGGTCCGCCTGACCAGCTTCCGCTTCATGACCATCGACTTCACGAGCTGCTGCTTCGTGAGCCACTACTGCGCGAGCCGCTGATTCACCCACTGTCGCTTCGTGAGCCGCCATTTCGCCAGCCGCTGCTTCGTGAGCTGTCGATTCGTGAGTTGCAATCTCGTCGGCTGCTGCTTCATGAGCTCCCGACTCGCGAGCTGCCATCTCGTCAGCCACCGCTTCATTGGCCTCTACTTCACGACCGTCCTTTTCATGAGGCACCGTCTGCGCTTGAGCCGCAGGCGCGCGCACCTTGTGCTCAGCTTTACGATACTCGGCCTTGTCGTACCTGCCCTTGTCGCCCTCGCGACCAACTGGTTCACTCGGCCGAGCCTCGTTCGGCCAAGCCTCACTCGCATGAGGCTTGCGCTCCGGTCGCGGGCTCTTTCGTGCCGTTCTTTCCTCGGCTGCACGCGGCGTGCGCTCTGTGCGCTCTGATCGCGAGAAATCTCTCCGGCCGGTCTCCAGCAACAGCGGCGTCTTGCCCTGCGCGATGCTCGCAAGCGCGGCAGCGATCTCGACGGCAGGAACGTTGTGCGTCTGCTCATAGCGCTCGATCAACGCACGGAATGTGTCGGCTTCGCCCGCTGCAAGCGCTTCGGTGATGCGCTGATTGAATCGAATGACGCGTTGCTCGTTCACGTCTTCGACTGTCGGCAATTCCATCTGCGTGATCGGCTGCCGCGTAGTGCGCTCGATCACACGCAACATGTTGCGTTCGCGAGGCGCGATGAACAGGATCGCTTCGCCGCTGCGCCCGGCGCGGCCGGTACGGCCGATTCGATGGACGTAGGATTCAGGATCGTAAGGCACATCGAAATTGACGACGTGGCTGACACGCTCGACGTCCAGCCCGCGCGCTGCAACGTCAGTGGCTACGACGATATCGATCTGCCCGCTTTTCAGACGCGCAATCGTGCGCTCACGCAGCGGCTGCGGAATATCTCCATTCAACGCTTCGACCGCAAAGCCGCGCGCTTCCAGACGCTCGGTCAATTCGGTGGTCGCCTGCTTGGTGCGCGCGAACACGATCATGGCGTCGAACGACTCGGCTTCGAGAATGCGGGTCAGTGCATCGAGCTTGTGCATGCCGCTGACCATCCAGTAGCGCTGGCGGATGCCGGCGGCGGTGCTGGTCTTGTTGCGGATCGTTACTTCCGCGGGTTTGTTCAGATGATTCTGCGCAATGCGCCGCACCGCGGCCGGCATGGTGGCCGAGAACAGCGCGATCTGCCGTTCCTCCGGCGTCTGCTCGAGAATCCATTCGACATCCTCGATGAACCCCATGCGCAGCATCTCGTCCGCTTCGTCGAGCACCAGGTACTTGAGCGTGCCGAGCCTCAGCGTCTCTCGCTTCAGATGATCCATCACGCGGCCGGGCGTGCCGACGACAACCTGCACGCCGCGTCGCAAGCTCTGCAGCTGCGGTGTGTAGCTTTGGCCACCGTAGATCGGCAGCACGTGAAACCCAGGAAGATGCATTGCGTAACGCTGGAACGCCTCGGCAACCTGAATCGCCAGCTCGCGCGTCGGAACCAGCACCAGCGCCTGCGGTTCGCGGGCTGTGATATCGATCTTCGACAGAATCGGCAAAGCGAATGCTGCGGTCTTGCCCGTTCCCGTCTGCGCCTGTCCCACCACGTCCGTGCCGGCCAGGATGTGGGGAATGGTGGCGGCCTGGATCGGCGAGGGCGACTCGTAGCCCACATCGTTCAGTGCCGCCAGCACCGCCTCGCTCAATGCCAGGCTGCTGAACGCGATGGACTCGCGTGATGAAGGATCGCCTTCGGAAGAAGAAGCGGGTGCGCGCACGGGAACCTCGAAAGAAAAGGGTGGCTGTGGGGGCGGGATCTCGCGACACAGCGGGGGGAGGCGCGGGATTCTATAGCTTTGGCGCCCGGCTCACCGGGGAAAATGCCGGAAGATCAGGGAATGCCTGCTTAGTGGCCGGCCGGCGCGGGCTTGTACTCGAAATGCCAGGGTTCGGGCGGCATGGTCAACGGACCGTCGAACTGGCTGCTGACCGCCTCGATCGACGCCTTCAGCTTGCCGGCCCAGCCCGCGCCGACCCAGACGCTGCGAATCGAGCTGGTGTCCGGCCAGGCGATCACCTCATCGCCCTTCTGCACCTGAAAATCGATGGCCCGCGCCCGGCCGTGCAGCGACAGGCCGGGTGCCGCCAGGGGCGCCGGCTGCTCAGGTGTCCATTGGATCAGGAAATCGCGGAACTGGCGCTTTGAAGTACGAGCCTGACGGGATGAGGCGACCCGATCGCAGGCGGCCCGATACAGGCCTTGCGCAATCGCACCGACCGTAACGTTCTCGTTCCAGCGTTGAATCTGCAGATCCAGGCTGCGCACGTCGGTATTTGCGTAGAGCATGTAGCCCGGATTCGCAGCGGCGAAATGAGCTTTGATTCGCTCGATCTCCGCGACCATGTCGCGATGACGATCGGACTGCAGGTAGGCATCGATCTGGCTTTGCTTCCAGCTCCAGCGGGAGGCGAGCGAGTCTCCAGCTCTCAGATAGGACCGCAGTGCGAGTAGCCTGCGGCCAGTGCCATCGACGTTCCGGATCGTGCCTTGCACGTCGGCTTGCGGCATCCGTGCCAGCGCAGCGATGTGGCTTTCGATTGCGGAAGTGGCGGCTTTGGAGCATCCCGCAGTCGGTGAATTCGCCGCCAGCGCGGCATTGACGCTGGCGGCGCACAGCGCAAACACCACTGCACCGACGATCCTGTGTACGCGACCGATCATCATCCAACTGTCGAGCAAACGCTGCCGTTCAGCAAGCTGACAGAGCCGCGGACGTTTGAGACTTGCTCGTCACTGCCGCGCAAAGCCCGTCGCAGAGGCGGGAGTCCATCGGACCGCTTCGGATGGATTCGTGCTTGCGCGGGAGTGACAGAAACGAGGCAAGACCCTCCCTGGCAGTGCTGAATCGGTTACTGCTGCTCAGGCTCTTTCTCGATCACGATGGTCCCGCGCAGCACGAGTGCGGCAATCGCGCCGATGGCGGCCAGCTGCGGCGCGAGCAGCGTGCCGACGACACCGATCGTCAGCGGAATGTCCACCAGTGGCCGGCCTTCCTCGTTCTTGATGATGAGGCGCCGCACGTTGCCCTGGCGAATGATCTCCTTGACCTTGGCCAGCAACGAATCGCCGCTGAACTGAAACTCCTCGGAATGCGTGTCGGTCATGGCAGTCTCCTCGATTTCAGCCGATCAGCTCCTTCAGTTTCGCATGCCCGGTGCGCGACATCGGCAGCTTGGTGCCGTCGGACAGGATGGCGAGCCAGCTGTCCTTGCCGTACAGGTCGATGCGCGCCAGGCGCTCGATGTTGAGAATGAACGAGCGGTGGATGCGCACGAACCGGGTCGAATCGAGCTGCGTTTCCAGCTCGCTCATGGTCTGCTGCTTGCGCAGGCGCTTGCCGTTGGAGGCGAATGAAAGATAGTCGTCCTGCGCCTCCACGAAATCGATGCGCTCCAGCGGCAGTACGTGCACTCGCCCTTCGTGACGAATCAGCACTCGTTCCAGCGTCTTCCCCGGCGGACGCGCCGCAACGGCAAGTTGTTGTGCAGACGGCTGCGGAGCACGATTTCGCAGCCGTTCGGCAGCGCGTTCGACGGCATCCTTGAGTCGCGGGGGTTCCACCGGCTTGAGCAGATAGTCCACCGCATGCACTTCGAATGCGCGCAACGCGTATTCATCGAAGGCCGTGGTGAAGATGACGGCCGGCGCCCGCTCGGCGAGCAGCTCCAGCACCTCGAAGCCCGACAGCTTGGGCATCTGGATGTCGAGAAAGATCAGGTCCGGCTGCAGCTCCTCGGCCAGCTTGACGGCTTCGAAGCCGTTGGCCGCCTGGCCGATCACTTCCACGTCCGGCACCTTGGCCAGATGCTCCATCAGGATGGAACGGGCGAGGGTTTCGTCGTCGACCACGATGACACGCACGGCAGCTACCTCAGGGTCCGGTTGCAGCAACGGCTGGCAGCAGAATGGATACGCAGAAGTTGGTTTCACTCGCATCGACGTCGACGCTGGCGCGGTTGCCGCACAACGTCTCGATACGCGAGCGCACGTTCACGAGCCCGACGCCGGTGCCCCGCGAAGGCGGGCGATCCGGATCGCAGGGATTCTGCACTACCAGTTCCAGGAAACCCTCGCGACGCCGCGCCGTCACCTTGACCTCACCGCCTTCCAGCAGATGCGCCACGCCATGATGAACCGCATTCTCGACCAGCGGCTGCAGCATCAGCGGCGGTACGGAAACTGCGCGCACATCGTCGGCAATATCAAACGTCGCGCGCAAGCGTTCGCCGAAACGTACCCGCTCGATGGCGAGAAAAGTTTCCGCCAGGGAGATCTCTTCCGACAAGGGGATCGACTGCTCACGGCCCAGCGACAGGCTCTTGCGAAAGAACTGCGCCATCAGGAAGCACATCTGGCGCGCCGCGGCGGTGTCGTTGCCGATCAGTGCTGCCACCGAGTTCAGGCTGTTGAACAGAAAGTGCGGATCGAGCTGCGCCCGCAGCGACTTGAGCTCCGCCTCGCGCGCCAGCACCTGCAACTCAAGCGCGCGCCGCTCGGCGTTACGCGAACGCTCGAACGCACCACCGAGATAGTGGCCGAGAACCGCCAGCAGAATGCCAATCGCGCCGGCGAAGATGAGCAACGGCACGGCGGTGATCACATCGTCCGGATACGAGGTTCCCGGCGTCAGCAGGTACTGAGCCCAGGCGTACGCTGCTGCCAGCCAGACTCCCAGCGAGATCAGTCCCGCGACCAGCCAGGTCACGGCCAGGCGGATCACCGGCGTCTCTCCCGGTGGCATCGCCTGCGCCAGGTACCAGAACACCAGCGATTGCAGCCCCAGCAGCACGGACAGCGGGACTGCGAACTGCAACGACCAGCCGGTCGGCGCCCGGCCGCCGAAATGCAGCACCATCGACAGCAGCATGCCGAAGGCGACCCAGAGCGCCAGATACAACAGCATCCGGCCGCGGCGTTTCAGGATGGGATGCATTCAAGATCAGTTCTTTACTTCGATGCCGCTCATCACCACGAAGCCGGCGATCACCAGCGTCTTGGTCGGCACGGTGCTGGTGGGCCGGCGCTTGTCGATGAACCCGCCCATGAGCGTGGCAACCTTGCTGGTGACGGTCCAGTCGGGCGGCACGTAGATCTCCATGCCGCCCCAGAAGGCGAACACCTCGATGGTGGCGCTGTCGCCTTCCATGCGGGCATCGGAGAGATCCAGCTTGATTCCTGCCATCACCGCGCTGAGGTCGGCGCCGCGAAACGGCCGCGATACGGGACGCAGCTCGGTACTCGACATCACGGCGAAGGAACGCACGAATTCGGCGTGCTCGGATTGCTGCTCGTCGGTGCCCGCGAGGTTTTCGATCTGCGGCCCTCGCAGCGCCCGCCACACCAGCATGCCGCCCAAGGCCAGCAACGCCAGCGGGAATGCGATCTGCCAGAAATCGATGTCGACCCAGCCGAGCTTGGCGAAGAAGATCCACAGGCCGACGATGATGAACACCCAGCCGCTGCGGCTGGCGCGCCGGTCCTCCTGCGTCACCATGCCGCTGCCGATGAAGACGAACAGCAGCGGCCAGAACAGCCGGAAGATGTGCCGCGAGTCGATCCAGCCCAGGTTGCCGGCCAGCAGGATGGCCCCCAGGGCGATGATCCAGATCCCGACCAGCATGCGCGTCGAGAACAGTGGATCGCGCCGTGAACGTTCATCCTTCATGCGTCACCTGGTCCTGCTCGGGACCTTCTCGACGCGAGCCGAAGATGACTTCCAGGCCATAGGCGATGATGAAGATGGGCCAGGCGCTGAACCAGCCCAGGCCGAACAGCCCCGCCGTGCCGATCTCGCAGTAGAGGCCGCTGGCCAGCAGCCAGATGCCGCCGCTGCGGCTGAGGTGCCGGCTGGGCACGATCAGGCCGACCACGCCCGGCACGATCAGCAGGAACGGCCAGTACTCCCACAGGCTCAGCGGAAAGCCCAGCCCCAGGTTCAGGGCCAGCAGCAGCCCGCCCAGCAGAATCAGGATAATGCCCGCCACCAGCGGCGATCCCTGCCGATGACGGTGCGGCGTCACGTTCTTCATCGAAAAACTCCGGGCGGTATGGCCCTGGAGCACACATTACGAGGCGCGCTGGAACCTTGCCAGCCATCACCGGCAAACGGCGGGGTGCTGCCGGTGAAGGTCCAGGACTTCGGGACGTTCCTATTTGCCCGTCACTCCCGCGCTCGCGGGAGTCCATCTAAGCTGATCAGGGTGGATTCCCGCATACGCAGGAACGATCAGGAACGCGTATCCGGGCTGCCTCAAGGCTGCCGAGACTGCTGCCGCCCGAAGGAGCGCTGCTGGCCGGAGCGCGGCTCGTTGTTCTGCGGGCGGGCTGCTGGGCGCTGAACATTGGGCTGGGCCCGAGGCGTCTGAGATCTCGGCGGCTCTGCCCGCGACGGTTGCGCGATCCGAGGTGGCGGCGCAGCGCGCTGCGGCTGCTCGATCCTGGGCTGGGGCGCCAGCCTCGGCTGCGGCATCCGCTGCTCCACTCGAGGCTGCTCACGCGGCGCGCTGTATCGAGGCTCCGCGCGCTGCTGCTGCGCACGATCCGAACCGCGTTGGTCCCGTTGGAACCCTGGCATTGCGAATCCGGAACGGTCGCTCGGGCGGCGTTCCTGCAGAGAATTCACACTAGGCGCGCTGCGATCGCGATCCGTCGTCGAGCGCGACCTGTCCTGCTCCGGTCGCGTCGTCAGCTGCCTGGCTCCATTGCGGGATGGCTCACGATCACGCAGTTGCGGCGGATTCGAGCGCGAGGAATCGTCACGCTGCTGGCTCGCCCACGATGGACGATCACTGGGTACGCGAGCTCTTGCCCTGTCGCTGTTGTCATTACTCGCGTTTGGCGTGTTTGCGCCCGGAGCGGCAACGACGTTCGGACGGCTGGTGCTCGGCACGCGATCCTGCTCACGCGACGGTCGGATCGACGGATCGTTCTGTTCGCGCACCACGCGACGGTCACTGCCGCGAGCCCACGTCGGACGATCCGTGCGCGGCGAAGGTTGTTGAGCGGCTGGAGCCGAAGGCTGTTCGCGGCCTGCCAACGCGGACGAATTGGAAGGCGTCTGAGTCGGTCGCGCCGAATTGGCATTCCGCGTCGGGCGAGCACTGCGGTTCTGCTCGCGGTCGACACGCAGCGCATCGCCGTTCTGATTGGGGCGCATCAGCGCGGCGCGACTGACCGGCCGACCGCCGTTCGCTTCGATCGCGCGCCTTTCCACATCGAAAGGCACACGCGATGTTGGCGTGCTGCGAGCCACGGATCGAGTGCGCGAATCGGCTTCGTCGCGTTGTGCCCGGTCGCGAAGCACGCGGCCGAGTGGCGGACGACCCACTACGCGCGACGCCAACACGCTGTCGCGATCTGGTGCAATCGCCGGCGGCCGCGCGTCATGTTCCCAACGCCGCAGATCGCGCGCGTCAGTCCGCCTCCAATGTCCATCGATGCGCCGACCGCCCACGAACTGGCCACGGTCGACGACGGTCACTGCGCGCGGATCACGCCCGTAGAGATACGTGTGACGGCCGCGACCGTTGTACACGTAAGTGTTGTTGATGACGGTGGTATGCCAGACATTGATGCTGCGGATGTAACGCGGTGAGTACCGGTACGCCGGCATGAACGCTTCACGCGGGCCAAGCGGGAACCAGCCGATGCCGCTGCCGAACGAGAGCGAGACGCTGAAACCAGGCGTGCCTGTCCAGGCCACCAGCGCAGGCGCATAGACCGGGCGCGCGTAGATGGGTCCCGGCACCCAGTACCAGCTGCTGCGCAGATACGCCCAGCGGCCATAGTGGAACGGTGCAAACCCCCAGGGCGCATCGTCGATCCAGCTCCAGCCCCACGGCGAAACCCACACCCAGCGGCCGTACCGATACGGCGCCCAACCGGACACGACGTACGTCGGTCGCCACACGTAACCGTAGCCCGGCTCGCTGATCCAGTCGCCGTAGCGATCCAGGTCCCGATAACCAATGACGTCGCGCGACACGTAGCGCGATGACTGCGACTCCTGCTCCGGCCGATCGCGATCGTTGGCCCATGCCTCGAATGCGGTGCGCGGCCCGAGCGGCTCGATGCTCTCGGTCAGCCGATCCGTACCTTTGAAGACACCCTCTTCGTTGGCGGCGACCGTGAAGGACTGGTGTTCGCCCTCGACCTCGCTTTCACCGCTGCGCGTCTTGACCACGGTCTGGTCGCCGTCTTCGTTGACCTCGATGTGGTATTCGCCCGGATGCAGCAACCGCACGGTCGCATTCGGCGTGTCGATCTCGATGCTCTCGTCTTCGCGCTTGCGCTGCACGCGCACGGTGGCGACGCCCTCCGTCAGCTTCATGTGCAGCTGATCGTCGTCCAGGTCGACGAAGGAGAAGCCGCTGCTCTGACCCAGGTGCACGCTGGCCGAACCCATCTGCAATTCGGCGCGGCTGCCGACGTCCACCCACAGGCGGTCGCCGCTGGTCAGCGGCCGGTTCAGCACGGCTTCGGCCCATTCTTCGCTGCCAGCCGGGGCGAGCGCGACCTCGCCGTCGACGTGGCTCAGCCGCGCCACCCGGCCCGGCGGATCGACGACGGGCTCTTGCGAATGGGCCGCCGGCAGCACGGCCAGCGAGAACAGGAACAGGAATGCCGCGGTACGCATAAACCTCACCCGAGGCTTTCATGACGGAAAGACGCTTGTGGCCATCTTCTGTTCCCGCCGGTGAACTCAAAGTGAACGAATGCACTGCTACACTGGCCAGGCTCACCGCCATTACCACGACTTCATGAAGGCATTCATGAACACGGGCTTCCCGCTACGCACAACAGCCACCCTCGCCGCTGCGGTACTGCTGCTGGCCACCAGCGGCTGCGGCACCACGTCGCCGCAGCAGCGCGATAGCAAGCCTGCGCCCATCGAATCGCTCCATGCGACGCCCGCGGATCGGATGCTTGCTGACGCCATGCAGCGACAGTTCGTGGAAGGCGCCGGCGCCGCGCTGGTGCTGGTCGAAGGGGCAGCGCAGAAGGCGCCGGACCGGCCCGATATCGCCTGGTTGCAGATCGCCCTGTGCCGCATGGTGCCGGGCTGCCAGCCTGAACCGCTGGAGGCGCGCCTGCGCCGGCTCGATCCGGGTAACGGCATCGTGTGGCTCGGGCCATTGGCCACAGCGCAACAGCAAAGAGATGTTGCCGCGGAGAACGAGATTCTCGACGTCATGAGCCGCAGCGAGCGCTTCGACATCTACTGGAACTCGCTGGCGGCGCACATCGCGATCGCGCGCAGCCAGAATCCGAACCTCAAGCCGACCGTGCTGTCGGGCGGACCGTTGACCAGCAGTCTGAACGACGTCATCGGCTGGCTTTCGGGCGTGGCCCTGCCCGCCCTCAGCCCAATCAGTCAATCCTGCAGCGCGCAGCGCGCAGCGAATCCGACCATCGCGGCACGCTGTCTGGGTGTTGCACAGGCAATGCAGCGAGGCGATACCTACATCGCCGAGGGAATGGGACTGGGCATCGCGCAGCGGCTGGCGCCGCCCGCATCGCTACAGTCGGTCGCTACCGACGAACAGATCGTGGTGTCGCGCTACCAGCGAGATACCGCGGGACAGATCATGAACAATCAGGTCGAGCGCGAGAGATTCACGCACGAGCTCCTCAAGCTGATGAGCAGCCTGCATCGCGAACAGGACGTCTTCGTCGCGGTGATCCGCTGGGCCGGGCAGCCGCTGATGCCGCCGCCGGCGAGCTGAGATCGGCCTGCAGCCCGGGTGTTTCGATTCGGCCGCAACAGGCTCAGCGCGACCGCGGTAAGTCGGTTGAGATCAGGCCGCCTGCTGCTTCGCCTGCGCCGGCTCACCGCCGAGCGCGTCGCGCAGGTCGACCAGCAGCTGCGACAGCTCGCCGGTCATCAGCGTGAAATCGATGTCGAACTGTTCTTCCGGCGACAGCGTATCGCCACCCTCCGACTTGTCCTTCTCGATGTTCAGGAACTGCACGCGCTTGACCTGCAGTTTTTCCGTCAGCACGAAGGAGATGCGGTCGCGCCAGGTGAGCCCCAGACGCGTGGCATATTTACCTGAGGAAATGTGCGCCTGGATCTCTTTGCCTTCGAGCGGATGACGCACGTAGCGCACCGTGGCCTTGGTCTTGTCCACCGCCTGCAGCTCCAGGTCCTGGTCGATCACAAAATGCGCGGGTGCGTCACCCAGCATCAGCCACGCGGCCATGGAAGCGTGAGGCGTGCGCTCGGTCTCCAGGAACTGCACCGGCAGGCTGCCCAGCGTGTCGCGCAGTGTTTCGACGAGTTCGTCGGCGCGTGAGCCGCCCGCTGCATCGACGATGAACCAGCCGTTTGTCGGATCGATCCAGGCCCGCGTCGTGCGACGACGCGTCAACGCACGCGCACGCAGTTCCTCGGTGACGCGCTCCTTCAGCTCGCGCATCTGCCGGCGACCGACGGGAAACCCCTGTTGCTGCTCGAGCTGCGCGGCGCGCTCCACGGCAACCTGCTTGATGATGGAGCCCGGCAGGAGCTTCTGATCGACGCCCAGCGCGATCAGATGCTGGCCGTTGGTGGTGTGAACGTAACGCTGCGCGTTGCTCGCATGCACCCAGCCGCGGCTCAGCATCTCGAAACTGCCGCAAGGCTGCAGTTTGCGCAGAGCCAGCTTGTCCTCGAGCTCAGCTACGGGAATGGACCAGCCGGCGGGCAGCCGATAGATGATGAGATTCTTGAACCACATGTCTCGAAGCCGCGCAAAGCGGGGGAGTATACGTATCGCGCGGCTCTCGGACAGCGGTTGATTTTTGCCGCAGAAGCTGTCCGCAGATTTGCGAAAAGGTGACGAGCCCGGCCTGGGGCTCCATTCCGTCTACAGCGCGACTGCCGCGGGCCGGGGCATAATCCGTCGGCAGTCGCATCCTCAGCCGCTCATTCCTCTTCTTCCTCGTCGTCGTCGAGCGGCTCGTCCTCGGCGTCATCGTAGTCGCCTGAATCATCGGCCTCCTCGCCGCAATCCGCGCTCAGCCAGCGGCCGGACAGATTGCCCTTGACGGTGAAAGCATCAGGGCCCTCGCCGACCTTCATGTCGATGGTGCCGCTCATGGTCTCGGGCGTCGGCGCCGTCACCTTGAACGTTCCCGAGCCCTTGGGCTCGCCGCTGCACACCATGCGCATTTCCTGCGAGGTTCGCGTGGTCGACACGACGCTGGTCGTGCAATGCTCGGTGTTGCTGGAACGGAATGGCTCGTCCAGATCCTTCTGCGTCACGCATTCGCGGCTGGTGTCCTTGTCCGGGCCCTGGGCGGCATTGGCGCGGGCCTCGGCGGCGATCTTGGCACGCTGTTCCGGGGTGAGCCTGTCCATCAGCTCCTTGGGCAGCGGCGGCACCCCGCTCATCTGGGTGACCGTGGTGATTTCCCACAGGCCCAGCTTGACGTTGAGCCGTTCCGCCGCCGGCGCCAGCAGCGGCACGCACAGGCCGGCGAGCGCCAGGCCGGCCTTTGCCGAGGATCGAGTCATCGTGATTCTCCTGATTCGTCGTACGAGCGGGTCTTGCACGCCCCACGCACATCCTAAAGGGATCACACGGCGCAAGCATGGGCCCTTCGGGCCAAGGCCGCACGCTGCATCGCCGGAAGTCATCCCATGCTCCGAGCAGTGGGATTCATCACGGAACGCAGTGCGGCACACGGGCGTTCCCGACCGGTAAATGCCGGAGAGTCGCATGGCTACCAGGAAACTATCGACCTACCGTGCCAAGCGGGATTTCACCAGAACCGCCGAGCCCAGCGGCGCACGACAGATGCAGCCGACCGGGCAGCCGCGTTTCGTGATCCAGAAGCACGCCGCACGCCGCCTGCATTACGACCTGCGGCTCGAGCTCGACGGCGTTTTCAGGTCGTGGGCGGTTACCCGCGGCCCTTCGCTCGATCCCAAGGACAAGCGCCTGGCGGTGCAGGTCGAGGATCATCCGCTGGATTACGGCGACTTCGAAGGCACGATCCCGCAAGGCCATTACGGCGGTGGCACGGTGCAGCTGTGGGATCGGGGCTATTGGACACCGCTCGATGGCGGCTCGGCACAGCAGCAACTGCGCGAGGGCGATCTCAAGTTCAAGCTGGACGGCGGGCGCCTGCATGGCGAGTGGGTACTGGTGCGCATGAAGAACGACCGCAACGGCGGCAAACGTCAGAACTGGCTGCTAATCAAGCATCGCGACAAATATGCGCGCACCGCAGCGGCAACCGAGAAACTGATGGCCGAGGACCGTTCGATCGCCTCAGGCCGCAAGATGCAGGAGATCGCCGCCGGCAAGGGACGCCACCCCGAACCGTTCATGCTGCGGGCGCCCCAGCCTGAAAAGACCAGGCGCGCCCAAGCTGCGGCCCGGAAAACACCGAGCGCCTCCCGGGGCCAGCAGCGCTCGTCGCAAGCCGGTGTGCGCCGCAAGCTTCCCGACTTCGTCGAACCCGAACTGTGCAAGCTGGTCGAGCGTCCGCCGAACGGACCCGGCTGGGCGCACGAAGTGAAGTTCGACGGCTACCGGTTGCAGCTTCGGGTACAGGACGGCGAGGCCACGCTGCGCACACGCAAGGGTCTGGATTGGACCGCGAAGTTCTCGCAAATCGCGGCAACCGCCAGTGCACTGCCGGATTGCATCATCGACGGCGAAGTGGTCGCGCTGGATCGTGACGGCGCTCCGGATTTCGCCACGCTGCAGGCTGCGCTGTCGGATGGCGATACCGGCAACCTCATCTTCTTCGCTTTCGATCTGCTGTTTGCGAACGGTCAGGATCTGCGCCGCTTGCCGCTGGCGCGGCGCAAGGAGCGGTTGCGCTCGCTGCTGGACCCGCATTGCGACGATGCTGCGCTGCTGCGTTATGTGGATCACTTCGAGACCGCCGGCGATGCGGTGCTGCAATCCGCCTGCCGCATGAAGCTGGAAGGCATCATTTCCAAGAAGCTGGACTCGCCCTATCGCTCCGGGCGCGTCGGTGACTGGATCAAGTCGAAATGCCGCGCCGGCCACGAGGTCGTGATCGGCGGCTGGACCCAACAGGCCGGCCAGCTGCGCTCGCTGCTGGTCGGCGTGCATCGCGGCCGGCACCTGGTTTACGTAGGCCGCGTCGGCACCGGGTTCAGCCAGGAAAAAGTACGGAAATTGCTGCCGCGACTGAAAGCGGCGGCGAGCTCGGCCAGCCCCTTCACAGGCGACGGTGCGCCGCGATCCGCACCCGACATCCGCTGGGTGAAACCGCAGCTGGTCGCGGAGATCGAGTTCGCAGGCTGGACCGGGTCCGGCAACGTGCGGCAGGCCGCGTTCAAGGGATTGCGCGAGGACAGGCCGGCGGCCGAGGTGACTGCGGAAAAGCCGGCAGCGGCAGCGAAAACCGCGGTAGCGCGGCCGGTGCCGAAGACCAAGGCTTCCTCGAAACCCGCGAGTGCACGAGCGCGCAAAGTCAGCACGGATACGCGACGACCATCGCAGAAACCATCAACCACGAACGGCGGCGGCACCACCGTCGTGATGAACGTTTCGATCAGCAGCGCCGACAAAGCACTGTGGCCCGATGCCGGCGATGGGCAGCCCGGCACCAAGCTCGATCTCGCCCGCTATTTCGAAGCGGTCGGCGACTGGTTGCTGCCGCATATCCAGGGCCGGCCTTGCTCGGTGATTCGCGCGCCGGCTGGCATCGGCGGCCAGAGATTCTTCCAGCGTCACGCCATGCCCGGCACTTCCAATCTGCTGACGCTCGCCCAGGTGAGCGGCGAGCGCAAGCCTTACCTGCAGATCGACCGGATCGAGGCACTGATCGCGGTCGCACAAACCGCAGCCATCGAGCTGCATCCCTGGAACTGCCGGCCAGACCAGCCGGAGGTGCCTGGCCGCCTGGTGTTCGATCTCGATCCCGGGCCGCGGGTGGGTTTCGACACCGTCATCGAGGCGGCCCGGGAAATTCGCGAGCGGCTGGAAGCACTGGGTCTCGCAGCCTTCTGCAAGACTACCGGCGGTAAAGGACTGCACGTCGTCGTCCCGCTGGCCACGGCAAAGCCGGCGCTCGACTGGAGCGAGGCAAAGACCTTCGCGCATACGGTGTGCGCGCAAATGGCTGCGGACAGCCCCAAGCGCTACTTAGTCAACATGTCCAAGAAACTGCGCACCGGCAGGATCTTTCTCGACTATCTGCGCAACGACCGGATGGCCACTGCCGTTGCGCCGCTGTCCCCGCGGGCTCGCGACGGCGCACCAGTATCCATGCCGCTGGAGTGGACGCAGGTCAAGTCCGGTCTCGACCCGATGCGCTACACCTTACGCAGCACACCGGCATTGATCGCCCGGAGCACTGTCTGGGAGGATTACGGCGAAAGCGGACGCTCCCTTCGCTCCGCAATGCGCAAACTATCGTGAGAATTTTCATAGCCGGCCTTGCAATCCTGTGCTCGGTGTTCTCCGCGACCGCCAGCGCGGACCTGGCAGCCGACATCAATCGTCTGCGCAAACAAGGCTGCGACGGACACGCCGGCAGTGCCAGCAAGCTCGAAACCAGCCGCGAGCTGGATGCCGTGGCCCGTGAGTGGTCGCGCGGCGGCAAGCTGAGCGACGCATTGACGAAGACGAACTATCGCGCCATCGATTCCGCGTCGATCCACATGGCGGGCACCGTCAACGATGCCGCCATCGTCCGGGTGCTCGCCGACAACTACTGCGAGGCCGTGCTCAATCCTGCGTTCACGGCGATCGGCCTGTTTCGCGACCGCCAGGACGTTCGCATCGTGGTCGCCGCGCCGGTGATCATTCCGGCAGCGAGCGATGCCGGGCCGATCAGTGCTCGCGTGCTGACGCTGGTCAACGAAGCAAGATCGAAACCGCGTAAATGCGGCGGAACGGCGTTCGAGGCCGCACCGGCACTGACCCTTTCCACCACGCTGACGCGCGTTGCCGCGGCTCACGCGAAAGACATGGCGATGCACGATTTCTTCGAGCATGAAGGCTCGGACGGCAGCACACCGGCGCAGCGCGCCGTGCAGGCCGGCTATCAGTGGCGCAACATTGCCGAGAACATCGCGGCGGGTGCGACGACGGCCGATGCCGTGGTCGGCGGCTGGCTCGAAAGTCCCGGTCATTGCGCCAACCTCATGGGCACCCAGTTCACCGAGATGGGCATCGCCTACGCCACCGCACCGAAGAGCCGGGCCGGCATCTACTGGTCGCAGATGTTCGGCAGGCCGAAAGGCAAATGAGGACGGCGCTCTGCCGGAAGTACCGATCGACGCGGTGAGCAGCCACCTGGCGCAGACGCGAAGCGCTACAGGCGCAGCTGCAACAAGCAGAAGTGAGGTTGAAGGACGACGATGGAATTTTCCGACGAGACATTGATGGCATACGCCGACGGCGAGCTCGATGATGAAACGCGTCGCGCCGTCGAGCAGGCGATGGCAGCGGATCCGAAGATCGCCCAGCAGATCGCGCATCATCGCGAGCTGCAAGCCAGCCTGCGCAATGCTTTCGATGACGCCCTCACGGAGGAAGCTCCGGATCGCCTGCTCGTCACTGCCGGTACGGCGCCGGCGGCCAATGAATCGAGGCCTGTGAGTACCGATACGCTCGATCCGGCGCCCGCAGCGGATGAGTCGCCGATCTCGAGCATCGATGCCGCGCCCGCTGCGCGTGCCGACAAGCCGAAACGTCGATGGTCCTGGCCGGAATGGGGCGCGGTGGCGGCGAGCCTGTTGCTCGGGCTGCTCATCGCCCGGTCGCCCCTGCTGGCTGGCCCGGGCAATTCGATCGTCGCGCAGCATGGCCGCATCGTGGCAGGCGGCGCCCTGGCCGCGGCGCTGACAGGTCAGCCCGGCGGGGCCAGGATCGAGGGCTCGCCGATACGCATCGGCTTGTCGTTCCACGAGAAATCCGGCAACTACTGTCGCACGTTCACGGTGGAGGACCAGGCAGCGCTGGCCGGACTCGCCTGCCGGGAAGCGAACGCGTGGCGGGTGAAAGCCCTGGCCCACAACGAGCCCAACGGGATGAAAACCGAGTACCGGATGGCAGGCACGGCCGTGCCGCCTATCATCCTGCAGGCGGTGCAGGACACCATCGAAGGCGATGCGCTGGACGCGGCAGGCGAAGCTGCGGCGCGCAAGCAGGGATGGAAGCCAGGCTAGCGACCTGCAACGACTGGATCGGTACCCGGATTCCTCTTCATGCCCGCGTAAGCGGGCATCCAGTCGGATGGTTTTCCGCCTTCGCGGGAATGACCAAATCAAAGCGTCCCTGCCGCTCCCGATCGCCCGGGAGCGGACTCTTCTAAGAGATGACGAACGTTACTTCTCGAGCAGGCTGCGCAACATCCAAGCAGTCTTTTCGTGCAACTGGATCCGCTGCGTGAGCAGGTCCGCCGTGGCTTCGTCACCGGCCTTCTCTGCGATCGGAAACACCGAGCGCGCCGTGCGCACCACCGCTTCCTGACCGTCGACCAGCAGCCGGATCATTTCCTCGGCCTTGGGCACGCCGACGGTTTCCTTGATCGACGATAGCTTGCCGAACTCGGCATAGCTGCCCGGCGCAGGAAATCCCAGGGCGCGGATACGCTCGGCGATGGAATCGACCGCCAGCGCCAGCTCGTTGTACTGGGTCTCGAACATCAGGTGCAGCGTCTGGAACATCGGCCCGGTGACGTTCCAGTGGAACTGGTGCGTCTTCAGGTACAGCGTGTAGCTGTCGGCCAGCAGCCGTGACAGTCCATTCGCGACCTTGGTGCGGTCCTTCTCACTGATGCCAATATCGATCTTCACATTGTTCTCCTTGTTTCAAAGCCTTGCAGGCAAGGTACGCTGGCCGCCACGACCGATGCAACAGCCCGCAACGATGCCGTTGAGTGACGCTGCCTATGTCGGCAGGCGCAGCCTTGCCGGCGCCCAGCCGGCGACAGACGTCTCCAGCTGACGATGCAGTGCCGGCAGCTACGGCGCTTCCTGACAAACGACTTCGATGTTGTGGCCGTCGGGATCGAACACGAACGCGCCGTAATAGTTCGGGTGATAGTGCGGCCGCAGACCGGGTGCGCCGTTGTCACGCCCGCCGGCGGCGAGGGCCGCTTTGTAGAACGCATCGACCAGCTCGCGCCGCTCGGCTCGGAATGCCACGTGCAGCGGCGGCACGTTGGGCTTGCCACGGCCTATCCAGAAATCAGGCTTGGGTGGCACACCGAATCCCGCGCCTTCGTAGCCACCGCTCACTTCGGCCGGCACTTCCATCATCAGCTTGTAGCCGATGGGCTCCAGGGCGCGCGCATAGAACTCCTTGCTCCGGGCGAAATCGCTGACGCTGACACCGGTGTGATCGATCATGGTCTGCTCCTTCACGACAATGACGGAGGGCGAGCCTACTCCATTTTCTGAAAGCCGATCTTCCCCCTCCTCTCGCGGTTCAAAGCGTGGGAATCAGGTTCTGAGGCCGTACCGGAACCGCCAGGCCCGGAACTTGAATCCGGTGAACGCATTCCAGGATCTCAGCGCCCGCAGCCATTGCCTGCGATGCCGGTCCAGAGCAGCGACGTACAATGCCTGTACATGAACGGTAACAATTTCATCGCCGGCACCGGCCGCCGCCTGCGCAAACGATGGATCTTCTGGGGAGCGATCTTTCTCTGGGCCTGCGTCGGGGTCTGGAACATCAGCCGGACGATGCCGCCGGGCACGGACGTGAGCACGCCGCCGGCAGCCGTCGATGCCGCGGACATCCGGTTTCTCGCCGACCTCACCTACACCGGTCCGCAGGGACCGGTGTACGAGCAGCACATCTTCGATGAGGTGTTCGACATCGTCGACCGGGCCGAGACCTTCATCGTGGCCGACTTCTTCCTGTTCAACGAGCTGATGGGTGCGACGGATTCGCCGCATCGCCCTCTGAGCCGGCAGCTGGCCGATCACCTGATGGCGCGCAAGCAGGCCAAGCCCGGCCTGGCGGTCCTGCTGATCACCGATCCGATCAACGATGTCTATGGCGGTTCGCCATCGCCGCTGCTGGCGCAGCTGAGGGCCGCGGGCATCGAGGTGGTCGTCACCGATCTGCGCAAGTTGCGGGATTCGAACCCGGCGTATTCAGCGCTGTGGCGCATGTTCGGCCAATGGTGGGGCCCCGGTGACGGCGGCGGAGTGCTGCCGAATCCCTTCGATACCGAGCCGGCACACATCAGCCTGCGCAGCTGGCTGTCGCTGCTCAACTTCAAGGCCAATCATCGCAAGCTGATCGTGGCGGACCGCGCCGACGGCCGGCTGACGGGGTTGGTTGCCTCGGCAAATCCGCACGATGCCAGCAGCGCGCATTCGAACATCGCGCTGCTGTTCACCGGCGAGCCGGCGCAGCGGATCATCGAGAGCGAGTTGGGGATCGCGTCTTTCTCAGGTTGGCGCGGCCACATGCTTGCGACCTCGCCGCAGGTGGCTCCTGCGACCCAGC
This sequence comes from Povalibacter sp., assembly GCA_035556415.1. Lineage (GTDB taxonomy): Bacteria > Pseudomonadota > Gammaproteobacteria > Steroidobacterales > Steroidobacteraceae > Steroidobacter. The sequence goes on from DATMEZ010000172.1 coordinate 25,968, forward strand.
CCGGCACGCAGCTCTCGTTCGTCACCGAACAGGCGATCAGCAATCATCTGCTGGGCGCGATCGCAACGACGCGCAAAGGCGATGTGATCCGCATCGCGACCTTCTATCTATCCGATCGCCAGGTGATCGATGCTCTGTTGCAAGCAGCTGGCCGCGGCGTCGCCGTCCGGATCATTCTCGATCCGAATCGCGACGCGTTCGGCAGGCAGAAAGACGGAGTGCCGAACCGCCCCGTAGCAAATGAGCTGGTCACACAGAGCGCGCAGCGAATCGAAGTGCGCTGGTATCGCACGCATGGCGAACAGTTTCACACCAAGCTCGCGCTGATTACGCGCGGCGATCGACTCATTGCGTCGCTGGGTTCTGCCAACCTGACCCGCCGCAATCTCGACAACTACAACCTGGAGGCCAACGTTGCACTCGATACCGCGCTGGACTCGGCACTGGCGAGCCAGATGATCGGGTACTTCGAACGCCTGTGGAACAACGAAGGCGGCACGGAGTACACCGCGCCGTTCGGCGCTTATCGGGATACGGATCGCGGCCGATACTGGCGCTATCGACTGATGGAAGCCACGGGACTGAGCACGTTCTGAATTGCGAGCAGGGACGCTCTTAGTGGTCGCGACTCGAACGAGTGCCGTTCTTGCGCTGCCGCTCCAGATAGCGGAACTGCCACGGCGGCATGCGTTCCGACTCGCGCAGCGCCCAGATACCAATGTGTGCAGCGCGCGCCGCATCTTCCAGTGCGAACAACTGACGGTCGCGCGCGTACTTGCGCCAGACCCAGACGTGGCCGTCGTGAACCAGGGTGCGCCGGACATCGAGCCGATCCGGCAAGCGATAGACGTGCGCCACCTTGCGCTGGTACTGATCCGTCTCGATGACGTCCACGTAGACGCGCCGCCCTTCGATCAGTCGTTTCAGCGCGGCGCGGGCATCGTTGCCATAAGGCTGCTGTTTTTCCGGCGCATCGATATCGGCCAGCCGCACATCGATGTCTTTGCCCTTCGCCGGTCGGACCAGGAAGCTGTCGCCATCGAACACCCGTGTGACGGTCGCCTCGAAGCCGTCGGCGAATGCCGGCGCGCAGGCAAGGACAACCAGAAAAAGGGCGGCGCCCCACCTGCGAAACGTCGGGATCATCTTTGTGATTCGCTACCTGCTGGCAGCGGCAGCCGTCGTTTCGGCATCGTTCGCGATGACGCGGGCGGCGTTGTTGGCCAGCTCGAGCGCAACCTGCTGCGAAGCCGCCTCAAAGGCGGCAGCGACAGCCCTCATGCGATTGTCCGCAGCGGCCTGGACCGAGGTGGCGGAGATCGTGTCCACCAGCCGGCGATCGCCAATGCGGATCACGCGGCCGACGATGGTGACGCGGATGTCCGGGGCCGACTTGCCGTCGGTGTACTCGGCCTGGAAGTCACGCACTTCGGGGTCCAGCAGGTAGGTGCCGGAAACGCGCGTCTGCTCCGCAGTGACGCTGCGAAACAGTTTCTGGTCCTGCAACGTGTTCACCAGGAACGACTGCACGGTTTCAGTCACGCTGCCGCCCCACTGCGCGGCACGGAAATAGTCGAGTTGGCGACCGCGTAGAACGGCGACGCGCGCCGTATCCAATCCCGGAGCGACATCCGGACGACCGATCGCAAGATCGATCGTCGATGCAGCGGAGGAAGTTGCGCTCTGCGCCGCTGGCGCCGGCGCCAGAATGTAATGACTCGGCACTGGAATGTCGCTCTCGAACAGCGAGCCGCCGCACGAGGCGGAAGCGAATGCGGCGAGCATGACGAGGCCCAGGCGGCCGCAGCCCGCAACACGATCCAGTCCGCGCAGCCCTTGCTTGCTCATGGTTCGATCTCGACGCCGCTGGCGGGCGGCTCGTAAAGGATCTGGGAAGGATTCTCCTTCAGACTCCGCGACAGATCGCGGAACTCGCGCGCAGCCGAGCGGGTTTCGCGCACCAGGCGCTCCACCTCGAACAGGCCGCTGTCGGCGAAGTGGCCGAGCTGCGTCTCGCTCTGCTTGGTGAAGCGGTCGATGCGCGCGGACGCCTGCGCCATGTTTTCGGCCACCTCGCCCAGCCTGGCGACGGCAGCACGTATCTCAGGACGCGAATCGTCGGTGATGCCGCGCAGGCCCTCGGCGGCACCGTGAATCTCGACCACGGTCGCACGCATCTGCTCGATCAGCTGCGAAACGTTGCGCGACGTGGCTGGCAAGCTCGCCGACGCATCGCGCAGGTTGGCCATGGTTTTCGACAGCGACGCAAGATTGTCGTCGGACAACACGCGGCCGACCCGGTCGAGCAGGCTGTTGGCGCGCGCCATCATCTCGGGCAGGCTGGCGAGGAAAATGTCGAAATCGGAAGCGACCGCTTCGATCACCGGATAGTTCTCGCCCTTGCGCAGGCCGGCGCGGTTGTCGACCTCGGGCACTTCGCGCAGATTGATGTAGAGCAGGCCCGTGACACCCTGCAACCCAAGACTGGCGCGGGTCGCCGACGAGATGGGCGCTTCCTTGTCGATCTCCGCCACCACCATGATCCGGCCCGGGTTGTTGTGATCGATGGAGATGCGGCGCACGCGCCCGACGTCCACGCCGAGATAGCGCACCGGACCGCCGCGCTCCAGGCCGCTGACGCTGCCGGTGAAATAGATCTCGTAGGTTTCGTAGTTGCGCCCGTCCCGGGCGTCCGTGTACCAGAGCACGAATCCCACGCCCATCGCGATGACGAGCAGGATGAAAGCGCCGACCGCAACGTAATTGGCTTCACGTTCCATGCGGATTTAACCCTTCTGGCCCTGCGCGGCCCGGGCGCGCGGACCGTGGAAGTACTGCTGTATCCACGGATGGGGGTTGCTCATGATGCCGTCGAGCGTATCGACCACGATTTTCCTGTCAACCAGCACCGCGACCCGGTCGCAGGTGGCCAGCAGGGTATCCAGGTCGTGCGTGATCATGACCACGGTGAGATTGAGGCTGCGTTTCAGGTAGAGCACCAGCTCATCGAATTCGGCCGCGGAAATGGGATCCAGGCCGGCGGTCGGCTCATCCAGAAACAGCAGCGCCGGGTCCAGCGCCAGTGCGCGCGCCAGCGCAGCCCGCTTGACCATGCCGCCGGACAGCTGCGAAGGAATCTTCGCACCCGCCTCCACCGGCAATCCCACCATCCCCAAGCGCAGCTCGGCCAGCGAGGCCAGCGTCGCCTCCGAGGCCTCGTAGTATTCGTGGATCGGCAGCTGGATGTTCTGCGCGACGGTGAGCGAACTGAACAGCGCGCCGTGCTGGAAGGTCACGCCATAGCGCCGCTTCACCGCCAGCATCTCGCTGGCGGACATGCGCATGATGTCCTTGCCTTCGATCAGCACCTCGCCCGAGTTCGGCCGATGCAGCCCCAGCATGGTCCGCAGCAGCACCGACTTGCCGCTGCCGGAGCCACCGACGATGCCGAGCACTTCGCCCGCGTACACGTCCAGGTCGACGCCGTCGTGCACCACCTGCGAGCCGAAGCGGTTGACCACGTTGCGCACGGAGATGATGGGCGCAGCCGTCTGGTCCGGAAGCTGACGCTCTTGCCGGCGAGCGCTCTGACGTTGAAGGTTTGCGGTAGCCACGGCCCTAGAAATCCAGCTGCACGAAGACCACGGCAAATATCGCGTCGGCGAATATCACCAGGAAGATGGACTGCACCACGGCCACCGTGGTGAGCCGCCCCAGCTCGCGCGAGGAGTCGCGCACCTGCATGCCGCGATAAGTGCCGACCATGGCAATGAGCATCGCAAACACCGGCGCTTTGATCATGCCGGCCCAGAACGTGGTCGGCGCCAGCGCCGCCTGCACGCGCGGAATGAATTGGGACAGATTTATATCCAGCAGCAACGAAGACAGCAGCGCACCGCCTGCCAGGCCCATCGCATCGGCGATGATGGTGAGCAGCGGCAGCGCAATGATCAGCCCGATCAGCCGCGGCAGCACCAGCACTTCGAAATAGTCCACGCCCATCGATTGCAGCGCATCGATCTCGTCGTTCAGCCGCATCACGCCGATCTCGGCGGCGAACGCGCTGCCCGAGCGGCCGGCAACGATGATGGCCGTCAGCAGCACGCCCATCTCGCGCAGCACGGCGATGGCGACCAGATCGACGGTGTAGATCTCCGCACCGAACTGCTGCAGCTGCTGCGCGCCGAGATACGCCACGATGACGCTGATCAGAAACGCGATCAGCGAAACGATGGGAATGGCCTGGATGCCCGTCTCATATATATGTCTGGCAACGGACGGCACCCGCAGATGCCGCGCGCTGCGCGCCGAGTGCGACAGCGTCGTAGCGATGCGGCCGAAGAAACCGACGGCGTCACGGGCCTGGACTGCCTGCTGAATCGAGCGGCGGCCAACCCAGGCGACCGCGTCGCGCAGCGTGGACGACTCCTGCGCAGGGACCGGCTGGGTCGCCTCGCGCTCGGAGACTTCATCGATGAACTTGAAATGGGCCGGCGCGTCGCCGACGAACTCCACCGTACCGCCAGCCGCGCGAACCTCCTGAAGGCGCTGATGCAGCAGCCAGGCGCCGGACAGGTCCAGCGCCTCGACGCCCTGGCAATCGACGATCAATCGGCGCTGCCCAGCCGCGGAGAACCCGGCCAGCGTGGCCTCGATCCGCTCGATATTGTCGATGCGCCAGCCGCCGCTCAGCCGCAGCGTCAGGGCATCGCCGGTCTGTTCTGATTCGAGTAGCACTTGGGCGGTTTCGTTGTACGCACCGGCGATGAGATTCCGGCACTGCAATGGCTGAACCGGCCCAGCGGGCCGCCATCGAGGCCGGAGCATCGCGCCGTGCGGTCGGTCGCCTCCGGATAAACGTCCGCGGATCGTAACAGACCGACGGCCGGCTTCGGGCCCTGGGGGCGGCGTGACTTCTTGCGCGCAGGCCGCTTCGTCTCTTACTTTGCCCTCACTGCCATGAGCGAGCACTCTCCGGTGTCTTCCGTCCTGCCCCAGCTGCTGGTGCTATTGGCGTTTTCGGTGCTGGTGGTGGCGCTGTTCCGGCGCTTGCGCATGCCGCCCATCGTCGGCTACCTGGCGGTCGGCCTGCTGCTCGGGCCGCATGTACTGAACGTCGCCAGCGACGGCATCGCGCCGGTGCTGGCGGAACTGGGCGTGGTGTTCCTGGTGTTCACGCTCGGCCTGGAGTTCTCGCTGCCGCGCATGATCGCCATGCGCCGCGAGGCCATCGGCCTGGGCGGCTTGCAGGTCGTGCTGACCACGACCGCCTTCTCCGGGCTGCTGTGGGCGGTCTACGAGGTGCCGCTGCTGGTGGCGATCCTGATCGGCGGCGCGCTGGCCATGTCCTCCACCGCAATCGTCATCCGCCAGCTCGGCGAACAGGGCGAGCTGAACCGTACCCACAGCCGCATCGCCGTCGGCATCCTGCTGTTCCAGGATCTGGCGTTCGTACCCTTGCTGGCACTGGAAAGCGCGCTGGCCGGCAATGCGGATACATACGACCTCTGGACGATCGCTGGCGCCGTGGCGCGCGCGGCAATTGCGCTGGCGCTGGTGCTGACGTTCCTGCGCTGGATCGTGCGGCCGCTGTTCCATGAGATCGGACGGGAGCGCAGCACCGAGTTGTTCACGCTGACGGCGCTGCTGGTTTCACTCGGCGCCGCCTGGGCCACCAGTGCCGTGGGCCTGTCGATGGCCCTGGGTGCGTTCCTCGCCGGCATGCTGCTGGCGGAAACCGAGTACCGGCATCAGATCGAAGTCGTGATCCGGCCGTTTCGCGACGTGCTGCTCGGGTTGTTCTTCATCACCATCGGCACGCTGCTGGATCTGCAACTGCTCTCGCATCAGTTGTGGCTGGTGCTGCTGATCGTAGTGGCGCTGCAGGTGGTCAAGTTCGTCATCGTCACGCTGATTGCCCACCGCTCCGCCGGCAGCCTGCGCAAAGCAGTGCGCTGCGGCATCGTGCTGGCCCAGGGCAGCGAATTCGGCTTCGCGCTGCTCACCCTGATGCTGAATCAGAAACTGGCGAATGCAGCCGTGATCCAGCCCCTGCTCGCAGCGACCGTGGTCAGCATGGTCGTCAGCCCCTTCCTGATCCGCAACAACGGCCGCATAGCCGCCTACATCACGCGACGTCGCCCGGAGCAACCCAGCACACTGGAGCGGGAGTTGGGTGCGACCCGGGAGTCGGCGAGCCGCGATCACGTCATCGTCTGCGGCTTCGGGCGCGTCGGTCAGAACGTGGCGCGCGTGCTGGAGCGTCAGGGATTCGAATACATCGCACTCGACATGGATCCGCAACGAGTGCGCAGCGCGCGCCAGGCCGGCGATCCGGTCGTGTACGGCGACGGCTCTCAATCCGAAATTCTCGAAGCAATGGGACTGCAGCATTGCAGCGTGCTGGTGATCTCGTTCGCCGATCCGGACGTGGCGTTGCGCATCATCCGCTCGGTGCGTGAGTTGCGGCCCCAGCTACCGATCCTGGTGCGCACCCAGGACGACGCCAAGCTCGATCAGCTGCAACAGGCCGGCGCCACCGAAGTGGTGCCGGAGACCCTCGAAGCCAGCCTGATGCTGGTCTCGCACCTGTTGCTGCTGCTCGATGTGCCGGTCTCGCGCGTGATCAAAACCGTAGGCGACATCCGCAATCACCGCTATTCCATGCTGCGTCGGGTGTTTCGCGTGGACGATCCCCGGCGGCTGGATCAGATCCATGAGTTTCGCGAACAACTCCACACCGTCGTGCTGCCGCCGCGAGCCTTCGGCGTGGGCAAGACCTTGAACGATCTGAATCTCGATGCGTCGGAAGTCGCCGTCACCGCCATCCGTCGCGACGGCATCGTCGGGCGTCAGCCGGAGCCTTCGACACAGCTGCGCGAGGGCGACATAGTGGTGTTGTACGGTACGCCCGAAGCGCTCGAACACGCCGAAGCGCGCTTGTTGATGGGCTGAGCGAATTTGCTGAGCTGAGACGGACTTGCACCGGCCTGCTCGTCACTTGGACACAGAGTCCAGTAGGCTGCGAAACAGATTCAGCTTGCTGTAACCTTTGCCCGCGCGCGGCCCGATCACCGCCGCCACTGCGGACAAGCAGGCGTCCGATGCCTGAGCGCGTATGATTTCAAGAAACTCTAGTTCAGGGGAGATTCGCTGATGATGAGAATCCTTGCCGCTACGGCAATCGCTCTATTCTCATTCGATGCCTTTGCCGATGGCTGGTCATCACCGTTTCACGTTGAAGAAATTTACGTTTATGGCACACAGGATACGCTCCTTGTGAAGACGACCGGCACGACCGTTTACGACACTGCCAACGGCTGCGCTGCCAATACCTGGTCAGTCGATACCAACAATGAAGCGCGCCGTCAGCGTATTTACGCGGGTTTGCTCGCCGCGCAGAAAGCGGGTCATCGCATCCAATTCTGGTGGGTTGCAGGGTGCGGCGTCTCCAATTCGCATACGACGACAACCATGCGTGTATTGGCGGAGTGAGGACGATGCGACGCGCCGAACGGGTGCGCGCAAGCCCCGTACGCGGACTTAGAGACCCTACACATGTGATTGGCTCAGACAATCACTTTTACGTTGCTAATCGGCACCAATCCGGGCGATTACAGGGAATAATCCAATGTTAAAGAAAGTGGCGTTCTATGCCTTGTGACTGATTGCGCAGCCGGTCCTATTGGAATCGTATGCCGAGAGAATGATCACACTACTCAGCGTTGGCACTACCTATGCCCGGGTACAGCTTGATGAAATGGTCAGCGGCGCAGGCTCTGCGCGGGAATGATGAACCAAGAACGCTCAGCACACACGACGTGAATCCACAGCGGAGATGATCGATGCCCGAGGTTGAACGGCTGCTCGACCAGATCTATCTGCAGAACACCCTGTGGCAGTGGGCGGTCGCCGCCGCGGTCACCTTCGGCGCGTTCTTCGTCCTCATGCTGGTCCGCCACATCGTGCGCGGGCGTTACGAGCGCCTGGCAGCGACCCCACAGACGGAACTCATGGAGTTGCCGCTGAAGGTCGCCAGCCGCACCACCGCCCTGTTCCTGATCGTCGTATCGCTCTTCGCCGCCTCCCAGTTGCTCGAGGTCGCCGCCAAGCCGGCGAAGGTGCTGTTGACCATCATGACCGTCGCCGTGTTCTGGCAGGTCGGCATGTGGGCCAGCACCGCAGTCAGCTCCTGGTTGCAGCAGCGGCAGCAACAGGCCCGGGCGAAGGATCGGGCGGCAGCCGGCTCCTTTGGCATCATCGGGTTCGTGACACGCGCGCTGATCTGGGCGTTCGTGCTGCTGCTGACACTCGACAACCTCGGCATCGAAATCAAGTCGCTGCTCGCCGGCTTGGGAATCGGCGGCATCGCGGTGGCGCTGGCGGTGCAGAACGTGCTGGGCGACCTGTTCGCGTCGCTGTCGATCACGCTCGATCGCCCGTTCGTGGTGGGCGACGCCATCGCGGTGGGCGATTTCAACGGCACGGTCGAGCAGATCGGCATCAAGAGCACGCGCGTGCGCAGCGTCAACGGCGAGCAGATCGTGATGTCGAACGCCGACCTGCTGTCCAGCCGGCTGCGCAATTTCGGCCGCATGCGCGAACGACGCGTTTCCTTCATCGTCAGCCTGGCGCTGGATTCACTGCCGGCCAAGCTCAAGCACGTTCCTGCGCAACTGCGCGCCATCGTCGAAGCGGAGAAGGACGTGCGCCTGGACCGCTCGCACTTCGCACGCATCGCCAACGGCGCACTCGAATTCGAGACGGTCTACTTCGTCACCACGGCCGACTATGGCCGCTACATGGATATCCAGCAGAGCATCAATCTGCACATCATCGAGCTGATGCAGCGTGAAGGGCTGGACCTGGCGGTGCCGGTGCAGCGGGTATGGCGCGATCACGTCGAAGTCGCCGGTGTAACGCCGCCGGAAAGATCGGCCTGATTCTTCAGGCGCTGCTGCTGAGCGCACGCACGTGGCCCGCAGATGCCGCGGCCTTCTCCAGAGCTTCCACGAAACGCCGCGTCCAGGCCGAGATGTCGTTGCGCTTGAGGGTCTGCAGCATCGCTTCGTGACGCTCGCGCCGCTCCGGCAACGTCATCGACAAGGCAGACTGCATGGCGTGCGCCACGGCGCGGCTGTCGTAAGGATTGACCAGAAGTGCCGAGGTGAGCTCGCGCGCTGCGCCGGCAAGATTCGAGAGAATCAGCACGCCGGGATCTCCGGCGTTCTGCGCCGCCACGAATTCTTTCGCCACCAGGTTCATGCCATCGCGCAGCGGCGTGACCAATCCGACGTTGGCGGACCGTAACAGTCCCATCAGCACCGGATGCGGGAAATTTCGATTCAGATAACGGATCGGCGTCCAGTCGGTGTCGGCGAAACGGCCGTTGGTGCGGCCCGCGGCCTGTTCCAGCGACTGGCGGATCTCGACGTAGGCTCTCACGTCGGCGCGCGACAGCGGCGCGATCTGGATGTACGTGATGCGGCCGGTGTTGTCCGGATAGGTTTCCAGGAAATGCTCGTAGGCGCTGAATCGCTCGACCAGCCCCTTGCTGTAATCGAGCCGGTCCACGCCGATCATGAGCTGCCGGCCCATCAGGCTGTCGTACATGCGCCGGACCACGTCGGAAGTCATCGCGTCCATCGCCTCGGCCTGCACGTTGGCGACGTCGACACCGATCGGGAAAACTTCCGCGCGCAGCACCCTCTCGCCGATGCGAATGCGGCCGTCGCCGCGAATGGCCTGCTCGCCGAACAGGTGTTCGATGCCCGAATAGAACGCGCTGAGATCGTTCTGCGTCTGAAATCCCACCACGTCGTAGCAGGTCAGGTCGCGCAGCAGCTCCGCGTAGGTGGGCAGCACGCGCAGCATCTCGATGTTGGGAAACGGAATGTGCAGGAAGAATCCCAGCGGCCGTTGCACGCCCAGCTCACGCAGCTGGCGCCCGAGCGGAATCAGGTGATAGTCGTGCACCCAGACCAGATCGTTCGGCTCCAGCAGCGGCAACAGCTTCTGTGCGAACGTGCGGTTGACGTTCTCGTAGGCGTCGCGCTGTTCGGTCCGGTAACGCATGCCCTTGAGAAAGTAGTGGAACAGCGGCCAGAGCACCTCGTTGGAATAGCCGTTGTAGTAGTTATCGAAATCGCGCGTGCGCAGATCGATGGTGGCGTAAGTCACGCCGTCGCGTATGTGCAGGTCGGGGTCGTCCGGCTCGTGGTCGATGGTGTCGCCGCCCCAGCCGAACCACAGCCCACCGGTCCGCTTGAGCGCGCTCAAGATTCCAACTGCGAGGCCACCGGGAGCCGCCGATTTGCGCGGCAGGGAAATGCGATTGGAAACACAAACGAGCCGGCTCATCAGGCGGGGTTCTCCAGCGGGCATACGGCAGAGGCATATGCCAACGAAAACAAGCCTCCAGCCAGCTCGATTGTTCCGCCGCCGCGTGGCAGGACGTCCGACGCGATCTGGATGTATCCCGCCTCCGGCCGGCAATTGCGTTGCTTGCGGAGGCAGCGCATCACGACGACGGCGCGACCGCGGCGGGCTCGAGCAGCTGCGCCGGCGTAAGGTCCAGCCGACGCATGGTCGCGAGGATCTTCGGCCAGTCCTCCACCAGGAATTTCTGCCGCTCGCCACGTAGCAACAGATCGCGCGCGCCCGCGTTGATGAACATGCCGCGGCCGCGCCTTTTTTCGACCAGTTGCTCCTCAACCAGCCGCCGATAGCTCTTCAGCACCGTGAGCGGATTCACCCGACACTCGGCGGCGAGATGGCGGACGGAAGGTAGCGGATCGCCTTCGCGCAACGCCCCATCGAGGATCATCGCGACCATGCGGTCGCGTAGTTGCCGGTAGATCGGCTGGCTGTCGTTCCAGTGGCGTTCCATGGGTCGGCCTGTTGGTCAAATGGGCGATGGCAGTCGCGGAAGCCGCCGAGACTTCCCCGACGGTCCGATCCTGCCCACGCGGGATGCGGGTACTGAATCGGTGCTGTAGTTAACTACAGCACCATAGCCGAAGCAATTTTCTTTTGCGAACGGGGTGTTTGACGACATCGACCGGTCGCCGCGCGCGCTACGGACAGGCCGGCTCGGTCGGCTTTGTTAGAATCCGCGCCCCCGTTTTTCAAGCGCGTAATTCTTTCGTTCAACGTTGGAGATCGCAGTCCCATGAAGAGTCCCGTCAATGTCGCCATCACCGGCGCGGCCGGTCAGATCGGCTACGCCCTCGCCTTCCGTGTCGCCTCGGGCCAGATGCTGGGCGCGGATCAGCCGGTGAACCTGCACCTGCTGGAAATCACCCCGGCGCTGCAAGCGCTGCAGGGTGTCCTGATGGAACTCAACGACTGCGCCTTCCCCACGCTCAACAAGGTCATCGCCACCGACGACGCCAAGGTCGCATTCAAGGACTGCAATGTCGCACTGCTGGTTGGCGCACGTCCGCGCGGCCCCGGCATGGAGCGTAAGGATCTGCTGCTGGCGAACGCGCAGATTTTCTCGGCGCAGGGCAAGGCGCTCGATGCCGTCGCCAGCCGCGATGTGCGCGTGCTGGTAGTCGGCAATCCGGCGAACACCAACTCGCTGATCGCCCAGCGCAATGCGCCGAGCCTGAATCCCCGCAATTTCACCGCGATGGTGCGTCTCGATCACAACCGTGCGCTGTCGCAGCTCGCCGAGAAGACCGGCGTTCACTACAACAAGATCCGCAAGGCCATCATCTGGGGCAACCACTCGGCCACCCAGTACCCCGACCTGCACCACACGCTGGTGGACGGCAAGCCGGCGCTGTCGCTGGTGGACCAGAAGTGGTACGCCGACACCTTCATCCCGGTCGTGCAGCAGCGCGGCGCCGCCATCATCAAGGCGCGCGGTGCTTCCTCGGCTGCCTCGGCTGCCTCGGCTGCCATCGATCACGTGCGCGACTGGGTCAATGGCACCGCCGATGGCGACTGGGTCAGCATGGGTGTGCCGTCCGATGGCAGCTACGGCATTGCCGAAGGCGTGATCTACGGCTACCCGGTGACCTGCAAGAACGGCGACTACCAGATCGTGCAGGGCCTCTCCATCAACGACTTCAGCCGCCAGCGCATGGACGCCACGCACAAGGAACTGCTGGAAGAGCGCGACGGCGTGAAGGACCTGATCTGATCACTACGCCGCTACACGCGTAAAGCGAACCAGCAGGCTGGAAACAGCCTGCGTTCCATCCGGCCACGCAGAGCCGGCGAAAACGACGAGCAAGGGTCCGCCTGGTCCCTCTCGTCGTTTTCTTTATCGTGCGTGCGCAGCCGAAGGGAACAGGCTTGCAAATGGACGGCGAGCAGGCTGTAAAGAAATTCGTGCAGAATGGCCCGGACCCGGAATCTGCCGCTGATTCACTGGTACACGCCATGACCGACCCGACACGAATGCTCCGTAGCCTGCCGGCAATCGCGCTGCTGTGGCTCAGCGCCTGCAGCAACGGCGTGCCAGCCGGCAGCGGAATCAGCGCTGCAGCGGCACCGGTCACGCTGCCGCTGCAACGTGGCTTCTATGTAGCGAGCGACACCGCCTGCGAAGCGGCCTCCAACGCGACGTTGCTGCTGTTTCGTGGCGACGGCTTCAATGGTTCGCGCGACGGCTGCGATTTCAAGACCATCGAACAGACGGGTCCGCAGAATTATCGTGTAACCGAGCACTGCGCCGACTTCCAGGCCGGCCCGGACAGCGCCACTACACAGATCGTGGACTACCGGCTGTCCGATAGCACCCGCTTCACCTCGAAAAGCAACGACGGCTGGGAACGCGACTTCCGTTACTGCGAGCAATCGAGCCTGCCCGAGGACTGGCGCGACAACGACATCAGCGATTTGATCGGTACGGCCGCGCAATGAACGAATCTGAAAAAAAAGCTGGACCCGCACAATCAACCGTCAGCAGAATCAGCAGACAAGATCAATTCGAACGTGCAAGACGAGCGCAAGCGCCCGGGACCTGCTGAGTGCAGGGTCGGGCGATAACAGGTCACGATAAGCAAACGCCTCGGCTCTGCCGTCAGGAGATTACGCGCATGAATCGCATCGTCGCTGTGGTCGCCACCGTCTGCGGCCTGTGGGTACTGCTGGCCAGTCCGCGATCACCCGGGGAAATGCTGGTCAAGTTTGGGTTGGCCGCAGTGTTGCTGGTGTTCGCTTATCGCAGGTTCAGCGCGCCGCCGGGCAAGACGGCCGAGTATGCCAAACGAGAGGACGGCGCTTTCCTGCGATTCGATGTGAAACCGGCGACGCTGCCCATCAGCTTGTTCATGGCCGCTTTTGCCGTGGTGTGCGCCTGGGGGATCGTCGGCAGCGCCGTTGCCTACCTGTGGGTCATGGGCCTGCTGTTCGTCGCAGGCGCTGCATTGCTGCTGTTGTCCGACCCCAGGGGCGGCGGCGCCGGTCGGCCCCGCAGCTTCCGTGTCGGCCCCGAAGGCATCGAGGTCGACGGCCGAGTGCTGCGCAAGGACGATATCCATCAGCTGCGCATCAAGAACAAGCTCGCAGGCGATGTCGAGATCGTCTACGACACCCGCCGCGGGGTATCGACCGGCACGCTGGTGGGCCTGGCCCATCGCCGCAAACTGGCGGAAGTCGCCTACCGGATCGAGGTCGAGAGCGGCGGCAAAGCGCATGTGCTGGCCGCCGGCCTGGACGAGATCACGGCCCGCGGCCTGGTTGCAGAGGTCGGCAAGGCATTGAATCCGGGGGCCTGAATTTCCGGCCGCGTGCCTACATTCCTGCGGTCGGCATCGCAACACGCTGCATCACTGCGAACGCTCCGGGGCGGTCCTCCCCGTACCGCCCCGACTTGCTGCGCCCTGCATCGCGAGCTACTGTCCCGACTGAAATCGCACGACTTTCAAGTTCTTGAGAATGGTCCGACATCCCGGCCAGGACTCGCCTCAAGCTGCCCGCCAAGCTGCGCCGCGGCGCCCTTAAGGAAAGGTCTTCTGCATGATCGGCATTTTCTGGTTTCTGCTGTTCGCCCTCGGCGGCCTGGCGCTCGCCTACCAGCGCGTCTCGCTGCGCACTGCAACGTTCGCCTACGCCGCAGCACTGTTGCTCTATACCTGGTTCGGCACGGCCGGCCTCGCCTGGCTCATCGTGCTGTGGGTGATCCTGGTCGCGCTGGTGCTGCTCAATATCGATGCCTTCCGCATCCGCTTCATCAGCCGGCCGTTCCTGCGCACCTATCGCCGCATGCTGCCTTCGATGTCGCAGACGGAAAAGGACGCGCTCGAAGCCGGCACGGTCTGGTGGGACGGCGAGCTGTTCACCGGCGGCCCGGACTGGGAGAAGCTCATGTCCGCGGCGCCGCCGCGGTTGACGGCGGAAGAGCAGGCATTCCTCGACGGTCCCTGCGAAGAGCTGTGCCGCATGGTCGACGACTGGGACATCACGCATCGGCGCGCCGACCTGCCGCCGCAGGTATGGGATTACATCAAGGCCAAGGGCTTCTTCGCGATGATCATCCCGAAGAAATACGGCGGCCTGGAATTCTCCGCTTACGCGCATTCGTGCGTACTGGTGAAGCTGTCGAGCCGCTCCGGCGTGGTGGCATCGACGGTGGCCGTGCCCAATTCGCTCGGGCCCGCCGAGCTGCTGCTGCATTACGGCACTGATGAGCAGCGCGACCACTATCTGCCACGGCTTGCGCGCGGCGAAGAGGTTCCATGCTTTGCATTGACCGGACCGCGCGCCGGTTCGGACGCCGGCTCCATTCCGGATACCGGTGTGGTCTGCAAAGGCATGTACGAGGGCCGCGAGATCGTCGGTGTGCGGCTCAACTTCTCCAAGCGCTACATTACGCTCGCGCCGGTCGCCACCGTCATCGGCCTGGCGTTCAAGCTGTTCGATCCTGAGCGGCTGCTGGGTGGGGATCGCACCGACTACGGAATCACCTGCGCACTGATTCCGCGGCATACGCCGGGCGTGACCATCGGGCGCCGGCATTTCCCGCTCAACAATCCGTTCCAGAACGGGCCGATCCAGGGCAAGGACGTGTTCGTGCCGCTCGACTTCCTGATCGGCGGCGTGAAGATGGCCGGCCAGGGCTGGCGCATGCTGGTCGAACAGCTGTCGGTCGGTCGCTGCATTTCGCTGCCGTCGAGCGCCACCGGTGCAGCGAAGGCCGCGGTATTTGCATCAGGCGCCTACGCGCGCATCCGTCGCCAGTTCAACACGTCGGTCGGCAACTTCGAAGGCGTCTCCGAAGTGCTGGCGCGCATGACCGGCCACGCTTACATCATGGACGCGGCGCGCTCGGTGACTGCCGGCGCCATCGATGGCGGCGAAAAGCCATCCGTGCCCGCGGCCATGCTCAAGCATCACCTGACCGAACTGGCACGCACCGTAGCCAACGATGCGATGGACGTGCACGGCGGCAAGGGCATCTGCCTGGGGCCGAAGAATTACCTGGGACGCGGTTATGAAATGGTGCCGGTGGCCATCACCGTGGAAGGCGCCAACATCCTGACCCGCAGCCTCATCATCTTCGGCCAGGGTGCGATCCGCTGCCATCCGTTCGTATTGCGCGAGATGAACGCAGCGCGCGACAAGGACAAGAAGAGCGGCGTGAAGGAGTTCGATGCCGCCTTGTTCGGTCACATCGGCTTCACCATCAGCAACGCGGTGCGTTCGCTGGTGATGGCACTGACGCTGGCCCGCTTCTCGCACGTGCCCGAGTCGGGCGCCACCGAGCGTTATTTCCAGCACATCAACCGTTTCAGCGCCTCGTTCGCCTTCGCCACCGACGTGGCCATGTTGTCACTGGGCGGTTACCTGAAGAAGAAGGAAAGCCTGTCGGCACGGCTCGGCGACGTCCTCTCCTGCATGTACCTGGCCTCGATGGTGCTCAAGCACTATCACAACCAGGGCGAACAGCAGGACGATCTGCCGATGGTCGAGTGGGCCTGCCGCAATCTGCTGTATCGCGCGCAGGAACAGTTGCACAGCTTCCTGCGCAACTTCCCCATCCGCTTCCTGGCCGGCTTCATGCGCTTCTTCATTTTCCCGCGCGGCCAGACCTATCACGCGCCGAGCGATCCGCTGGGACAGAAAGTGGTCGACGCCATCCTGCATCCGACCATGGCCCGCGATCGCGTCACGCACGGGGTCTATCGCACGGTGGAGCCCACCAATCCGCTCGGGTTGCTGCATGAAGCGTTGGTGCTGGCCGATACGGCGGAGCCGCTGGAAAAACGCGTGCGGGTGGAAGGCGTCAAGACCGGACGCATCACCGCGCTGGACCTGCCAGGGCAGATTCAGCAGGCGCTGGCCGCCGGCATTCTTTCGGAAACCGAGGCGGCGGTGCTGCGGGATTACGACCGGCGCGTCATGGATCTGATCCATGTCGATGACTTCGAGACCTCGGAGCTTGCGGCAGCACCGGCTCGCGAGGACGTTCGCGTCGCGCGAGTCGGTAACGCGTGAGCGACGCCTCGGTAACAATTCCACCGGCGGGACTCCCAGCGACGGGAGCTTCCGCCGATGCGCCGGCCGCTGACGCATCTGTAGCCACGGTGCCGGAGAACGCGCCCGCTCCGGAGACCCTGCCGGTTGCTGTCGCAGAGCAAGAGATAACGACGCAGCAGGAATGCTGCCTCGACTGCGGAGCCGTGCTCACCGGCGAGTACTGCGCCAGCTGCGGCCAGCACATCAAGCATCATGTGCATTCCACGCCGGCAATGGTCGGCGAGTTCATCGAAGACCTGTTCCACGCCGACCATCGCGTGTGGCGCACGATCAAACCGCTGCTGCTGCAACCAGGATTTCTGACCAAGGAATATCTGGCCGGCCGGCGCACGCGCTACACGCCGCCGTTTCGCCTGTACATCGTTCTGTCGCTGATCTTCTTCCTGACCGCATCGCTGTCGGGCGACGGCCTCGCGATCGTCGACAAATCGGGCGAAGCCTATTCGCTCGAGCCGGCTGCCGGGCAGACGCAGGCGGCATATCCGCTCGATCCTGAGGCGGCCGAGCAATTGACGGAGTTCCTGACCCGCATCGACAAGGACAAGCGTCAGGAAACACGCGAGAGGCTGGAAGCCTCCCTGCAACGGATACCGACCGATCAGCAGGCGCAGGTGGTGACGGGCATGTCGAATCCGTGCTCACCGAGTGCCCTGGGCAGGGCACTGCCCGAGTCGCTGAGCGGTCGCGGTCAACTGCTCGACATCTGCCGCAACGTGGCGGCCGACAACGGCAAGGAATTCTCGCGCGAGCTGCGCAAACACGTGCCGCAGATGATGTTCTTCTTCCTGCCGCTGATCGCGCTGTTCGCCAAGGTCCTGTACGTCGGCTCGAAGCGTTATTACGCCGAACATCTGCTGTTCTTCGTGCATTTCCATGCCTTCGTGTTCCTGGTGCTGGCCACCAACAACGTGCTCGGCCGCGTTCTCGGCTGGTTCGGCAGCGGCTGGCCGCAATCGATCGCCGGCCTGCTGACCACGGCCGCGGTGATCTGGACGCCGATCTACCTGTATCGCGCCATGCTCAACGTGTATGGACAGGGGAAATTCTTCACCCTGACGAAATTCTCGCTGCTGCTGGTAGGCTATGCCATCAACATGGCCGTTGCCTTCGGGGTCATCGCCGCGTACACGGCCATGACCCTGCCGTCGCATTGAGGGCAGCGCACGCCTTCGATCCACAATCTCGAACAACCACGGAGACTTCCATGAAATATGCGCTCGCCGCCATTCTCGCCGTTGCCGTCGCCACCGTCGCTGTGGCCCAGGTCAAGCGCACGCCTTCGCCCAAGGGCGCCGAGGTGTATTTCATCGCACCGGCCGACGGCGCCACGCTCACCAGCCCGGTCACGGTGAAGTTCGGCCTCAAAGGCATGGGCGTCGCGCCGGCCGGCATCGCGTTCGAGGGCACGGGCCATCATCACCTCATCATCGACGCCGACCTGCCGCCGCTGGATGCGCCGATTCCAGCCGACGCCAACCACGTGCACTTCGGCAAGGGCCAGACCGAGACCACGATCGAGCTCAAGCCCGGCAAGCACACGCTGCAGCTGCTGCTGGGAGACCAGACCCACACGCCGCACGATCCGGCGGTGGCCTCGAAGAAGATCACCATTACCGTGAAGTAATGGCCGTGATGTGATTGCCGCGCGGTCCATCCTGCATGTCGACATGGATGCGTTCTACGCATCCGTGGAGCAGCTCGACAATCCGCAGCTCGCAGGCAAACCGGTCATCGTCGGCGGCAGCGGCAATCGCGGCGTGGTTGCCGCCGCCAGTTACGAAGTTCGCAAGTTCGGCGTGCATTCGGCCATGCCGACGCGCGATGCGATGCGCCGCTGTCCGCATGCGATCTGCATACCGCCGCGCTTCGAGCGCTACAAGGCCGCCTCGAAGCTCGTCTTCCAGGTGTTCCACGAATTCACGCCGCTCGTGGAAGGCCTGTCGCTGGACGAGGCGTTTCTCGACGTTACTGCCAGCCGCGCGGCGCTCGGCTCTGCCGAATCGATCGCGGCCCGCATCAAGCAACTGATCCGGCAACGCACCGGGCTGACCGCGTCGGTTGGCGTCGCACCCAACAAATTGATCGCGAAGATCGCTTCCGACCTGCGCAAGCCCGACGGCCTGGTGGCGGTGCGCGCGGATGAAGTCACGGCATTGCTGGATCCGCTGTCGGTCCGCAAGCTGTTCGGCATCGGCAACAAGACGGCGCCGCACCTGGAGCATCTCGGCATCCGCACCTTCCGTGACCTGCGGCTGGCCCCCGATGCCATCTTGCAGCCGATCTTCGGCCGCTACGTTGCACGCGTGAAAGCGCGCGCCGCGGGAATCGACGATCGGCCCGTGATTGCAGATTGGGACGAGAAACGCATCAGCGCAGAGGAAACGTTCGCCATCGATCTGACCGATCGTGCGCGAATGCACGCGGAATTGGCACAACTGACCGATCGCATGTCCACCCGATTGCGCAACAGCGGCTGGCTCGCCGGCTGTGTCGTGGTCAAGATCCGCCGCCGCGACTTCAAGACCTACACGCGTCAATGCGCAGTCACGCCGACCACCAATGAAACCCGACCGCTCGCGGCCGCAGCCGCACGCCTGCTCGACGAATGGCTCGAGCACCAGCCCAAGGCGCAAATCCGCTTGCTCGGCGTCGGTGCCGGCGATCTCACCAGCAGCTCGCAGCTGGACCTGTTCGCCGTCCCCGAATCCCGCCGCAACCAGCACCTGGACGCCACCATCGACGGCATCCGCGCAAAGTTCGGCTCCACCGCGCTATCGCGCGCCAGCTCGCTGCGCCCGCCTCGGCAGTAGCCCGTCCGTCAGAACGCGATTTCGCCGCACCCGTCAGCAATCCGAGGTGCGCGCCGCAGTCGCCATCAGCGACTATGCAGCTTCTCTTGCAGCCAGACCTTGATCAGCGACTGATACGGGACATCTCTGGCATTCGCCGCAACCTTGATCGCGTCCAGCAGGGACTCGGGCAGCCGTAGGGAAATCGTCTTCGTCGATGGCTTGAGGTTGGGAAACGCGGCGGGCCGAGCCTTGCTCCAGTCGAGATATTCCGTGGAATCGTTCTTTTCCCAGAACGCCCGTTCGGCCGCTTCGCCGGGAAACTTAGGAATGGTCTTTGGGCGCTTGCTCATAAACTGCTCTCTCCTTCCTCGACATGTCCCGAGCCGAGATCACGCGAATGGCCGTGCCGGCGCGCCGCAGCGTAAAGGACACGTGCAGGCGCCGTCCGGCTGCGGTAACTCCAAGAGCGTGGTACCGGGGCTCATGCTGGCTGTGCCGCTCGTCATCGAGCAACAACAGCGGCGTGGAGAAAAAAACCTCCTCCGCCTCTCCCGCGGAAACCCCATGACGCTCGTTCTTGCGGGCATTCCCGCCATCCCATTCGAACTCGGCAATCGTCGATAGGTCGATCACGGCTGTATATTACAGTCATATACACCATACGGACAATCCAGCCGATGCTGTACCCGTTCCATGGAGCTACCCCGCTTACCGCTTACCGTAACCGCATCCGGCTCTGTCGCCTGAGCGCCAACGGCAGCGTTCCGTCCAGTTCCGACGCCAGCAGCTGGGTGCCGAGAAGCCGCGTCGTGGTGAGGCGGCTGTGGTCCCCGGCAGCGGCGAAACGGGCCAGGTCCGGCCAGAAGGCGGGATTGTTGGGCCAGCGCGGCATCAGCAGGCCGGGGAAGTCGATCGAGATGCGTTTGAGCCTCCACAGCGGCACGCGAATCAACATTGCAGCGACGTTATCGGGAACCGCGAACAGCACGCGCGCGGCGACGCGGTTGGAAGCGACCGTATGCCACACAAAGAACAATGCGATCTCGCAGAACGCGGTTCGCATCGGCATGACGACCTGCCTGCCGTAGCGAGCCTCGAAGGGCTCATCGGGTTGCGCTCTGTGCCGCACCTCCAGTGGCGTACCGCTGCGCTCGCCGAGCGTTGCCGGACCCAGCGGTGAATCGAGAATTCTCCCCCAGGACTGCAGATCGTCGAAGCGCAGCGACCAGAGCGCGAACGGCGTTGCCGTCAGCAACGCCAGCGCTTCGCGGCTCAATCCTTCCAGCGCGGCCAGCACTTTGACGGGCAGAGTCTCGATGACACTGCTGGTTGCCGCAGCACGATGCTCCGCCAGCAGCAGATCGACATAATCACGGTTCAACGCATGGACGCGCGTGAGCAGCGCGCTATTCAGCACAGGCGCTCGCGCGCCGGGCAGGAGCTGCTGAGCAACGTCCTTGTTGCGGTCAGGCATATGGTCCCTTCCTTGGGCTCGCTCGGGGAGGCGCATTAAACAAAGGCTTTACGAGCCGGTCAATCTCGCCGCACACTTGGATCGCGCCTCGCACCAGCGCGATTCGCCGAAGTCCCGCCCGCCGACATCGCGGCGCGGGCCCATCGAAGGACCGATCAAGAGTTCGTTGACACAGGAGGTGTCATGCACATCAGCAACGACCGTTATTTCCGGGATCGCCAGCGCCACGACCTGGCATTGCGGATGATTCGTCACGAAGCCCGCACCTGCACCATCCGCTGCTGCACCGGGCTGACGGACGATCGGATCCGGCGGCTGTACAAGACCTATTCGCGGCATCAATCGAGCGTGCGAGTGCGCCGCCGACGCGGCAAGGCGCCGCGCCAGATCGCATTCTTCACTCGCAACATTCATCTGCAGCTCGAAGCGTCGTTCCTCAACAGCGTGTTCACCGCTTTCGGATTGCTGCAGGTCGCGTGCAGCGAGAACCGCAACGATCCTTCCATCGAATACGGCGAGCTGTTCTGCGATGCCTACGAGACCCATCGCCAGCTGTTGCAGACGGCGCGGATCTCGTTCGAGCACGCCTGGTTCCTGTTGCAGCTGCTCAATCGCGGCGGCGCCCTGAAGGCGGCGCACTGCCGGCGTTGCCACGGCCGTTACCTGTGCGACGGACTCAATGCGGCCCGCAACGGCTGTCCGTTCTGCAATCTGCGCAGGTAGTGATTTTCCGTCGTCCGGGGCAGGAGTCCATTCTGCTGAGTCGGATGGATTCCCGCCTCGCCTCCGCGGGGGCCGGCTCTGTGCGGGAATGACGAGGTCATCAGATCTTCTCCGGGGTTCCCGGCTTACCGGGCCCGCAGAAGAGCCAGTGACAAAGCCGCCAGGAGCGACAGGAGCACGGGAGAAGACCGTCATCGCCTGCTGCTAAACTCGCGGCATGGCGTCGCCGCGCTCGTTTCCCAACTACCTGGCCGGACCGTACCTCGAACGGCTGGCGCAGCTGCGCAAGGACGAAGCCCGGCTGCGTGCAGCTTTGGAGGACCCGGCAACCCTGTTCGTGCCGGTATGGCGCATGCACAGCTTCGTCAGCCACACCGAGCAGACGTTCAGCGCACAGTTCGTCTCGGACGTACGCACTTTCGCTACCCTCGATACGTCGGAGCCGATCCTGCTGGGCGAATTCCGGCACCAGCTGGTCTTTGCCGTGGAGATCCCGGCGGCGCAGACACCTGAACTGCCCGTCGCCGCCGAGTTTCGCGATCTACGCACCATTGCCGGTGAGCTGGCACGCGAGGAAGCGGGATTGCTGGCCTATGCGCGCGCGATGGTCCAATGGCGCGAGCGCCATCGCTATTGCGGCCGCTGCGGCTCGCGAACCGTACCGATCCAGGGCGGTCACGTTCTTCAATGCAGCGACGCCCGCTGCGGCAACCTGCAGTTTCCGCGGATCGATCCGGCGGTCATCGTGCTCGTCACCGACGGTGAGCGCGCCTTGCTGGGCCGCCAGGCAGCCTGGCCGCCCGGGCGGTATTCGACCATTGCCGGCTTCGTCGAGCCGGGCGAAAGCCTCGAAGACGCGGTGGCGCGCGAAGTCCACGAGGAAACCGGTGTGGAAGTGGACAGTGTCGAGTACCACTCTTCGCAACCCTGGCCGTTCCCTTCCTCCCTGATGCTGGGTTTCACCGCGCATGCCTCGCGAACCGGCATCCACCGCATGGACGACGAGCTGGAGGACGCCCGCTGGCTGACCCGGGCGCAGATCGCCGCCGGCGAGGTCTCCCTGCCGACCACCCATTCGATCTCTTTTCGGCTGATCGAAGACTGGTATGACGCAGCCGCCGAAGTCCCGTTGCGCGCGGAACCTGGCGCGCGCCTGTGGACAGCTCCCGCCCGCTGAAGCGCAACGTTCTACCGTGTAAAGTGTCGGCCTGCGTCTGAACGCACCGTTCATGCCCTGTACATTTCATCGGTTACACCTTAACGCTTCCTATGTGCCTGCTCGTTCTCGCCTGGAAATCCCACCCCCGCTACCGCCTGGTCCTGGCCGGCAACCGCGATGAATTTCATGACCGCGCGTCCGCGCCACTGAACTGGTGGCAAGACGATCCGCGCATTCTCGGCGGCCGGGATCTGAAGGCCGGCGGCACCTGGCTGGGCGTCGCCCGTTCCGGGCGGTTCGGCATCGTGACCAACTATCGCGATCTGCAGGCGCCGGTCGAAGGTGCACCGTCGCGCGGCAATCTCGTCCCGAGATTCCTGACAGGCGCGACGTCTCCGAAAGAATTCCTGGATGATCTGCGCGGAGCCGCGCTGCGCTACTCGGGCTTCAATCTGCTCGTCGGCGGTACACGCGCGCTCTACTACTTCTCCAATCGCGGTCCGAAAGTGCCGACCGCACTGGCTCCCGGAATCTACGGCTTGAGCAATCACCTGCTGGACACCCCGTGGCCCAAGCTGGCGCGCACCCGCGAACGCTTTGCCGCGCTGCTGGCTGAACCGGACATCCAGGCCGAAGACGTGTTCACCATGCTCGGCGACCGCGAGCAGGCGCCGATCGACAACTTGCCTTCCACCGGCCTGCCGACGGATTGGGAGCGCGTCGTTTCCGCACCGTTCATCGTCAATGAACGCTATGGCACACGCTGCTCCAGTCTGCTGCTGGTGGAGCGCAATGGCCGCACTGTCCTGCACGAGCGCCGTTTCGATGCGGCCGGCGTGCAGAGCGGCACGACCCGCTTCGAATTCGCCAGCGCCGAAGTGCCCGAAGTCTGGTTCGAGGCTGAAGATCCAAACGTCACGGTGACCACCGATACCTCGTTCGACTCCTCACCCGAATGATCCCATGGTGCATCCCCCGGCTCTCGCCTGACGCCGCGCAGCGGCTGGGATGTTCTGCTCCAACGCGGCATGCGGCCGATCTCGAAAGAGGTCGGCCGCTTCGCAATGAGCGTCGCCGCGGACGCGGCGGCCCCATCGGCCGCGGCCAGATCTCGTTACGCGCCGCGGCGTGTTCGATCGCATTCGCGTGGCTGCTGGCGACGCCAGCCCGTGCCGAAATCGAGGTCGACATACCGGAGGTCACGCCAGCGATCGAAGGCAATATCCGGGCATTCCTGAGCCTCACTCGCTATGCGGATCGCAAGGACGTCACGCAGGAAGTGATCACGCGCCTGCAGCGGCGCATCGTGTCCGAAACGCGCAAGGCGCTGGAGCCGCTGGGGTACTACGAGCCCGAGGTCGACTACGACGTCGAGCACCAGGGCGAAAAGTGGAAAGTGACGATCCATGTCACGCCAGGCCGCCCCGTGCGCCTGTCCGAAGTCACCGTGCGCGTCGACGGCCCGGGTCAGAGCGAGCGCACCTTGCGCGAGATCATTGCCGCCCAGGCCCTCAAGCCCGGCTTGCGACTGAATCACGGCACTTACGAACAGGTCAAAGGCGAGCTGCTGCGGACGGCCAAGAATGAAGGCTATCTCGACGCCCATCTGACTCGCAGCGAGTTGGTCATCGATCGGATCGAGCGGCGTGCCCATGTCGATATCGAACTGCAGACCGGCGAGCGCTATCACTTCGGCGCCATTACGACCGAACAGGACGTCATCACCAACGAGGCGATGCGCCGCCTGCTGCGCATGCGCGAGGGCGATCCGTACACGCTCGACGCGCTGCTGCGCACACAGTACGTGCTCGACGACAGCCAGTACTTCGTCGGTGTCGACATCGACAGCGGCGATCCGGACCACGCCACCCGCACCGTACCGGTCACGATACGGGCGCAGCCGAACCGCCGGCATCGCTATGCCGTGAGCGCAGGCTACGCTACCGATACGCGCGTGCGCGGCAAGTTCACCTGGGACAACCGCCGCGTCACCGAAAGCGGTCATCGCTCCAAGTTCGAGATGATCGGCTCCTCGGTGCTGCAGGAAATCTCGGGCCGTTACGTGATCCCGGTCATGGACGTGGCGCTGGAAAAGCTCGAGTTCGGCATCGCGGCGAGGAAAGAGGAGCTCGGCGACACGTTGAGCGAGCGTGCCGAGCTCAGCTCGGGCCTGACGCAAGTGATGGGCCGCTGGCAGCGCGTACTGTTCGTCGGCGTGTCGCAGGAAACCACGACGTTTCCCGCCACTGCAACCGAACCCGAGCGCAAGGACGATGCATTCCTGATCATTCCGGGCATCAGCTTCTCGATGCTTCCGAGTTACGTGGTCGGCGGCCGATCACGGCCTTACAGCCTGTACGCGGAATTGCGCGGCTCGCCGAGTTCCTTCGGTTCGGATTCCTCGTTTCTGCAATTCCGCGCGCAGGCCGAACGCATCTACAAACTGTCCGAGCTGTGGAGCCTGCGTGGACGGCTCGAGTTCGGCACCAGCTGGGTCGCGGACTTCTCCGATCTGCCGGCGTCGCAACGCTTCTTTGCCGGCGGCGATCGCAGCGTGCGCGGCTTCGGCCTCAACGAGCTGTCTCCCAAGGACAGCGCGGGCAACAGCATCGGTGGTCGCAACCTGGTGACCAGCACGGTGGAGTTCGAGCGAGCGTTGCCGCGCAATTTCGGCGTCGCCGCGTTCTACGACATCGGCAACGCCTTCAACAGTTTCAGCGATCCGGATCTGCAATATTCGGCTGGTGTCGGCCTGCGCTGGCACATCGCGGTGGCCAGCTTCGGCGTCGACGTGGCGCAGCCGCTGTCGGTATCCGGCCGCAGTCCGCGCGTCCATCTGTACATCTCGACACTCTTCTAAGGTTCGCTGAGTGCGCAAGTGGATCTTCATCATCGTCTTCGTACTGCTGATCGTGGCGCCGCTCGCGCTGGTCGGAACGGTGCTGTACACGCAGACCGGGGTTGCGCTGATTGCCGGCCAGCTGCATCGGCTGGAACGGTTCGGCGTTCGCATCGAAGGTCTGTCCGGCACCCTGTCCGGACCGTTGCAGGTCGAGCGCTTCGAGATCGACAATCCGCACGTCCACATCGTCAGCCATGATCTGGTTGCGCAATTGCAGCTGCGCGACCTGCTCGTGCAGACGGTGCGCGTCAACTCCCTGACCGCGCGCGACACGCTGGTTGAAATCCGGCAAGCGCCGCCGACGCCGTCCAGCGGCAAGCCGATGCGTTTTCTGCCGAGCTTCATGCGCATCAGTGCACGCAGCCTGGATTTCACCCGGCTGCGCTACGTCAACATCGACGGCACCGCCATCGAAGCCGAGCGGCTGCAGGGACGCGCACGCATCTCGCCGCGAAATCTGCGTATCGGTGAATTTCGCATCGATGCACCGCAGTTCGGGATCACCGGCAATGGCCGCCTGCGAGCCCAGGATCCTTTGGCGCTGGAATTCAAGGCCGACGGTAATCTGCGGCTGGAGCGGGGCACCGAGATTGCCGGCAACGCGCAGGTCAGCGGCACCATCGACAAGCTCGCCATCAAAGCGGCGCTGCAACGTCCGCACGTCGTCGATGTCGAGGCACTGTTTACGCGCCCACAGGACCAATGGCACGTCGCGGGCCAGGTCATCTCCTCGGCGATATCGCTGGAACCCTGGATGGAAAAGCCGCCGGTCTCGTTCCGCAATATCGCCCTGAAGGTCGAAGCGCAGCCCGACAACATCCACGTCACCGGCAACATCGGCGTGCCGGAATTCGATAGCCGCGACCTGACACTCGACGCTCAGGGCACATTCGCGCAGCGCACTCTGGAGATCAGCACAGCGGATGTTTCGATCAATGAGTCGCCGGCGCGCCTGCACCTCGCAGGCAGCGCGCAGTTCGACGGCGATGCGCCGACCATCGACGTCGCCGCGCAGTGGACGGATCTGCAGTGGCCGCTGCATGAAAAACCAATGCTCAGCAGTGCCCACGGCAACCTCACGCTGCGCGGGCCGCTTCCGTACGAGTACGCACTGAGCGCACAGCTCATTGCGCCGTCGGTCGGCGAAAGCGAGGGCACGGCCAATGGCGTGCTGAACAAGGAACAGATCACCCTCAAGCAGTTCGCCATTCGCACGCTCGAAGGCGCCGTCACCGGCGCAGGCTCGCTGCAATTCCAGCAACCCCGTGCGTGGACGTTGTCGGCCAAGGCCATCGACCTCGATCCGGGACATGCCCATGAGCAATTCCCCGGACGCGTCAGCTTCAACCTCGACGGCAAAGGGCAAGGCCTGGACAAGCAGGCACGCTTCAGCGCCACACTGGCCGGATTGTCCGGAACGCTGCGCGAGCAGCGAGTGAGCGGTGGCGGGTTCGTCGAGCACGATGGCAAAACCTGGCGCGCTCAGAACGTGAACGTCAGTCTCGGCGATACCCGGCTCGTGTTGGACGGAACCCTGCGCGACACGATCGACGCGCGCTGGTCGCTGCAAGCACAGTCGCTGCACACGCTGCTGCCACAGGCTCAAGGCAAAGTGGATTTCACCGGCAGTGCACACGGACCACTGAAGGCTCCGCGCGTGGTTGCAAATCTCCAGGCTCAGGGATTGCGATATGACGCCTGGCGCGTCGATC
This sequence comes from Povalibacter sp., assembly GCA_035556415.1. Classification (GTDB taxonomy): domain Bacteria; phylum Pseudomonadota; class Gammaproteobacteria; order Steroidobacterales; family Steroidobacteraceae; genus Steroidobacter. Next base: position 53,221 of record DATMEZ010000172.1, read on the forward strand.
AGCTGGCACTCGATGGCGACGTGGACCTGGGCGGCAGCAATCCGTCACGCTTGTCGATACGCGCACACCGCGGCGGACACGGTGAGCCGCTGGTCGAGTCCGTGCAGATCGACGGCACCGGCGTTGCGCAGAATCACCGCATCGACATCGACATGCTCGGAGTAGCGGGCGCCGGCGAGAAGCCGCAACACGCAAAATTGCAGATCGATGGCAACTACGCCCAGGAAGCCTGGACCGGCACGCTGTACGCCACCGAAATCTCCGACGGCCGCCGCACCGGCGATCCGTTGGTCATGCGCAAGCCGGCCAACTTCCTGGTTGCGCGCAATCGGGCATCGGTGGAACAGTTCTGCATCGCGCTCGGCAACGGCCAGTTCTGCGCCGAAGGCAAGTGGCAGCGCAACGGTCCGTGGGAAGGCACGGTCTCGGGCTACGAGTTGCCGCTGGCGGCGATGCTGCCGCCCCCGGGCGAGCAAGCGCAGTATTCCGGCCGCATCGAAGGCCGCGTTCACGCATCCGGCACGCCCGGTCAGCCGTGGCAGGCCGAGGCCGGCGCTCGCATCATCGATGCAGCCATCATCTATCGACCGGTCGGCGCCGATCCCGAGACCTTGAACCTCGGCAACGGCGGTCTGGCCGCCACCGCCGACGCGCAGCGTGTCGATTTCTCGCTGGGTGTGCAGGCATTCGCGGATACGTTCCTTTATGCCAACGCACAGATCGCACGCAACGGCAGCAATGATCTGCTGCATCTGCCGCTGACGGGAGACATCCGAGCGCGAGCTGCGGACGCGAACATCCTGCCGATCGTATTCGAGGAAATCGACAACGCCGCCGGCCTGCTCACGGCAAACGTCGACGTTCACGGCACGTTGGCCGCACCGGAGATCAGTGGGCGCGTCGAGCTCGACAATGGGGCATTCGACACCTACCGCGTCAACCTCGCGTTGCGCGAACTGCATCTGGTTGCCGATCTCGAAAGCAACGGCCTGGACTTCAACGGCTCGGGCAAGGCCGGCGAGGGACAGCTGAACGTCGGCGGACATCTTTCCTGGCGCGGCGGCGTACCTCATGGCGAACTGCAGTTGCGCGGACAGAACCTGCTGGTCGCGGATCTGACGGAGTATCGCGTCGTTGCTTCGCCGGATCTCAAATTCCAGATCGACGGCACGCATATCGAAGCGACCGGCGACGTCATGATTCCCAGCGCGCGCATCCAGCCGGTCAATCTGTCGGGCGCGGTGCAGGCGTCGGACGATGCCCGTTACGTCGGCGAGCATCCGGCGGAACGCGAAGGTCGCCTGACGGTACGCAGCGATATCCGCATCGACATGGGCGATGACGTACGCGTCGACGCATTCGGATTGCAGGGCCGCATCACCGGCGGCGTCGGCACGACCGTAGCGACCGGCGCCACGCCCATCGGCCGCGGCGAGCTGAGCGTTGCCGATGGTCGTTATGAGGCGTACGGCCAGAAACTCGACATTACGCGCGGCCGCCTGCTGTTCGATGCTTCATCGCTTGACGATCCGGCCCTGGACATCGAAGCGCAGCGCAAACTGGAAACCGTGAAAGTCGGCATGAACGTGCGTGGCACACTGCGCTCGCCGCGGTTGTCGTTCTTCTCCGATCCGTCGATGCCGCAGACCCAGATCGTCTCCTACCTGCTGGTGGGCAAGGGCATCGACAGCATGCAGAGCGGCGATGCAGCCACCATGAGTTCGGCCCGCGACACGCTGGCATTGCAGGGCGGCGGACTGCTGGCGTCGCAGCTCGGCCGCCGGCTCGGGCTGGAGGAAGTGGGCGTGGAAAGCAGCATCGAATCCTCCGGCGAGAAGAACGCCTCGCTGGTGCTGGGCAAATTCCTGTCGCCGCGATTGTTCGTCAGCTACGGCATCTCGCTCACCGAATCCATCAATACGCTCAAGCTGCGCTACACCATCAGCGACAAGTGGGTGCTGAAGATGGAGGCCGGCGAGAACCAGAGCGCGGACGCGGAATATACGATCGAGCGGCAATAGCCGCCCGCGGTATCGCGAGCGAAGAATAGCCGCATCTGAGCGATGCGCAGCATCAGTCGAATTCCGTCGGCCGCTCCCGGTCCAGGTGGTGCTCGTACATGCGACGGATCTGCGCTGCGGTGGAACGCCCGGTGGATAGCTCAGGCAGCGCGTCGAGCGTGAAGAAGTCCACGCCATCCGTTTCATGACTCAGCCGCGGCGCACCGCTGGTGATCTCGCAGATGAAGAAAGCCTTCCAGGCATGAAACAGGTAGGGCGGATGCTCGTGCTTGTTACGGTCGTAAAGCGCCGCGAGCTTGACGGCGCGCGCACGGAAGCCTGACTCCTGTTCGATCTCTTTCTCGACCGCATACGACGGACTGTCATTGACGTCGGCCCAACCGCCGGGCAGCGTCCACTTGCCATCCGTCGTCTCACGCACCAGCAGCACGCGTTCGTCGCGAAAGATCGCACCGCGTACATCCATCTTGGGTGTGGCGTAACCGTCTTCGACAAACCAGGTTTCGTGCAGCTGCTGCGCGGCCATGCCCGACTCCGCCTCCAGCAGGCGGGTCGCGATGTCCACGACCTCCTGATAGCGCTCGCGATCGTATTCCTGCGGCGTGAAATGCAGTCCGGTTTGTCCCAGCGCCAGCAGGCGGCGGGCAAGATCGATCGTTGCGGTCATGGCATTGGACGATGGAATAAGAAGCCAGCGGGAAGATTGGCGCGCTGCGCGATCGCTGGCAACACCGCGCCGGCACGCCCGCGGCGAATCAGACAGCCCGCGTCAAAAGCTCTATGATCACGCGCCCCGTTCGGTTCCCATACTCATGAACGCTCGCGCGACGGCGCCATCGACTTCGCAGGATTACGGTCGCGGTCTGGCCGCGGCATCGATTGCATTTTTCGCCTGGGGATTGCTGCCACTGTATCTGAAGGCGCTGCAGGCGGTGCCGGTACTGCAGGTCACGGCGCACCGGATGATGTGGGGCTGCCTGTTCGCCATCGGCTGGCTGGCCGTCCGCGGCGAACTGGGCCAGGTAGGGGCCGCGCTGGCCGATCCGAAAAGGCGGCTGCGCCTGCTGGCCACCGCCGTGTTCATCAGCACCAACTGGCTGGTTTACGTGTGGGCCATCATCAACGATCGCGCGGTCGAGGCCAGCCTGGGTTACTTCATCAATCCGCTGCTGAACGTGCTGATGGGCGTGTTCGTGCTGTCGGAGCGATTGAATCGCGCCCAATGGACCGCCGTCGGCATCGCCGCCGTGAGCGTGGTCTACCTGACCTGGAGCGTCGGTCATCCGCCCTGGATCGCACTGATCCTGGCGTTCTCGTTCTGCATGTATGGCCTGCTGCGCAAGGTAGTGACCGTCGAGGCCCTGCCCGGCTTTGCCGCCGAGACACTGCTGGTGCTGCCGATCGGCGTCGGCTACCTGCTGTGGTGCGAGGCCACCGGCGTCGGCGCGCTGGGCAACGCCAGCCTCGGCACCAACTTGTTGCTCGCGCTCGGCGGGCCGGTAACCGCGCTGCCGCTGGTGCTGTTCGCTTACGGCGCGCGGCGGATTCCTTATTCCACCGTCGGACTACTGCAATACATCGGTCCTACCATCCAGCTGATCCTGGCGGTGTTCGCCTTCCACGAGCCGTTCGAGCGCTCGCGGGCGCTGGGTTTTGCGCTGATCTGGCTGGCCATCGCGATCTACCTCGGTGACGGGCTGTGGCGGGCGCGCAAGACCCGCATGCTGCAATGAATCAGCGCGCCGGGTGGCGTTGACAGCGTTTGCATATTTATGCAAGATGCCTGCGTTTTTATGCAATCAGGTATTCGTGCCCGTTTCGTCCATGGCCGCCGAACCGAACCCTTCCCTGTCCCGTCGCGCCGCGATTCTCCGGATCATCCGGGAGTCGACCGTGCACAACCAGGACGAGCTGGTGAAGGTGCTGCGCAAGCAGGGCATCGACGCCACGCAGTCCAGCGTCAGCCGTGACCTGCGTGAGCTGGGCGTAGCCAAGGCGGGCGACCGTTACATCGTGCCGCCCGCGGATGACGCGCTGCCGCCGAATCATTTCGCCGCCGTAAGCAACTTCGTACTGGAGATCCGCACCGCCGGCGATGCGCTCACGGTGATCAAGACCACCACCGGCACGGCGCAGAGCGTGGCCGTCGCCATCGACAAGTCCAGCTGGCCCGAAGTGGTGGGCACCATTTCCGGCGACGACGCCATTTTCATCGCCACCGAAGACGGCCGCGCCCAGCGCAAGCTGCGCGAGCGTCTGCGCGAAATCTTCCGTATCTGACGACATCCGGTGTCGCCGCGGCGGACCGGACCCATCCCACGAACGTTGCTTCATCCCATGAATCCATCCTTGCCCGCTGGCTCCGAGCCCATTCTTCTCGCCTTCTCCGGCGGTCTGGACACCTCGTTCCTGGTGCCGTGGCTGGGGGCCACTTACGGCCGTCCCGTCATCACCGTGTGTGTCGATACCGGCGGCATCGACGCCGACGCCGCGAAAGTACTGGATGAGCGCGCACGTGCGCTGGGCGCGAAAGACCACATCCTGGTCGAAGCCCGCCAGGCGTATTTCGATCAGGTGCTGAAGTACCTGGTCATCGGCAACATCAAGCGCGGCCAGATGTATCCGCTGTGCGTCGGCGCCGAGCGCGTCATGCAGGCGCAGACCATTGCCGAATGGGCACGCAAGCTGGGCACCAAGATCGTCGCCCACGGCTGCACCGCGGCCGGCAACGACCAGGTTCGCTTCGAAGTGGCGCTGCGCACGCTGGCGCCAGAGCTGACCATTCTCGCGCCGGTGCGCGACAACGCCTTCAAGCGGCCCGACCAGCTCGAGTACCTGCAGGAACGCAACCTGCCGATCCCGCCGTACGGTGCGGCCTATTCGGTGAATCGCGGCCTGTGGGGCGTCACCATCGGCGGCAAGGAAACGCTGACCTCCGAAGGCAGCATTCCGGATCATGCCTGGGTGCTGTCGAAGGCAGCGTTCGCCAAGCCACAGGCGCCCGAGTCGCACACCCTCGGCTTCGACCAGGGCGTTGCGGTCAGCCTCGACGGCGCCAGGCTCGACCCGGTGGCGCTGATCGAAAAGCTCGAAGCGATCGGCGCCAGATTCGGCATCGGCCGCGGCATCCACCTGGGTGACACCATCATCGGCACCAAGGGCCGTGTCGCCTTCGAAGCGCCGGCTGCCGAAGTGCTGATCGGCGCGCATCGCGAGCTGGAAAAACTGGTGATGACCGGCCGTCAGCAGCGCGTCAAGGAAATGCTGGCCGGCCCGTACGGCGATCTGGTCCACGAAGGTCAGCACCTGGATCCGGTATGCCGCGACATCGAAGCCCTGTTCGTCAACTCGCAGGCACGCGTCACCGGTGACGTCAAGATCCTGTATCGCCCCGGCAGCGCGTTCGTCGAAGGCGTGACCTCGCCGTACTCGATCATGGCCGCCTCCAAAGGCGTCTATGGCGAGGCGGCCGGTGAATGGACCGCCGCGGATGCGCTGGGCTTTTCCAAGATGGTCGGTCTGCCGGGCATGTTCTGGGCCCGTGCCGGCCAGTAGCTCCCCTGCCTCGATCCATAAAGGTGTGTGACTCAAAGGCCATGAAAACCGTCGTCGTCGACAAGATTGCTTCCATCACCCAGGCGTTGAACCTGGGTCATGAACTGCGTGTCGCCACCACGGACATTCCGTGCGAGGAAGGTGTGGTGCTGGTGGGCGAGATCCTCACCAACAAGTCCACGTACAACACGCTGGAGCTGACCAGCGGCCGCATGGCCAAAGTCGCCAAGGGCAACATCATCGTCGGCGCGCTCGGCCACCGGCAGGCGCTGTTCGGTTATTCCGGCCACCTGCCGGAAAAGGTCGAGGTCGGCGACGTGATCCAGGTGCTGAACATCGGCGGCGTGCTGGGCGTGTGCGATTCGGCCAACCCGGAAAAAGGCCGGCCGTTCGACATCCGCATCATGGGCGTGGTGCTGCAGTTCCCGTACTTGGGCGAGCGCATCGGCGTGCCGGCGCGGGTCGGCTATCGCCGTCTCGACTACGACGCCACGGTGAACACGCGCAACGTGCCGGTGGTGGCGCTGGCCGGAACCTGCATGGAAGCCGGCAAGACGGCGGCCGCCTGCGCCATCGTTGCACGCATGCGGCATCGCGGCCTCAACGTGCATGCCTTCAAGGCCACTGGCGTATCGCTGCGCCGTGACATCCTGGCCATGGAAGATGCCGGTGCCAGCCGCAGCATGATCTTCACCGACCTCGGCGTCGTCACGACGACCGCGAAGACCGGCCCTGCCATCACGCGAGCGCTGTTGACCGAAATGTCGCAAGGCGAGCCCGACGTGATCGTGTTCGAGCTCGGCGACGGCATCCTCGGCGCGTACGGCGTGGAAGCGATCCTGTCGGCACCGGACATTCGTAGCGCGCTGACGTCCGTCGTGCTGTCGGCGAACGATCCGGTCGCAGCGTGGGGCGGCGTGAAGCTGCTGCGCGAGAAGTTCGGTATCGAGCCGTCTGTCGTCACTGGCCCGGCCACCGACAACGCTGTTGGCGTGGACATCATTCGCGAGCAGTTCGGTGTGCCGGCGTTCAACGCGATTACGGATGGCGTGGCGCTGGCGGACCGCGTGATCGAGTCGCTCAATCTGAGTCCGGCGCAGCTGTCGAAATCGGTGGTGCAGGACGCCTGATGGATGGTGCCCTCGTCATTCCCGCGTAAAGCCTGCCCCCGCGCAGGCGCAGGCGGGAATCCAGATGGATGCCCGCCTGCGCGGACATGACGGAGCCTTCGGTCATTCACGATGGAAGTGCCTGATTGTTGAGGCCCCGAAAGCCGACGCGCAAGAGTGGAGATCATGAGTCGAGAGAGTGCAAAGGTTCCCGCGATCGTCCTGGGCGGCACCGGCTATGTGGCCGGCGAAGTGCTGCGCCTGATCGCCGCGCATCCGAATCTGAAGCTGCAAGCGGTGCTGTCCGACAGCCAGCCCGGCGAACCGGTGGCGAAATGGTTTGCGCACCTGGCGCCGATGTATCCGGAGCTGAAATTCTCGAGCATGGAAGAGATCAAGCAGCTGGTCGGTTCGCTGCCCGAAAGCGCGGTCATCTCAGCCGCACCGCACGGCGTAGCAGCCAAGCTGATCGACGAGGTGCTGCGCGCTGCCGAAGCCAAGGGCACGAAACCGAAGGTGATCGACCTGTCGGCAGACTACCGCTATACGAGCGCCGGCGCGTACGAAGCTGTCTACAAGCATGCTCATGGCGCGCCCGATCGTATCGCGCAGTTCACCTGCGCCGTGCCTGAGCATCTCGATTCGGCACGGACCACGCACATCGCACATCCCGGCTGCTTCGCGACCGCTGTGCTCCTTGCGAGTGTGCCGCTGCTGAAGCTCGGCATTGCCGAGCCGCGTCTATTCGTCAGCGGCGTCACCGGCAGCACCGGCGCAGGCCGTACACCCGTCGCCGGCACGCATCATCCGCAGCGTCACAGCGATCTGTACGCCTACAACGCGCTGTCGCATCGACATGCACCCGAGATTGCCGCGTTGGCGCATGCCACTACGGATGTGCAGGCTGAGATCAATTTCGTGCCGCACTCGGGACCGTTTGCGCGCGGCATTCATGTCACCGTGCAGGCGACTGCCAAGCGCGCGATCAAGACGCCGGAATTGTTGGCCGCTTTCAGTGACTTCTACCGCGGCAAGCCGTTCATCCGGGTCGCGCCTGAAATGCCGCACGTGAAAGACGTTGCCGCCAGCAACTATTCCTTCCTGAGCGCCGCCGCCAACGGCAATTCGGTGGTCGCGTTCTGCGTGATCGACAACCTGCTCAAGGGCGCCGCCGGTGGCGGCATGCAGTGGCTGAACCGCCAGTTCGGATTCGAAGAAACGGCCGGTCTGAGCGCGCCCGCCCCCGGCTGGACCTGAGAGACGACATGAGCAACGTAGTTCCTTTGAGAGATGCCGGGCCGGCCGCTGCGCCGAGCGACCATCTGGCGCCGGTCTTTGCGCAGTTTCCGCTCGAAGTGATCGACGCCGAAGGCGTCTACCTGCACACGCCGGACGGCCGCAGGGTTCTGGATCTGTACGGCGGTCACGCCGTCGCCGCGCTGGGCTACAACCATCCGCGCTGGGTGGAGGCACTGACCCAGCAGGCGCGCCAGCTCTGCTTCCAGAGCAACGCCGTGCCACTCGACGTACGGCGTCGTGCCGCCACCCGGCTGGCCAAGTTCTGCGGCCTGGGACTCGACACCATCTTCTTCGTCAACTCCGGCGCGGAAGCGAACGAGAACGCGCTCAAGCTCGCCTGCAAGATGACCGGCGGCACCGAGATCGTTGCGATCGAAGGCAGTTTTCATGGTCGCACCGCCGCCGCTGGCGCGGTGACGTGGGGCGCGGAGAAGAAGTGGTACGGCTTCCCGGCCAAGCCGTTCGGCGTGAAGTTCATCAAGCCCGGCGACATCGACCGGCTCGGCTCGCTGATCGACGACCGCACTGCCGCGGTCATCGTCGAGCCGGTGCAGGGGGTGGCCGGGGCCGTCGATCTGCCCAAGCAATTCCTGCAGGCGCTGCGCCTGCGTTGCAGCGAGAACGGCTCGATCCTGATTTTCGACGAAGTGCAGTGCGGTGTCGGCCGCACCGGCTATCCGTTCGCGGCCAACATGTACGACGTCACGCCGGACATCATCAC
>DATMEZ010000173.1:0-4002 GCA_035556415.1 Povalibacter sp.
ATCGACCCCTGAAGCGAGTTGCTCTCGAAGTTCCAAGACTCTCCTGCGAGCTTCTGCTAGGCCAACGCCCGGGTAGGCACCCAATGACAGCATGGTGGGCTTGCCTGCCCATCGATAGCGGTAGCGCCAGAGCTTGGAGCCGGAAGGCGTGATCTCCAGGCACAGGCCGTGACCATCTCCCAGGCGGTAGATCCGGTCTCGCGGCTTGAGACCACGAATACGGGTGTCGGAGAGCTTCATCTCCGACGTTCTATCGGGTGCGGATGGTCCGCAACAGTGGACACGCCGCGCAGTAGTGCGATTACTGCCGAACGGGCGGTGGAGTGACTGTGGTCCGCACCATCGCGGACCGCAAATCTACTCACAAATCTACTCACACCAGACGACGATGCCCGCGGACGTCGGTGGACGTCCGCGGGCATCAGAATCTTGCATCTGCTTGTTTTTACCGGACCTTTTGATCCGATGCCGGATGTTGGCGAACACCCGTGTACAGCAATCTGGCGCCCGAAGCTGGACTCGAACCAGCGACCCCCTGATTAACAGTCAAGTGCTCTAACCAGCTGAGCTATTCGGGCGGGGACGGGTATTTTAGGCGGTGGGGCGCCCGGGTCAAGCAAGAACCTGCAAAGGCACCTGCGATCGGCTGTGACGGCCTACCCGGCTTCGGCGATGAACGGGCAGGGCGTGGGCTCACGCTGGCGTTCGGTCCGGGCCCTGCCAGCGTTGTTGACGATAACGCTGCCGAGGAATTCGCTCTCATTTTTCCCCGTGTGGCACAGGCGGACGCTCAGGTTGCTGCCGAAGGCCCAGCCGGTGGATTGGAAACGCACGCGCTTGCGGCCGGCCGTACTCCTGAGCTGCAAGCTGTCGTCAAGGCCCTCGAACCTTTGGATCACCATGTCTGCGGTCCGCGGCTGGTCATCTTGGCCGGGATCCTGGTAAAGGATCCAGCCGTTGCTCCAGATCATGTCGTCCCGGCATGTGCGTCCATCGCTACTGGGGCAGACGGTCACCGGCGCATTGTCCTTGACCGCCTGCAACCGAGCCGCGGCAAAGGATGTGGTGAGCAGGTGGTAGGTGCTGGACGCGCGGGACCTCTGCACCATGGCTGCGAAAGAGGGCAGGGCGATCGTCAGGATTATCGCCATCACGGAGAGCGTGACGACCAGTTCAATCAGGGAAAAACCTGCTTCCTTGCGGTTCATGTTTGGCTCCATGCCTGTGGAACGGACAGGTTAGGAGGTGTGTTTAGGGGTGGATATCGGTGGTGCTGGCGGACTTTCGTGGGGGAAGCCTGAGATCCGTGTCGGAATTCTCCGCGGCGGGCGCAGGGCCGGCGCAGCAAGCGGGCTGCCGCGCGGGCGGCCACGGCCGGGAGCGCCTGCCGGATGCGCGATCAGTTGCCTCCGGGCGCGCTGTTCCAGCCCTGGGAGCTTTGAGGCACGTGGTCATGATCCTTTGCGCTGCAATAGGTGGTTGCCCATCAGCCGTGCGGCCCCATATCCGTGGACTCGCTAGACTGGCCGATGCGCCTCCCGCCCCCGACCCCATGTCCGACGCCCTCCATCCCGCCAGCTTCCAGCTCGTCGCCCCCTACGAACCGGCGGGCGACCAGCCGCAGGCGATCGAGAAGCTGGTCGAGGGCTTCGAGAGCGGCCTGGCGAAGCAGACGCTGCTCGGGGTGACCGGTTCAGGCAAGACCTACACGATCGCCAACGTGATCCAGCAGGTGCAGAAGCCGACCCTGGTGATGGCGCCGAACAAGACCCTGGCGGCGCAGCTGTACGGCGAGTTCAAGGCGTTCTTCCCGCACAACGCGGTGGAGTACTTCGTCAGCTACTACGACTACTACCAGCCCGAGGCGTACATCCCGTCGTCCGACACGTTCATCGACAAGGACAGCTCGATCAACGAGCACATCGAGCAGATGCGGCTGTCAGCGACCAAGGCGCTGCTGGAGCGGCGCGACGCGATCATCGTCTGCACGGTGTCGGCGATCTACGGCCTCGGCGACCCCAACGAGTACTTCAAGATGGTGCTGCACATGGTGCGTGGCGAGCGCATCGACCAGCGCGAGCTGATCCGCCGCCTGACCGAGATGCAGTACACCCGCAACGACACCGAGCTGCGCCGCGGCACCTACCGGGTGCGCGGCGAGGTGATCGACGTGCATCCCGCGGAGTCGGATTCCGAAGCACTGCGGATGGAGCTGTTCGACGGCGAGATCGAGAAGCTGACCCTGTTCGATCCGCTCACCGGCGAGACCCTGCGCACCTTGCCGCGCTACACGATCTACCCGAAGTCGCATTACGTCACCACGCGCCGCACCGTGCTGGACGCCATCAACGCGATCAAGGACGAGCTGCCGCAGCGGCTGGAGCAGTTCTACGCGCAGAACAAGCTGGTGGAAGCGCAGCGGCTGCAGCAGCGCACCCAGTTCGATCTGGAGATGATGGCCGAGGTCGGCTACTGCAACGGCATCGAGAACTACTCGCGGCACCTGACCGGGCGCATGCCCGGCGAGGCGCCGCCGTGCCTGTTCGACTACCTGCCGCCCGATGCGCTGCTGGTGGTCGACGAGTCGCACGTGACCGTCCCGCAGATTGGCGCGATGTACAAGGGCGACCGCTCGCGCAAGGAAACGCTGGTGGAGTTCGGCTTCCGGCTGCCGTCCGCGCTCGACAACCGGCCGCTGCAGTTCATGGAGTGGGAAGGCCGGTCGCCGCGCACGATCTTCGTCTCGGCCACCCCGCGCGAGTACGAGCTGGAGAAGTCGCAGGGGCAGGTGGTGGAGCTGGTGGTGCGCCCGACCGGCCTGATCGACCCGGAGGTGGAGATCCGCCCGGTGGCGACCCAGGTCGACGACCTGCTCGGCGAGATCAACCTGCGCGTGGCGATGGGCGACCGCGTGCTGGTCACCACGCTGACCAAGCGCATGGCCGAGAACCTCACCGATTACCTCGGCGAGCACGATGTCCGCGTGCGCTACCTGCACTCGGACGTGGACACGGTCGAGCGCGTCGAAATCATCCGCGACCTGCGGCTGGGCAAGTTCGACGTATTGGTCGGCATCAACCTGCTGCGCGAGGGCCTGGACATGCCCGAGGTGTCGCTGGTGGCGATCCTCGACGCGGACAAGGAAGGCTTCCTGCGTTCGACCGGCTCGCTGATCCAGACCATCGGCCGCGCCGCCCGCAACCTCCGCGGCAAGGCGATCCTGTATGCGGACCGGATCACCGATTCGATGAAGCGGGCGATCGACGAGACCGACCGTCGCCGCGCCAAGCAGGTCGAGTACAACACCGAGCACGGCATCACCCCGCAGTCGGTGCAGAAGAACATCGTCGATATCATGGAAGGTGCGCGCCCCGATCCCTCCACCGAGAAGAAGGGCCGTGGCAGGCAGCGCCAGGTCGCCGAAGCCAGCGAGGATTACGCCGCGCTCGACCCGGCCCAGGCTACGGCGCAGCTCAAGGCGCTGGAGCAGCAGATGTACCAGCACGCGCGCGACCTGGAGTTCGAGGAGGCCGCGCAGGTACGCGACCGCATCCGCCGGCTGAAAGACGCGATGCTGGCGGGCTGATAGCGGCCTTGGCGGCCCGGCAGGGGGTCTCGGCAACCCTGATCGTCATTTCCACGCGGGCGGGGGCAGCGGATTCGGCGCAGTCCGCAAAAGCGCGTGGCTTCTGTCGCTCCCGCGCGGCGCATTGTGGTTTCCGGTCGTCGCCCGGGCTCAGATTGGGGCCGGTGCCCTTGGCGAGCGCCGGGAGCCTGCGACGGAGACAGTTGCCAGGGACCTGGCGGCGGCCCGACGCAGGGGCGACCTTCGCCCGCCGGCGACCGGCTTCGCTTGTGCAGCGGCGGACCCGCGGGCTAGAATTCGCACCCCTTCGGGCGGTTAGCTCAGCGGTAGAGCACTACCTTGACATGGTAGGGGTCACAGGTTCGAACCCTGTACCGCCCACCACGCTGCGGCGTGGCATATTGGCTGCAAGATGA
>DATMEZ010000174.1:0-19368 GCA_035556415.1 Povalibacter sp.
CAGATCCCGCCGGAGCACGCGGGTGCCATGATTGCCGCGGTTCATGAGCTGAGCCCGGCGTATCACCGGTAAGCGACGGGTGCGTCGGGGCGCACTCAAGTGAGTGGCCTGTACCCTTTGAATCTGTGCTACGTCATTCCCCGCGAAAGCGGGAATCCATGGTTCTAGATGCCCGCCTGTGCGGCGTGACGAGATGAGGGCGGTGCCGATTGCTTCGTTGCCGGCCTGCTCAATTAAGAGGCGGTGCTCGTTTGAGGCGAGCGGTTTGGGCAGGCCTGGAAGTTCAAAGAGCAGCTTCGATGAGCAGTGTGCGGTTGCAGAGAGGGTGTCTCGTTTCGGGACCGCCGTGAACCCCTCCCTGGGGCTGCCGTCGAAAACATCCTGTTTTCGAGGCTCCCGAAACGAGACACTCCCGCCGCAACCGCAGAGGCTTCTAGTGTCCGTGGCGCTCGAAGAGCGCGCTTCCGGAAAGGAGACGTTGGTGTGCTCTTTCGGGCGTCGTTCTGGGCGGGGCCACCCATTTTCTTCGATGAGAGGAGGAACAGGATGTTCCGAGTGAGCAAGCCTACAGGGACGTATTTACGTGCGGTCCTGGAAATGTGTGGCCCCGCCCAGAACGACGCCTGGCAGGATGCTCCTCACGACCACCATGGGTACTGGTCTTGCCGGCCAGAACGACGCTTGGCACAACCGCTCCGTACTAGCGCACGTACCAAATATCCAGCTGCTACGTAGAAGCGCCCTCTACGCCGTCACCTTCGGCAGCTCGTCCCGCAGCGCCCGCCGCAGGATCTTGCCGACGTTGGTCTTGGGCAGCTCATTCCTGAAGTACACGTGCTTGGGCACCTTGTAGCCGGTGAGCTCGGTGCGGGCGTGCTCGATGATCTGCTGCTCGGTCAGGGTCGGATCCTTGCGCACCACGAAGACCGCGACCACCTCGCCCGAGTGCTCGTCCGGCTGCGCCACTGCAGCGACCTCCAGCACACCAGGGTGTGTCGCCACCACGCTTTCGATTTCGTTCGGGTACACGTTGAAGCCCGACACCAGGATCATGTCTTTCTTGCGGTCCTCGATGAACACGAAGCCTTCGGGGTCGAGCCGCCCGATATCGCCGGTGCGCAGCCAGCCGCCGTCCAGCATCACCTGGGCGGTCTCGTCCGGCCGGTTCCAGTAGCCGGCCATCACTTGCGGTCCGCGCACGCAGATCTCGCCGATCTCATCCACGCCCAAGTCTTTGCCGGCATCGTCGCGAATGCTGATTTCGGTAGAGGAGATGGGCAGGCCGATGGAACCGTTGTACGGCGCCGAGAAAGGATTGATGCACGCTGCCGGCGAAGTCTCGGTCAGTCCCCAGGCCTGCGTGAGCACGTTGCCCGTCACCTTCTTCCAGTGTTCCGCCACCGAGCGTTGCACGGCCATACCGCCGCCGAGCGTGATGCGCAGGCGGCTGAAGTCCACGTCGGAGAAGCCGGGTGTATGCAGCAGCGCATTGAACAACGTGTTGACGCCACTGATGTAGGTGAACGGATACTTCTTCAGCTCCTTCACGAAGGCTGGAAAATCGCGCGGGTTCACGATCAGGATGTTGTGCGCGCCGAGCTTGAGGAACACCAGCCAGTTCGCCGTCAGTGCGAAGATGTGGTACAGCGGCAGCGCCGTGATGACCACATCCTTGCCCACACGCGATTCGGAGCCGATCCACGACGCCGACTGCAGCATGTTGGCCACCATGTTGCGATGGGTGAGCATCGCACCCTTGGCGACACCGGTGGTGCCGCCGGTGTACTGCAGGAAAGCGATGTCGTCGTGATCCAGCTCCACCGGCGTCAGCTCCAGGAAGCGGCCCTGGTTGAGCGCGCGATTGAAGTCGATCGAGCCGGGCAGCTCCCAATGCGGCACCTGCCGGCGCACCCGTTTCACCACCAGGTTGACGATGCTGGATTTCGGCCAGCCCAGCTGGTCGCCGACGCTGGTGGTGATGATCGTCTCCAGTTGCGTCTGCCCGATCACTTCCTGCAGCGTGTGCGCGAAGTTCTCGAGAATCACGATTGCCTTGGCGCCCGAATCGGTCAGCTGGTGCTCCAGTTCGCGAGCGGTGTAGAGCGGATTGGTGTTGACGACGGTGAGGCCGGCCAGCATCGCGCCGTACAGGGCGATGGGGTACTGCAGCACGTTGGGCATCATCAGGGCGATGCGGTCACCTTTCTGCAGCTTTGCCGACCGTTGCAGCCAGGCGGCAAAGTCACGCGCCAGCTTTTGGTATTGGGCGTACGTGATGGTGCGGCCCATGCTGGTGTACGCCGGCTGATCCGCGAACTGCGTGCAGCTGTCGTCGATGAGTTGCCGCAACGAGCGGTATTCATCGGGATTGATCTGCGCCGGCACGCCTTCCGGATAGTTCTTGAGCCAGATCTTGTTCATGTCGGATCCCCCCCGGAGCCTTGAGATTACTTTTTAAGCAGCGGCGCCAGCGCCGGCCACAGTGTGTCGAGCAGGATGGGCTGTGCCTGTGTGTTGGGATGGATGCCGTCGGCCTGCATCAGTGTCGAGTCCAGTGCCACGCGCTCCATGAAGAATCCGACCAGCGGTGTCTGGAATTTTTTCGCCAGCTCGCCGTAGAGGGCATGGAAGCCCTGGGTGTAGGCCGGACCGTAGTTGACCGGGATACGCATTCCCACCAGCAGCGATTTCGCGCCTGCCGTGTGCGCCTGCTCCAGCATGGTTTCGAGATTGCCCCGCACCTGCTTGAGCGGCAGACCGCGCAGGCCGTCGTTGCCGCCCAGCTCGAGAATCACGATGGCCGGTTGGTGCAGCTGCAACGCACGCGGCAGGCGGGTGCGTGCGCCGCCTGTGGTCTCGCCGCTGACGCTGGCGTTCACCACTTCGTATTCGTAACCTTGGGCGGCCAGTCTTTTCTGCAGCAGTGCGACCCAGGTGGCGTCCACGGCGACGCCGTAACCGGCGCTCAGGCTGTCACCGACGACCAGAATGACGGGCTTGCCCGCAGTTGCGGCGGCCGCTGGAATGGACCAGCCCAGCAACGCGGCGAACCAAATCGCCCAGACGGGTCTTAGATAAGCTCGATACACCGTCATTTTGTAAGCGCGCCCTCCAAGAACACCCATGAGCATGGCCGACACGGTACTGAAAGCAGAAAAGATCAGCAGGCAGGTTAGCAGCCCCGAAGGGACGCTGACCATTCTGGCGCAGGTGGATCTGGCCATTGCAGCCGGGGAAACCGTCGCCATCGTCGGGGCGTCCGGCGCGGGCAAATCGACGCTGCTGGCCCTGCTTGCGGGATTGGATGAGCCGACCAGCGGCCAGGTGTGGCTCAATGGCGCGGAGCTGACCGCGCTGGACGAGGATGGGCGCGCAGCGGTGCGTGCTCGCCATGTCGGCTTCGTCTTCCAGAGCTTCCACCTGGTGCCGTCACTGACGGCGATCGAGAACGTCATGCTGCCGCTGGAGCTGGCCGGCTTGCCGAATGCGCGCGAGGCTGCAGCGGAAGTTCTAGCCAAGGTCAACTTGTCGCCGCGACGCGAGCACTATCCGCGACAGTTATCGGGCGGGGAGCAGCAGCGCGTGGCGATCGCCAGAGCTTTCGTGACCAGTCCGGCCGTGCTGTTCGCCGACGAGCCCACCGGCAATCTCGATGCGGCCACGGGCGAGCGCATCATCGATCTGCTGTTCGAGCTGAACCGCGCAGCGCGCACGACTTTGGTGGTGGTGACCCACGATCAGGCCATCGCCCAGCGTTGCGGCCGCACCATCCGCATCGAAGCCGGCCGGATCGTCAGTTGAGCCCGCGCCCATGAAAGCACTGAGACTGGCCGTGCTGGCGCTCGTCCGCGATGCCAAATCCGGTGAGCTCGGCGTGCTGTTGCTGGCGCTGCTGGTGGCCGTGTCCGCGCTCACCGCGGTAGGCTTCTTCACCAGTCGCGTCAGCCGTGCAGTCGACCGCCAAGCCGGCGAAGTGCTGGCCGCCGATCTGCGCCTGCAATCACCCAACCCCATCAATCGCGAATACTTCGAAAGAGCTGCCACCGCAGGACTGAAGACCGCGGAGCTGGCGACGTTTCCCAGCGTGGTATTGATCGGAGAGGAAAGCGCCCTGACCGCCATTCGCGCGGTTTCGGATGGGTATCCGCTGCGCGGTCGCGTGAAAGTCGCCGATGCGCCGTTCCAGACAGGCTACGAAATCGATTCCATCCCAGGTCCTCGCGAAGCATGGCCGGAGGCGCGGCTGCTCGCGCAACTGGGAGCAAAGGTCGGAGATCGTCTCAGCATCGGCACGATCGAGCTGACCATCACCAAGGTGCTCGACTATCGCCCGGATCAGGGCTCCACCTTCGTGGACCTGGCGCCGACCCTGTTGATGCGGCTGGAAGATCTGCCGGCGACCGGCCTTGTTCAGCCGGGCAGCCGTGTGTCGTACGCGGCATTGTTTGCAGGCGACATGACGGCGATTGCAGCGCTCAAGCAGGAACTGGCGGCGCGCAAAACGCCGAGCGAGCGGCTGGTGGATCTGCAGGAGGCCAGCCCGCAGATCCGCTCAGCCATCGATCGCTCCGGACGGTTCCTGAATCTCGCTGCGTTGGTCACGATATTGCTGGCCGCGATCGCGGTGGCGATTGCGGCGCGGCGCTACGTCGCGCGCCACCTGGACACCGTGGCGCTGATGAAAAGCATGGGTGCGTCGCAGCGCCTGGTATTGCAGATCAGCGTGCTGGAGCTGCTGCTGATCGGGCTGGCAGCGGGAATCGCCGGCACCATCGTCGGGTATGCGGCACAAGCGGGCATAGGCATGCTGCTCAAGGATCTGGTGCGCGGCACGTTGCCGCCGCCTTCGCTCGATGCCATGTGGCTGGGCCTCATGACCGCCGTGCTGATGCTCGTCGGCTTCGCTTTGCCGCCGCTGTTGCAATTGCGGTGCACTCCGCCGGCTCGGGTGCTGCGGCGCAATCTCGAACCGCCGCCGTTGCGCTACGTCACGGTGTACGGCACGGCGCTGGCGGCTCTGATCGCACTGCTCGGCTGGCTGCTGCGGGATGTGAAGTTGCTCAGCTATGTGTTGGCGGCCACGTTCGCGACGTTCGCTGCGCTGATCGCGGCAGGTTGGTTATTGGTGCGGCTGCTGAGCCGCTTGCGAGGCAGCGTCGGCGTGGCATGGCGCTACGGAATGGCGAACATCGCACGCCGTGGTCGCGACAGCATCATTCAGATCGTGGCATTCGGCCTGGGATTGATGGTGCTGTTGCTGCTCGCCGTGGTGCGTAACGATCTGATGGAAGAATGGCGCGCCAGCCTGCCGGCCGATGCGCCGAACCATTTCATGATCAATATCCGCCCCGATCAGGGCGAGGCCATCCGTGAGTTCATGGTGGAGCGCAACGTGCCGGCGCCGGAACTGGTGCCAATGGTCCGTGCGCGGTTGACGGCGATCAACGGCATCGCAACCTCGTCGCTGCAGATGACCAACGATCGTGCCAAGGAGTTTCTGGAGCGCGAGGCCAACCTGACCTGGGCCGAACGGCTGCAGAGCGACAACAAGATCGTCGCCGGGCGCTGGTGGACGCCGGCCGATGTCGACCAGCCGCAGGTCTCGGTGGAAATCGAGCTGGCGAACGCTTTGCAGCTCAAGCTGGGTGACGAGCTGACCTACGACGTGGCCGGCGAGACGATCCGGGCGCGCGTGTCGAGTTTCCGCGAGGTGAAGTGGGATTCGTTCCGGCCGAACTTCTTCATGGTGTTCTCGCCCGGCGTGCTGGATGCCGCCGCCGGCACCTTCATCACCAGCGTGCATCTGCCGGCGCAGCAACGTTCGATCATGACGGATTTCGTGCGGCGCTTTCCCGAAGTGGTCGCCATCGATCTCGACGCCATCCTGGCGCAGGTGCGCAGCGTCATGGACAAGGCGTCGCTCGCGGTCCAGTACGTCTTCGGCTTTACCTTGCTGGCCGGGATCACCGTGCTGCTGGCCGCCATTCAGGCGACGCGCGATGAGCGCCGTTATGAAAGCGCCATGCTGAGAACGCTTGGCGCGAGCCGTCGCACGGTGTTGCAGGGAGTCGCCGCCGAGTTCACTACGCTGGGCCTGCTGGCTGGCACGCTGGCGGCGTTCAGCGCATCGGTGGCCGGCTACTTTCTTGCGACGCGCGTGTTCAATCTCGAGTACACCATCAATCCGGTCGTGTGGATCGTCGGTCTGGTGTCCGGTGCGGTGCTGGTCGGATTGAGCGGCACCTTGGCGACGCGTTCGGTGGTGAATCATCCGCCTGTGGCGACGCTGCGAGATGGATGATTCCTACTCCAGCCCCAGGCGTACCCAGCCCGCGTCCTGCAGCTGCCCGCGCCAGGTGTAGCCATCGAGCTTCAGCAGGTAGTCGCCCGGACCGAACGCCGAGGAATTCAGGGTCAGGCGCAGCTCCTTGTTGGAATCGCGGGCGATGCGATGGATCTGCATGACGCGCCCGCCGTCGACCTTGTCGATGGTGATCTGGAAGGTGTTGTAGGTGCTCTGGGTGGTATCGAAGGTCAGGTCCAGCCGCTGCGGCGGTTGCAACCAGCCCAGGGATAATGTTGCCTGCGCAGGCTGGGTGCGCGAGAGCTGCAAGCGGTAGTTCTGCACGCCCGCGTAGGGCTGCATCTGCGTGATCTTGATGTCGCGCCGCACCTGCTTGATCTGCTCGTTCAACGAACGGGAGTGCATGGCGGAAGCCACCAGTGCGCCGATGGCGGCAATCAATGCCAGCCCCAGCCCCATGATCACCCAGCGGTTCGCGCTGCCGCCGCTGCCGGCGTAGCTGCGCTTCCACTCTTCCTTTTCTTCCTCGGCGTCGAAGCCCTCGTCGTTGACCTCCAGCGCAGTGCGTGTGGCGGAGGAAGGGATCGCCTGGAACATGCCGGTTTCGCTGTCGGTCAGAGGCCGGCGCGCCAGCCGTGCCTTCAGGCGCACCGGGATCGGCATCTCGTTCAGGAAAGCCGGATGCTCCAGGCAATATTTCTCGAACTCACGGGCTTCGCGCACCATCAGGTCGCCGGACAGATAGCGATCGACGATGTGCTCGTTCTGGATGTAATCGCGATCCATCGATGCCGCCTCGAGGTCGGTTCTTGTCGTGCGGTTGAGAAGTTTAATTCCCGGATTGCGCCGCCGCTTCCTCCTGCAGGCACAATTTGCACTTGGGCCAGTAGCGCTGCGCGATGTGATCGAGTGTGGCGCGGTTGCCCTTCTCGAAGAACTGGCGCATCGCCTGCGATTGCGCGTCGTCGCGGTAACCCAGGCCGACGATGCGCACGTGCGTCATGTCCTCCCCGGAAGGCGTGAAGTAGATGACGGTCCAGGTGCCGGCGACCGCATCCCGGTACGCAAAGCTGGCGGGCGGCTGCTTGATGCGCAGCGCCAGCATGCGCTGCGGCTCGTAGGCCAGGATCTCGTTGACCACGGTTTCCGGGTCGCCGAGCGCACCCTTGGGATCGTAGTGGGCGCGGATCAGCCCGCCGACGCGCAGGTCCACCTCGGCCTGCTCGGCACCCGTGGTCTTGAAACCCTCGGAGGTGGTGAACAGCCGCCACACCTCGGCGATCGGCGCATTGACGAACCCTTCGGTGACCTGCGACGCGGGCGCCGGCTCGGCGGCCTGGGCCTGGGACAGACTGCAGGCGACCAGGAGGCAGGCCAGCGCCCTGCTCAGGAACGGGGCGGCGTCGCGTAGGATTGGCTTCATGATCTGAGGGCCTCGTGCGGTGGCCGGGTATTCTCACCGACTCTTGGCCGATACCGCCATCGTTGCCGCGCCCTTATCGTTGCCGGAGCGGAGTTGTTGCAAAGTCTGGGGCGATTCCATTAAGAAGTTCGCATGATCCTGACATTGGAAGTGATGGGGGAACAGGCCGCGGAGCTGGGGGCTGGCTGCCGCAAGGTCTTCGATTCGGTGGGTGGCACCATCGGCCGCCTGCCGGACAATGACTGGGTGTTCTCGGATCCTTATGTTTCCGGCCGGCACGCGCTGATCCGCTATCTCGACGGGCGGTTCTTCGTCGAGGACACCAGCACCAACGGCGTTTTCCTCAACTCACCGCAGGCACGGTTGCCCCAGACCCAGGCGCAGCCGCTCGAGCATGGCGACGTGCTCTACATCGATGCCTACCAGATCGCGGTATCCATCGAGCAGGACGCGGAAGAGCACACGGCCAATCTCGGCCGGCGTCCGGCTGCGGTGGCCGACGAGCACGCCACGGAATGGTTCGGCCTGAGCGAGATGCTGACGTCGCCGAAAGCACCGCAGCCGCGGCGTGCCCGGCCTGAAGCGTCGCGTCCGGCCGCGGCAGCACAGCCCACACCCAAAGCCCAGGCTCGGGCCGCGGTTTCGCCGCGTCCGGCAGAACCTGCGCCGGCCGTTCGCGGTGCGGCAAGGTCCGCCTCGACATCCCGCGGCGAAGCTGCGTACATGCGTGAGCTGCTGGCTGCGGCGGGCATCGAGGGCGTCGAACCATCGAGCGAGCTGGCGCGTACTTTTGGTGAAATCCTGCGCGTCGTCGTCGACGGAACGATGGAAACGCTGCGCGTCCGGGAGCGAATGAGGCAGGAGCTGCGGGTTCGCAGCACCGCGTTCAAGGTGGCGGACAACAATCCGCTGAAGTTTTCCGCCAACGCCGACGATGCGTTCCACAACCTGCTGGTCAAGCGCAATCCGGCCTACCTGTCGCCGCCCGAGGCCTTCGAGGAAGCCATGCACGACATGAGCGATCACCAGGCAGCGGTGCTCGGCGCGCTGCGGTTGACCTTCGAAACCCTGCTGGCGCAGTTCGATCCGCAGCGCCTGCAGGAAGAATTCGACCGGCAGAAGAAGAGTTCGATCCTGGGGGTCGCCGCCCGCCCGCGCTACTGGGACCTGTACTGCGAAAAGTATGGCGAGTGGCTGAAGGATGCGGATGCGACCTACCGCCATCTGTTCGGCAGCGAATTCGCCAAGGCTTACGAACAGCAGCTCGAACGTCTGAAAGCGCGCGGCCGCGAACGCTAGCCGCGCATCCTTGACCCTCGCGAGGGGACGGCATTGCTCGAAGACACAGTGGTCGAAGAAGACATCCACCCCGAGTACTGCTCGGCGGCGTTGACGCATACCGGGCTGGTGCGCACCACCAATCAGGATGCCTTCGTGGATCGCAGCGACGTGCGTCTGTGGGCGGTCGCCGACGGCATGGGCGGGCATCGCGACGGCGACGTGGCCAGCCGCATGGTGTGCCAGGCGCTGGCCGAGCTGACTCCCGATGCCAAGCTGGATGAAACCCTGGTCGAGATCCAGCGGCGCATGAGCCAGGTCAACAACCGGCTGTATGCCGCCGCCGTGCGGCCGGTCAATCCGGTGCAAAGCGGCAGTACCGTCGTCGTGTTCGCAGTGAAGCGAACTGCCTGTGCCGTCCTGTGGGCGGGCGACAGCCGGCTCTATCGCCTGCGACATCAGCAGCTCGCGCAGCTCACCGTCGATCACACCTGGGCGGCGCAGATGCTCACCGAAGACGAGAATGCGGAGGACGATCACTCCATCATGCGCGCCGTCGGCGGTGAAGAGACCTTACAGCTCGATATCCGGCGCGATCGCGTGCGGCTCGGCGATCGCTATCTGCTGTGCTCGGATGGTTTGACGCGCGAGGTATCCCCGACGCAGATCGCAACCTTGCTCGGCACTGGCGATGTCCATCAGGCCGCGCAGGCATTGCTTGACGCGACATTGGCCGCCGGTGCGCGCGACAATGTCACCATCGTGGTGATCGAGGCGAGCTGAAGTCGATGCGGCAGGATCCTGCGCCGGAGAGCGGCGTAACCCAGTCTTCGAGCGAGCCCGACGCCACGATCGCGATGCAGGATGCGACGCAGCGGCAGGTGCCGCCGACAGCGGTCCGGACACCGCAGACGCCGTCTGTCGAACAGGCTGCCGACGCCTATGCGGCCACCCTGAAATCCTCCGACAAAACCCAGGTCATGAGCGATCGATTGGTGCAGTCGCTCACGCAGGCCGATGAATCGCATCACGGCCCGCTGCAGCCGGGCTCGGTGATCAAGCAGCGCTTCGTGCTCGATGCGTTGATCGGCAAAGGCGGCATGGGGCTGGTGTTCAGCGCGGTCGACTGGCGCAAGCAGGAAGCGAAAGACCCGAATCCGCGCGTAGCGCTGAAGGTGCTGAACACGGAGTTCCAGCGCCATCCGCAGTCGTTCATGGCTTTGCAGCGCGAAGCGCGCAAGGCGCAGACGCTGGCGCATCCCAACGTGGTCACCGTGTTCGACTTCGATCGCGACGGTGACGCGGTGTACATGACGATGGAGTTGCTCGGGGGCCGCGCGCTGGAAGCCGTAGTGCGCGAGGCCCGGGGTAAGGGCGTCGGCCGTGAAATGGCGCTGCCCATCATTCGCGGCATTGCCGAAGGCCTGGCATACGCGCATCGCAAGGGCATCGTTCATTCCGATCTGAAGCCCGGCAACATTTTCATCACCGAAGACGGCACACCGAAGATTCTGGACTTCGGCATTGCGCGCGCCGTGCCTGGTCCGGGGACTGCGGAGAGTCGGGACGTCTTCGACGCCGGCACGCTCGGCGCCTACACCGAGGCTTATGCCACCGATGAAATGGTCGATGGTCTCGATCCACATCCAGCCGATGACATGTACGCGCTCGGCATCGTCGGTTACGAGCTGCTCACCGGCTTCCACCCCTATCAGCGTCATGCGGCGCCCACCGCGCGCAAGATGGGACTCAGGCCGCCACCGCTCAAAGGTCTGAAGCTCCACGAGGCCAGGGCGCTCGAGCGCTGTCTGTCGTTCGACCGCGGCAATCGCCCGAAGAATGCCGGTGAGTTCCTCAAGGCATTCCGCGGTGTCGGCACGCTGCAGAAAGTCAGCGTGGCGGCAGCTGTCGTGCTCGCGCTGGTGTCGGGATATTTCTGGTATCAGAGCTATCGCGAAGCCGGTCCGGCGATTGCGTTCGCACAGTTGTCGGCGGACGCGCAGCAGCAATTCTCCGAAAGGATGAGCGACGGCGATCGGGAGTGGGGCTTCTACAAGAGCGATGGCAACGTCGGCGCCCTGCAGGCATCGATCGTTCAGTATTCCCGGGCATACGCGCTGCATCCCCGTAACCGGGATGCCGTAGCTGCGCTAAGGCGCTCGGCCGACGAATTACTGGCGCTGGCAGGCAACGATCCGCAGAAGCGGCATGCGGTCGCACAGATGCTGCAGGAGAGCAGCGACTATTTCCGCAAGTACGCGCCACCCATCGATGCGCCAGAGTAGGAATCGAGGCAAGCAGGCATGAATATCCAGGTCCGGGCGCTGCGCGCTGAAGATCGGGCTCGCTGGGACCCATTGTGGGCCAGCTATCTCGAGTTCTATCGCACCGGGCTGCCACAAGCCGTTACCGAGGCGACCTGGCAGCGGCTCATGGATCCGCAGGATCAGCCTTACGGCCTCGCGGCGCTGGATGCCGATCGGCGCATCGTCGGCATCGTTCACTATCACTTCCATCTCTCGACCTGGTCGCTCGCCGGCTACTGCTATCTCGAAGATCTGTTCGTCGATCCCGCCGCCCGCGGCCAAGGCGCCGGCCGGGCCTTGATCGAAGCTGTCTACCGCGCCGCCGACGAGCGCGGTGCTACGCGGGTCTACTGGCATACCGAAAACGACAACCGTCGGGCGCAGGCCTTGCATGACCAGGTTGGAGTACTGGCGCCGTTCGTTCAGTACAGACGTAAATAGCCGCGTCGTCGTAGCTGGAGGGGTGAGCTCAGGGAAGGTCTTACCGGTGAGCGGAAAATGCGGCAGTCGTGCAATCGGCTGCCGACTTCGGTACAGTGCCGCCTCCCCAAGCTGCCGTCCGGTCAGCTCGTTCACTGCTCGTGGGTCTGAAGGCGTCCAACGCCTGTCTACGAAATCTGTCTCCCGCCTCTACTGGACCCGCGATGCCCGGCATCGCGTGCAGGCTGGCAGAGGAATCATTGCTTATGCCATTTGCTGCTCTCGGGCTCATGCCCGAACTTACCCGTGCGCTCGCGGATCGTAACTATTTGCAACCGACCCCGGTACAGGCGCGCGTCATCCCTGAAATTCTGGCCGGCCGCGACATCCTGGCCGGTTCGCAGACCGGCACCGGCAAGACGGCCGGTTTCACGCTGCCACTGTTGCAGCGACTGCAGGCTTTGCAGAATCCACCGCGTTCGCCGCGAGCCGTGGTGCTGGTGCCAACGCGCGAGCTTGCTGCGCAGGTAGCCGACAGCATCAAGAGCTACGGCAAGTATCTGCAGTTGCGCACGCTGGTGATTTTCGGCGGCGTCAGCATCAATCCGCAGATCGATGCCCTGCGCCGTGGTGTCGACATCCTGGTGGCGACGCCGGGACGGCTTCTCGATCACGCCCAGCAGGGCAACATCGATCTGAAGCAGGTCCAGACGCTGGTGCTCGACGAAGCCGATCGCATGCTCGACATGGGGTTCATCGCCGATATCCGCCGCGTCATCAAGCTGTTGCCGCAGCAGCGTCAGAACCTGATGTTCTCGGCCACGTATTCCGACGATATCCGCCGCCTCGCGCAGACGCTGCTGCGTCAGCCAGTGGAAATCGAAGTTGCGCGGCGTAATGCCGCGGTCGACACGGTGGAGCAGCAGGTTTACATGGTGCCGAAAGACACCAAGCGTGCATTGCTGTCGCATCTGATTCGCGAGGGCGACTGGTCGCAGGTGCTGGTGTTTACGCGCACCAAGCACGGTGCGAACCGGCTGACGAAGCAGCTCGAAGACGATGGCATTGCCGCTGCCGCGATTCACGGCAACAAGAGCCAGTCGGCCCGCACGCGGGCGCTGGCCGATTTCAAATCATTCAACATTCGTGCGCTGGTCGCGACCGAAGTCGCCGCGCGCGGTTTGGACATCAAAGAGCTGCCGCACGTCGTCAACTACGAGTTGCCGAACGTGCCGGAAGATTACGTGCATCGTATCGGCCGCACCGGTCGTGCCGGCGCCAGCGGCATCGCCATTTCGCTGGTTGCGTCCGACGAGACCGGCCTGCTGAAGGACATCGAGCGCCTGGTTGGCAAGCGGATTACGCAAGCGCCGTTGCCGCAGATCTCGGCTGCGCCGCCACGCCGCACTCCGCCGCAATCGCAGCAGCCTGCGGGACAGAACGGTCAGGATCGCGATTCCTCGTCGCAGCCCCGGCAGCATCGAGGCCATTCCAGGCCGGGTTCGCGCGACGGTCGCCCCCCGCAGGGTTCCGGCCATGGCCGTTTTTCCTCGCAGGGCTCGGGCAACGCCCGCTCCCACGCCAGTCGCGGCAACCAGCAAGGGCGCCCGGACGGCGCGGCGCAGGGTTCGGGGCAGCGCAATCCACAGCGCGGCGCTCGCCGCTCGTGGGGTTCGGGGCCGCAGCGCTAGACCGCGCTGCCCGACGTTCTTCCAGGGGCAGAACGTCGGGTGATCCACATCGAAATGTCGTGGTCCCGGTTCAGTCCGGGATCACCAGGTTGGCCGCCGGTGCGGTGAGGTAGAACGCATCGGCACCTTCTGCCGCAAGGCCACTGCGTTCCTGCGCCTGCAGTTGCGCCCGCTGAATCCGTAGCTGGGCCTGCTGCACTTGTAGCTCGCGCTCCTGGATCTGCCGCAATGCCTCCATCTGCTGGTTCGACAGGATCGCGGACAGCGCGGTGCGCAGCTGCTCGTTGTTCTGCGTCATGTGTTGCAGCTGTTCTTCCTGCAGCTCGATCTGATCCTCCGGGGAAGGCCGTCTGCCATTCGCCTGGAAGCGCGTGGCGACCGCTTGCCATTGCCCGCGGGCCCGCTCATTGCCTGCCGCCAGCGCCTGCTGCAGCGGCTGCACCTGATCCTGACGCAATGGCGCGCCGCTCGATTCCAGCGCGTTGCTGAGCTGCTTGGCACGGTAGCGCGCGCCGAGCGAAGCCTGATAATCCTTCCAGCGCTGCAACCCGTCGACGCCCAGGAGGTCGGCAATCGCAGCTTGATTGCTGCGCTCCCGTTCCTGGAACCTGCTTTGCCATTGCTCGGCCTGCGCCGGGTCGTTGCCGTCGACGGGCCCGACCCTCCGAGAGGTCATTTGCTGCTCGGTCAGCAGATCCAGGAAGCGATCCATCTGGTCCGGGGCAATGCCCAGCGCCTCGGCCAGACCCGGATAGGCCTGGCCGAGCATCATGCGGTGTTGAACTCGCAGCGCCTCGCGATACTCCGGATCGTCCATCAGCAGGCGCTGCTGGCGCCGGAAGCGTTCACGGACGTCCTTGAGGTTGCTCGCGATCTGAGTCTTTGCGGCTGCAGCGGGCTGAGCCGCGGCCACCAGCGCTGGTGGCGTGTCCGCGACCGGCTGTTCAGCCGTGGCAGTGGGATTGCCGACGACCGCAGTGAAGGGATTTATGGGTTGGGACCGATAGCGTTCGAGTTCAGCGACTCGCGCCTGCAGCTGCTCGGCGCGGTTGCGCTCGTGGTGTACCTGCTTCCAGAAGTAGGCCGACGCGCCAGCGCAGCTGACGGCCGCTATCGCCAGAATCGTGACCAGCCTGTTCATGAGGACTCCCTCGCAACGCCGCCGACACGAGACGGATTCCTTCAGCGATCCGCTTGGTTCACCACCTCACGCCGCAGCTCGCGCA
The DNA here is from genome assembly GCA_035556415.1 of Povalibacter sp. GTDB lineage: Bacteria > Pseudomonadota > Gammaproteobacteria > Steroidobacterales > Steroidobacteraceae > Steroidobacter. The sequence goes on from DATMEZ010000174.1 coordinate 14,649, forward strand.
GCTTGATCTTGACCGTTGCCGCATTCTCCGGGCCCATGCGGATCAGCAGCTTCTGGCCCGCCGAGCGTTCCTCCAGGGCCGGATCGGCGAACTGGTAGAACACGCTGGGCTGCACCAGCTTGATCGGCCCCTGCACCTCGGGCGTTTCCAGCAGATGATCGATCACGGCCACCAGGCGGTTGTTGAAATAGCTGTCCGGATAGCCGAGCTCGGTGTAGGCCTGCTGGAACAGTGGATAGAAGCGCTTGTAGACCGCGGCCACCTGCCGCGTATCGGTGTTGCGCAGCACTTTCATGAGCGGCTCGTAGCGCGCGAAATTGTCCGTGCTGAGCGTCAACTGCTGGTCGGTGCCGCTCACCATCAGTTGGCCGCCGGTGGGTTTGACCGGCCGCAGCTGCACGGAAGTCTTCTTGCGCGTCAGGTTGTCGACGGTCACGACTATGTGACGAACGATTTCCTTCGGCACCAGGAAGTCATCCAGCGCCCGGCCGACTGCGCCGCTCAGCGATTCATGCAGCTCGGCATCGCTGTCAGCGAGTGCGGGCAACGGCTTGGCGTCCGCGGCCGCAGGCTCGATCGGATAATCATCCGGTGGCGGCGTCGGCGCCGGCGCAGCGGGCTGGGTGCTGACCTGCTGCTGCGCCGGCGACTCTTCCTGGTGTTTACGGCCGTAGTAGAGCGCCGCCAGAAGACCCGCGGCGACGACGATGGGGATGCCCCACCAGAGCCATTTCTTCGCGTCCTCTTCCACGGCGTTCCTCCTTTACCGCTTACTGCTTCGGCTTCTCGAACTTGAGTACGAAATTGTCGGCCTCGCCAATCGCCAGGTACTTCGCGCGGTCCTGGTCGCCCAGCGCCAGCGTCGGCGGCAGCGTCCACACGCCCTGCGCATAGTCCTTGGTGTCCTTCGGATTGGCGAGAATCTCCGATTTGCCCACGTATTTGAAGCCGGCTTTCTCCGCCAGCGCAATGGCGTAGTCCTCGCGCACGTAGCCACTGCCCGCCTTCGGATCCTGCGGTTTGTCGGTGCTGCCGCGATGCTCCTCGACGCCGAGGATGCCGCCCGGCTTCAGCGCCTTGAAGAAGGACGCGAACATCTGGTCGACGGTGCCCGCGCTCATCCAGTTGTGCACGTTGCGGAAGGTCAGCACCAGGTCGGCCGAGCCGTCCGGGGCCGGATTGTAGACGCCGCCGCCCAGGTCGCTGATCTTCACATTGCCGTAAACGGCCTTGTTGGCGTCCAGCTTCTTCTGCCAGTTGTCGTAAGCCTGTGCTGCTCGCTCACCGGCCGAGCGCGGCGTGATCGCCGTGTAATACGTGCCCTTGTCGTGCAGGTACGGCGCCAGGATCTCGGTCCAGTAGCCGCCGCCCGGCGAGATCTCCACCACCGTCATGTCCGGCTTGATGCCGAAGAATTCCAGCTCGGCCTGCGGCTGGCGGTATTTGTCGCGCTCGACCAGCGCCGGCGTGCGATGCGGGGCGGCGATGGCTTCGGCCAGCTCCGCGTCCTTGGCCCAAACGCCGCACAGCGGCGTCGCCAGCAGGGCGACACCGACTACCAGTTTCGTAAAACGCATGAGATTCCCCCTTTATCCTGATTCGACACGGACGGACTGTAACAGAGTGATGCGCGGTCAAAAATCACGTCGCTTGCGTACTGTGTCGTGACAGCCGCTTGCCGGGATGGTTCCGCCCTGGCGCGGGCGATCACGGTTGCAGCGCCGATGCAGTCTCTGCGCGACGTGCACTCACAACGTCGCGAGCGTCGACTGGTTCCTCTTTCGATGCGCCGCGCGCGCTACTGTGCCGTGCGCTCTGCTATTGTCGCTGTGCGACACCGACCCAGACCGATGCGCCTTCACTTCAACGCAAAATACCCGTTCTGTTTTCTGGCAGCCGCGCTCGCGTTCCTGGCCCAGGCGAATGCGTGGGCGGCAACGCCTGCGCTGCAGTTGGCTCCATGCCAGCTCGAAAACATGACCGGCAGCGCGTCCTCCCGGTGTGGCTGGCTGAGCGTTCCTGAGAATCGCGACGCCGGTACAAGTAAAGAGATTCGCCTGCGCGTCACGCTGATTCCGGCGCTGCGCACGAATGCCGAACGCGATCCGCTGGTCATTCTTGCGGGGGGTCCCGGTCAGGGCGCGCACGATGCATATGCCATTGCCGGTGCCGCGTTTGCCGCCGTTCGCCGCGATCGGGACATCGTGCTGCTCGATCAGCGTGGTACCGGCCAGTCGAACCGGCTGGATTGCGAGTTCACTGACGACATCGAGCTGGAGAGCAATGACCCGCAGCAGCTGCAGGCACAGGCGCGACACTGCCTGTCCGCGTTGCACGGCGATCCTCGCTTTTATACGACCAGCGTCGCGGTTCGCGATCTCGAAGCGCTGCGTGTCGCTTTGGGCTACGAGAAGCTGAATTTCTATGCGGTGTCATATGGCACGCGCGTGGCCCAGCATTATCTGCGGCGCTATCCATCGCGGGTGCGCACCGCAGTTCTCGATGGCGTCGTGCCGATCGATCTTGCGCTCGGCCCCGACATTGCCCCGCGCGCACAACAGGCACTCGATGCCATATTCGATCGCTGTATCGCCGAGTTCGCGTGCAACAAAGCATTTCCGGATATACGCGGCCAGTTCAATGCGCTGCGCGAGCGGCTGGCGCGTGAGCCCGTCAAGACGGAATTGCTCGACCCGGTGGACGCAAAGCCGCTCAGGGAGACGTTGGGGCCGGCGCAACTGAGTGCCGCGGTGCGCCTGCTGACTTACAGCGACGAGACCGCATCGCTGCTGCCGCTGCTGATCCACCAGGCGCAAGCCGAACGGCGTCCGCAATCGCTGCTGGCGCAGTACCTCATGATCGAGCGCAATACCGGCCTGCAGCTGGCCTATGGAATGCACTTCGCTGTGGTTTGCAGCGAAGATGCGCCGCGCTGGCCGCATGAACAGGTCTCCGATGCGGCACTGACCGCGACTTATCTGGGCGGCACCTTCATGAGCGGCCTGCAGGCAGTGTGCGATGTCTGGCCGCGGGGCGTCGTCGACGAAGGGTTCAGCGCACCGCTGCACAGCGAGGTGCCGGTGCTCATTCTGTCCGGCGGCAACGATCCGGTGACACCGCAGCAATACGGCGAACGCGCGTTGGCCTCGTTCAAGAACGGACGCCATCTGGTGCTCACCGGCCAGGGCCACGGGCAGATCGCCACCGGTTGCATGCCACGTCTCGTCGCGCAGTTCGTACGATCGGCCAACGCCGCCAGTCTCGACACGGCTTGTCTCAAAGGCGTGGCGCCGACGCCGTTCATGCTGTCGACGAGCGGCACGGAGCCCTAGCATGATCGTGGTGGAGAATCTGCAGAAGCGATTCGGAGCAGTGCAGGCGCTGCGCGATGTCTCCTTTACGGCAGCGGACGGACGCATCACCGGATTGCTCGGACACAATGGCGCAGGCAAGTCCACGACGCTGCGCATTCTCAGCACTGTCATGCGCGCCGATGCCGGACGCGCCGTGGTGGATGGTCATGATTGCGCGGGCGAATCGTTGCAGGTGCGGCGCTCGCTCGGAGTCCTGCCGCACGCCAGCGGGCTTTACGTCCATCTCACCGGGCGCGAGAACATCCTGTACTACGGGCGTTTGCATGGATTGTCGGGCGCGCCGCTGACGGCGGCCTGTGACGCATTGATCGAGCGGCTCGGGTTGGGTGAAGTCGCGAACCGCCGCGCCAAGGGATATTCGCAGGGCGAGCGGCTGAAGGTTGCGCTGGCGCGGGCACTGATCCATCACCCACGCACCGTCATTCTCGACGAGCCGACCAACGGCCTGGACGTAAGCGCGGTACGTATGCTGCGGGAGTTGATTCGCGAACTCAGGGCGTCCGGCTGTTGTGTGCTGTTCTCCAGCCACGTCATGCAGGAAGTTGCCGCGCTCTGCGACGACATCGTGGTCGTTGCTCATGGTCGAGTCGTGGTGCGCGGCACACCCGACGAGATACTCAGCGCGCTGGGCACCGACGATCTCGAAGAAGCCTTCGTGCGCGCCGCGCAGACCGGTGAAATGGAATGATGCAGGCGATCCGCATCGTGTTCCGCAAGGAAGTGCTGGAGAACCTGCGCGACCGGCGCGTCATCCTGTCGGCGTTCTTCTTCGGCGTGCTGCTGGCGCCGGCAGTGTTCGCCCTGACGACCACGCTGGCTTCCAATCGCATCGTGCGCGACCAGGAGCAGCCGCTGAAACTGCCGGTGATCGGTGCCTTGCAGGCGCCGAACCTGATGCGCTTCCTGACCGAGAACGGAGCGCAGATCCAGCCAGTGGCCATTGCCGCCGAGCAGGCGGTCGCCGCGGTCCGCTCCGGCGAACACGATTTCGTGCTGATCATTCCCGATCAGTATGCGCAGAAGCTGCAATCCGGCGAGCCGGCGCCGCTCGAACTCATCGTCGACACTGCCAACAGCCGCGCCGCAGGATCGACCGGCCGTGCGCAGAGACTGTTGGGGGCTTATGGCTCGCAACTGGCCGCGCTGCGTCTGCTGGTGCGCGGCGTCAGTCCGGAAATCGTCGATCCGCTCAAAGTGCGTACTGTCGACGTCGCGACGCCCAGCGGCCGCTCGCTGCTGATCCTGGGGATGATGACCTACTTCTGTCTGATGTCGATGCTGGTGGGCGGCTTCTACCTGGCCATCGACACCACCGCCGGCGAGCGTGAGCGCGGCTCGCTGGAGCC
>DATMEZ010000175.1:0-36482 GCA_035556415.1 Povalibacter sp.
CGGCGAAGGTTTCGGACGGATCGCGCTCGACCTTGGTGATGCGTGCCACCGGGTAGCCGGCCGGGAAGATGCCGTCCAGGCCGGAGGACACCAGCAGGTCGTCGGGCAGCACGTCCGACTCGATGGTGAGAAACGGCAGGCTCAGCCGGTGGATGTCGCCGGTGCCGACCGCGATGGAGCGGATGCCATTGCGATTGACCTGCACCGGAATGGCGTGCTCGTTGTCGCTGATCAGGATGATCTCCGAGCCGATGCGGTCCACCCGCGTGACCTGGCCGACGATGCCGAACGCATCGAGCACCGGCTGACCTTTGAATACGCCGTCGTCGCTGCCCTTGTTGATGCGCACGCGATGCCGGTAGGGATCCACGTCGACACGCACGATCTCCGCGATCAGGGTGCGCTCGCCAATGCCTTGCGAGGCATTGCGGATGCCGCGCAGGCGACGATTCTCCTCGCTCAGCGCGTCGAAGCGCAGGAGCTTCACCCGGGCCTCGCGCAACTCGTCGTTGAGCCGGGTGTTGTCGGCTCGCAGCTGGGCGCGATCGGTGAAACTTCCGGTGAGCCAGTCCCAGGCCTGGAACGGCGCCTGCACCACGGCGTACAGCGGGTTGACCGCGGTCTGCAGCCAGTAACGGGTGGTTTCGAGATAGCCGCCGCGATGGTCCAGCACCATCACCACGATGGAGAAGACCGCCAGAAAGAAGAACCGCAGTCCCAGTGGTGGACCGCGGCCAATGATCGGACGACTGTCGGAGCTGAGGGTGACCACGGGCAGCCGCTAGGCGCTAGGCGCTAAGAAGGGGTGGCAACATGCGCTCTGACGGGGCAGGCAGCATGCCGGAACGTTCACTCCAGGTTGAAAAGCGCCGGGCCGTGCTCGTCAATCAATTCGAGCATGCGGCCGCCGCCGCGCGCAACGCACGTCAGCGGGTCTTCCGATACCACCACCGGCAAACCGGTCTCTTCCATGAGCAGCTTGTCGATGTCGCGCAGCAAGGCGCCGCCGCCGGTGAGCACGATGCCGCGTTCGGCCACGTCCGCGCCGAGTTCCGGAGGCGTCTGTTCCAGCGCCACTTTCACTGCGCCGACGATGCCGGCCAGCGGTTCCTGCAGCGCTTCGAGGATCTCGTTGGAGTTGAGCGTGAAGGCGCGCGGTACGCCTTCGGAAAGATTGCGGCCCTTGACCGAGATCTCGTTGACCTGCTGGCCGGGGTAGGCCGAGCCGATCTCGATCTTGACGCGCTCGGCGGTGGCTTCGCCGATCAGGATGCCGTAGTTGCGGCGCACGTAGTTGATGATGGCGTCATCGAAGCGGTCGCCGCCGATGCGCACCGAGGAGGCGTACACGATGCCGTTCAAGGAGATCACCGCCACTTCGGAGGTGCCGCCGCCGATGTCCAGCACCATCGAGCCGCGTGCCTCGTGCACCGGCAGTCCGGCGCCGACGGCAGCGGCCATCGGTTCTTCGATCAGTCGCACCCAGCGGGCGCCGGCACCTTCGGCCGATTCCTGGATCGCGCGCCGCTCCACCTGGGTCGAGCCGTAAGGCACGCAGATCAGCACGCGCGGGCTGGGGCGCATCATGCGGTTGCCGTGCACCTTCTCGATGAAGTACTGCAGCATCTTTTCGGTGACGGTGAAGTCGGCGATGACGCCGTCCTTCATCGGGCGGATGGCAGTGATGTGGCCGGGGGTGCGGCCCAGCATGTTCTTGGCTTCCTGACCGACGGCCTCGATCTTCTTGCCGGCCCGGCCGGGCTCTTCGCGAATCGCCACCACCGACGGCTCGTTCAGTACGATGCCGCGACCGCGGACGTAGATGAGAGTGTTTGCAGTGCCGAGGTCGATGGACAGGTCGTTCGAGAAATAGCCGCGCAGATTCTTGAACATGGTTGTTGTAGGTCGAACGACAAAGGGGGGCAAAAAAGTTGCGGTACTCTAGCAACGGGTAGGACTTTGCACAAGGCGAGGTGTATGATTACGCGCGCTTTTTTCAGGCATTTTTCAACGTTTTCTCCATCCTTCGTAAACGCCGCGGAAGCCGTCAATGAGTCTGACCCGTAAAGACGTCGAGAACATCGCTCATCTTGCGAGGCTGGCGATCACCGAAGCCGAAACGCCGGTGTACGTCGACAGCCTGTCGAAGATCCTGAGCTTCGTCGAACAGCTCAACACCGCCGATACCAAGCAGGTGGAACCGATGGCGCATCCCTTGAAGGATCAAGTGCAGAGGCTGCGCGCGGACCAGGTTGCCGACGTTGACCAGCATCACAAATACCAGCGCAACGCCGCGCGCGTGGAAGCTGGGCTGTACCTGGTGCCCAAGGTGATCGAGTAAGCGCTGACGAACGGTGACCCACTAGCATGACCGACTTTCATCATCAGACCCTGGCCGAGCTGTCGGCGGGCCTCAAGGCGCGCCGGTTCTCCAGCGTCGAGCTGACCCGGCATTTCCTGGCGCGGATCGAGCGCCTGAACGGCGAGCTCAATGCGCTCATCACCGTGACCGGCGAGCAGGCTCTGGCCGCCGCCGCCCGGGCGGACCAGCAGCTGGCTGCCGGCAATGCCGGGCCGTTGACCGGCCTGCCCATCGTTCACAAGGACATCTTCTGCACCGACGGCGTGCTGACGACCTGCGGCTCGCGGATGCTGTCGAACTTCGTCGCGCCGTACGACGCCACCGTGGTGGAGCGGCTGTCGCAGGCCGGCGTCATCATGCTGGGCAAGGCCAACATGGACGAGTTCGCCATGGGCTCCTCGAACGAGACCAGCTGGTACGGCCCGGTGAAGAATCCCTGGAACCTGAAGAAGGTGCCGGGTGGTTCTTCGGGCGGCTCGGCGGCGGCGGTGGCGGCGCGCATCGCGCCGGCGGCGACCGGCACCGACACCGGCGGCTCGATCCGCCAGCCGGCGGCGCTGACCTCGTTGACCGGGCTCAAGCCCACGTACGGACGCGTCTCGCGTTACGGCATGATCGCCTTCGCCTCCAGCCTCGATCAGGCCGGCACCTTGACGCTGTCGGCGCAGGACTCGGCCATGCTGCTGGGGGCCATGGCAGGTTTCGATCCGCGCGACTCCACCAGCGTGGATGCGCCGGTGCCCGACTACCTGGCGACGCTCGATCAGCCGCTGGCAGGTCTGAAGATCGGCCTGCTCAAGGAGTTCTTCGACCAGGGCCTCGACGAGGCCAACGGCAAGCTGGTGCGCGACGCGCTCAAAGTCTACGAGACGCTGGGTGCGAAGCTGGTCGAAGTGAGCCTGCCGAACCTGCCGCTGTCGGTGCCTACTTATTATGTGGTGGCGCCGGCGGAGTGCTCCTCGAACCTGTCGCGCTTCGATGGCGTGCGCTTCGGTCATCGCTGCGAGAATCCGCACGACCTGCTCGATCTATACAAGAGATCGCGCGGCGAGGGTTTCGGCGCCGAGGTCAAGCGTCGCATCATGACCGGCACCTACGTGCTGTCGGCCGGTTATTACGATGCCTACTACCTGCGTGCGCAGAAGGTGCGTCGGCTCATCACCGACGATTTCGCGCAGGCGTTCCAGAGCGTCGACGTGCTGATGGGGCCGACTTCGCCGACGCCGGCCTTCGACATCGGCGCCAAGGTCGACGATCCGATCACCATGTATCTGAACGACATCTACACCATCGGCGCGAACCTGGCGGGCCTGCCGGCCATGTCGATTCCCTGCGGCCTGCTCGACGGGCTGCCGGTTGGATTGCAGATCATCGGGCCCCATTTCTCGGAAGGCCGGCTGCTGAGCGTCGCGCACGGTTATCAGCGTGAGACCCAGTGGCATCGGCAGATTCCGCAGGGCTACGAGTAAAGAGAGAACCATGTCCTTCGAAACCGTCATCGGTCTTGAGATTCACGCGCAGCTCGCGACCCGGACCAAGATTTTCTCCACGGCCGCCACCGCCTACGGCGCGGCGCCGAACACGCAGGCCAACCTGGTCGACCTCGGCTATCCGGGCGTGCTGCCCGTGCTCAACGCCGAGGCCGTGCGCATGGCTGCCAAGTTCGGCCTGGCCATCGGCGCCACCGTGTCGCAGCGCTCGGTGTTTGCGCGCAAGAACTACTTCTATCCGGACCTGCCCAAGGGTTACCAGATCAGCCAGTACGAGAAGCCCATCGTCGAGAAGGGCCGGCTGGAGATCGTGCTCGAGGACGGCACGCGCAAGACCATAGGCATCACCCGTGCGCATCTGGAAGAGGACGCGGGCAAATCCCTGCACGAGGATTTCCAGGGCTTCAGCGGCATCGACCTGAATCGCGCCGGCACGCCGCTGCTGGAAATCGTGTCCGAGCCGGACATGCGCTCGGCCAGGGAAGCCGTGGCATACATGAAGAAGATCCACACGCTGGTGCGCTACCTGGAGATCTGCGACGGCAACATGCAGGAAGGCTCGTTCCGCTGCGACGCCAACGTCTCGGTGCGCCCGTTCGGCCAGGAGAAGTTCGGCACCCGCTGCGAGATCAAGAACCTGAACTCGTTCCGCTACATCGAGAAGGCCATCAACTACGAGGTGGCGCGCCAGATCGACATCATCGAAAGCGGCGGCGCCATCAAGCAGGAGACGCGCCTGTACGACCCGGAGAAGGGCGAGACGCGGGCGCTGCGCTCCAAGGAAGAGGCCAACGACTATCGCTACTTCCCGGATCCGGACCTGCTGCCGGTGGCCATCGATACCGCGTTCATCGAGTCGGTCCGCAAGACGCTGCCGGAGCTGCCGGATCAGAAGGCGGCCCGCTATGTCGAGAAGTTCGGCCTGTCCGTGTACGACGCAGGCGTGCTGACGGCGAGCCGCGAAATGGGCGATTACTACGAAGCCGTGCTTGCCGAAGTCGGCAGCGGCAACGAGAAGCTCGCGGCCAACTGGGTCATGGGCGAACTGTCGGGCGCGCTCAACAAGGACGGCATCGAGATCACCCAGACGCGCATCGATGCGAAGGGGCTGGCCGGCCTGCTCAGTCGCATCGTCGACGAAACCATCTCCGGCAAGATCGCCAAGGAAGTGTTCGAGCAGATGTGGGCCGAGGGCCGTGACGCCGACGCCATCATCGAGGCCAAGGGCCTGAAGCAGATCACCGACAGCGGCGCCATCGAGAAGGTCATCGACGAGGTGATGGCGGCCAATCCGAAGCAGCTTGCCGATTACCGTTCCGGCAAGGACAAGCTGTTCGGCTTCTTCGTCGGCCAGGTGATGAAGGTCACCGGCGGCAAGGCCAACCCGGCGCAGGTCAACGAGCTGCTCAAGAGCAAGCTCGCCGGTTAGTCATGCACGATCGCGATTGTCTGCACCGCTTTCTGTTCGAGCACTTGCCCATTCGCGGCCACATCGTGCATCTGGACGCCGCGTGGCGTGCGCTGCTCGAACATCGGGACTATCCCGTGGCCATTCGCGATACGCTGGGAGAGGCGGTGGCTGCATCGGTGCTGTTGTCGGCGACGCTCAAGTTCGAGGGCACCCTGAGCCTGCAGCTGCAAGGGCAGGGGCCGATGCACCTGATGCTGGCGCAGTGCTCCAACGAAATGGGTGTGCGGGCCGTGGCGCGCTATCGCGAAGCTCCCGAGATCCACGCGGCAGCGCCTGGGCTGCCCCGCTTGTCGGGCGAGGGCCGGCTGACGGTCACCCTGGAGAACGACGACTTGTCGCAGCGCTATCAGGGCGTGGTGCCGCTCGATGGCGACCGGCTCGCAAGCTGCCTGCAGCGTTACTTCGAAAGCTCCGAGCAGCTGCCCACGCGGCTGTGGCTGCATGCCGATGAGAGCGGGGTTTCCGGAATGCTGCTGCAACGTCTGTCCGACGACAGCGTGGCGTTGCGGCAGGCTGCCGGCGGTTACGAGCGGCAGGCCGTAATTACCGACCGGCGGGAAATCGACGACGCCTGGCAGCGGGTGCAGCTGCTGGCCGATACGCTGCAGCCGCAGGAGCTGCGGACATTGACCGACCGCGAGATCCTGCGGCGGCTGTTCGTCGAGGACGATGTCCGGATGTTCGAGTCCGCCCCGGTGTTCTTTCGTTGCCGCTGCTCGCGCGATCGCGTGGTCGACATGCTCAAGGGGCTGGGGGTGGATGAGATCCGTTCCGTGCTGTCGGAGCGGGGCAATGTCGAAGTGCACTGCGACTTCTGCAATCGCGCCTACCGCTTCGATCCGGTCGACGTGGAGCAGATCTTCAGCAGCGCACCATCGGCCGATCTGAGTGGAACTGTCCACTAATCAAAGACTTACCAGTCTTTTTTCTATATTTCTTGAAGTGTTGTTTACTGCCCGGCAACGGGCCGTGAACTCGATGGCGCTTGCCCGTGGTCGCTTGCCAGATTAAGGTTTCGGGCACATAAAGACTTCTTTATGTCTTTAATCTCATGCCCACTGCCTTCCTGCCTGCCATAGCCATATTGCGAGCCGCTGCCGAGCCTACCCGGCTGCGGCTGCTGGCGTTGCTGGTGCGCGGTGAGCTGACCGTCGGCGAGATTTGCGAGATCGTGGGCCAGAGCCAGCCGCGTATTTCGCGGCACCTGAAGGTGCTGTCCGACGCCGGGCTGCTCGACCGGTTTCGCGAGCAGCATTGGGTCTACTACCGTGCGCCGTCGACCGGCGAAGCGCGTGAGGCTGTTCGGCAGTTGCTTACCTTGGTCGATGCGGATGACGACGTGCTGCGCCGGGATCGGCGCAAGCTGGATGCGGTCGTCGCGGAGCGTGCGCGCCAAGCGTCAGCTGCCGCGGAAGTGACCATGGATCTGCCGGGGGAGGTGGACCGGATACTGCTCAGCGAGCTGGCCGCCGAACCCATCGGTGCGTTGCTGGATGTCGGAACCGGCTCGGGTCACATGCTGGAGCTGTTGGGCGCGCAAGCCACGCGCGCGATCGGCATCGATATCTCCAGCGACGCTTTGCGCCTTGCGCGCACCAATGTTCACGGCGCGGGATTGAGTCACTGCGAGCTGCAGCGCGGTGACATGTATGACCTGCCGTTCAGCGCACCCTTGTTCGATACCGCGATTGCCGATCGCGTACTGGCGCGAGCCGAGCGGCCGCTGGCTGCGCTTGCAGAGATCAGCCGTGCGCTCAAGCGGGGCGGGCGCCTGATCGTCATCGAAGATTTCGACGTGCTCGCCGACGCCGGCGAGAACAACCCGATCGCCACGCTGCGGGCCTGGTTCGCGCAGTCCGGTCTGAGCTGCGATCGCATTCATCCCGTGGATACCGAGCACGGCCATCTGCTGCTGGCGATTGCGCGGCGCGTGTCGCCGGCGAGCGTCGCGGCATAGGGGATAGGGAAGAGGAAGCATCATGTCAGTGGAACAACTCAAAGATCATATCGGCAATGGACTGGCGCAACTGCGGACCCGTCCGATGGTGTCGTTCGAGTTCTTTCCGCCGAAGGACGAGCAGATGGAGAAGACGCTGTGGGATTCGATCCAGCGTTTGTCGCCGCTGCAGCCGCGATTCGTGTCCGTGACGTACGGCGCCGACGGTTCGACGCGTTCGCGCACGCACAACATCGTGACCAAGATCCAGAGCGCCACGACGTTGACCGCCGCGCCGCATCTCACCTGCGTCGGTGCGCCGCGCGAGGAGATTCTGGATATCGCCCGTAACTATTGGGCGCACGGCATTCGGCACATCGTCGCGCTGCGCGGCGATCCACCGCAGGGGGCGACTTCATATGTGCCGCATCCCGGCGGCTTCGGGTACGCGGTGGATCTGGTGAAAGGGCTGAAGTCGGTGGCCGATTTCGAGATCTCCGTGGCCAGCTATCCGGAAGTGCATCCGGAAGCACCCAGCCCGACGTTCGACCTGGACAATCTCAAGGCCAAGATCGATGCCGGCGCGGATCGCGCCATCACCCAGTTCTTCTTCGACACGCAGCGCTTCCTGCGTTTTCGCGATCAATGCGCGGCCGCCGGCATTACCGCCTCGATCGTGCCGGGCATTCTGCCTATCACCCGTTTCCCGCAGTTGCAGCGCATGGCGCGCACTTGCGGTGCGAGCGTGCCGGACTGGCTGTCGCACCGCTTCGATGGCCTGGATGAAGATCCGGAGACGCGCCGGCTGATAGCCGCGGCCGTTGCCATCGAGCAGGTACAGCAGCTGGAGCGTCATGGCGTCGAGGAATTCCACTTCTACACGCTCAATCGTTCCGAGCTGACGTTTGCGATCTGCCACGCGCTGGGCGTGCGGCCAGTTGCGCCGCTCGCGGCCGCCGGCTGATCGTTTCGTCGCGACTCCTTTCCTTCTATCGGCAGCTCAACTCAAGGCCTCCACCATGACCCGCTCCGACCGCATTGCCGCCTTTCACCGCCTGCTCACCGAGCGCATCCTGGTGATCGACGGCGCCATGGGCACCATGATCCAGGGCCGCTCGCTCACCGAAGCGCATTATCGAGGTGAGCGCTTCAAGGACTGGAAATGCGACCTGAAGGGCAACAGCGACCTGCTGGTGCTGACGCAGCCGGACATCATCGGCTCGATCCACACGGCCTATCTGGAAGCCGGTGCCGATATCGTCGAAACCAACACGTTCACGGCGAACTACTCCTCGCAGGCCGACTACGGCCTGGAGGATCTGGTCGGCGAGATCAACCTTGCCGGTGCGCGAGTGGCGCGCAAGGCGGCGGATGAGTTCTTCGCCAGGACCGGCCAGGTGCGTTTCGTTGCCGGCGTGCTCGGACCGACCAACCGTACCGCGTCGCTGTCGCCCAGCGTCACCGATCCGGCGTTCCGCAACATCGATTTCGATCAGCTTGCCGGCACCTATCTCATCGGCGCGCGCGCCCTGATCGAAGGTGGCGCCGATCTGTTCCTGATCGAGACCATCTTCGATACGTTGAACGCCAAGGCCGCCATTTTCGCGGTGCGCCAGGCGATGGACGAGGCGGGGATCGAGCTGCCCGTCATCATCTCCGGCACCATCACGGACGCTTCCGGCCGCACCCTGTCGGGTCAGACCACGGAGGCCTTCTGGAACTCGGTGCGTCACGCCCGCCCGATTGCCATCGGCCTGAACTGCGCGCTCGGCGCCAAGCAGCTGCGTCCGTACGTCGAAGAACTGTCGCGCATCGCGGATACGTACGTTTCCGCTTATCCGAACGCGGGTCTGCCCAACGCTTTCGGCGAATACGACGAAGTGGCCTGCGAGACCGCGGACATGATCCGCGACTTCGCCGTCAACGGATTCGTGAACATCGTCGGCGGCTGCTGCGGCACCACGCCGGATCACATCAAGCACATCCGCGAGGCGGTCGAAGGCGTCGCTCCGCGCAAGCCGCCGAAGATCGAGCCGCGCTGCCGGCTGTCGGGACTGGAGCCCTTCAGCATCGGACCCGACAGCCTGTTCGTGAACGTCGGCGAGCGCACCAACGTCACCGGCTCGGCCAAGTTCCGCAAGCTGATCGAGGCCGACGACTACAACGCCGCACTCGACGTCGCACGCCAGCAGGTCGTGAGCGGCGCGCAGGTGATCGACATCAACATGGACGAGGGCATGCTCGATTCGGAAGCAGCCATGGTCCGCTTCCTGAACCTGATTGCCTCCGAGCCCGACATCGCGCGCGTGCCCATCATGATCGACTCCTCGAAATGGAGCGTGATCGAGGCGGGCCTGAAGCGGATCCAGGGCAAGGGCGTGGTGAACTCCATCAGCCTCAAGGAAGGCGAGCAGGCGTTCCTGGAGCACGCGCGCAAGGTGCGTGCCTATGGTGCTGCCGTGGTCGTGATGGCCTTCGATGAAACCGGGCAGGCCGACACGGTTACCCGCAAGGTCGAAATCTGCAAGCGCTCCTACCGGTTGCTGACGCAGCAAGCCGGCTTCCCGCCCGAAGACATCATTTTCGATCCGAACATTTTCGCGGTCGCCACCGGCATCGAGGAGCACAACAACTACTCGGTGGATTTCATCGAGGCCACTGCCGCGATTCGCCGCGAGTGCCCGCACGCGCACATCAGCGGTGGCGTCAGCAACGTCTCGTTCTCGTTCCGCGGCAACGATCCAGTGCGTGAGGCCATGCATTCGGTGTTCCTGTATCACGCCATCAAGGCCGGCATGACCATGGGCATCGTCAATGCCGGGCAGCTGGCGATCTACGAGGACATCAATCCGGAGCTGCGCGAGTGCGTCGAGGACGTCATCCTGAATCGACGTCAGGACGCCACCGAGCGCCTGCTGGAGATCGCCGGCAGGTTCAAGGGCGAGGCGGGCATCAAGAAAGCCGAGGACCTGGCATGGCGTGGCTGGCCGGTGGTGAAGCGGCTGGAGCACGCGCTGGTGAAGGGAATCGACGAGTTCGTGATCGAGGATACCGAAGAGGCGCGCCAGCAGTTCATCGACCGTCCGCTGCAGGTCATCGAAGGCCCGCTGATGGATGGCATGAACGTGGTGGGCGACCTGTTCGGCGCCGGCAAGATGTTCCTGCCGCAGGTGGTGAAGTCCGCACGCGTCATGAAGAAGGCGGTGGCGCACCTGATTCCGTTCATCGAGCAGCAGAAGGCTGCGGGCGGTGGCGGCGCGCGCTCCAACGGCAAGATCGTGATGGCGACGGTGAAGGGCGACGTCCACGACATCGGCAAGAACATCGTCGGCGTCGTGCTCCAGTGCAACAACTTCGAAGTGATCGATCTGGGCGTGATGGTGCCGTGCGAGCGCATTCTGGAAACCGCACGACGCGAGGATGCGGACATGATCGGCCTGTCGGGCCTGATCACGCCTTCGCTGGATGAAATGGTGCACGTCGCGCGCGAGATGCAGCGTCAGGGTTTCGACAAGCCGCTGCTGATTGGTGGCGCGACCACGTCGCCGGCACACACTTCGGTGAAGATCGATCCGCAGTACAAAGGTCCGGTCGTTTACGTGAAGGACGCATCGCGTTCCGTCGGCGTCTGCCAGCAGCTCGTGACCGTCGACACGCGGTCGGAATACGTTTCGAAGCTCAAGGCCGAGCACGCCACCCGTCGCGAGCAGCACCAGGGCAAGAAGACCAAGAGCCCACAGCTGTCCATCGCGCAAGCCCGCGCCAACAAGTTCAAGGGCGGCTGGGATACGTACGAACCGCCGGTGCCGCGCATGCTGGGCATCCGCACCTTCGACGACTATTCGCTGGAAGACCTGACGCGCTACATCGACTGGATGCCGTTCTTCAATGCCTGGGAGTTCGGCGGCAAGTTCCCGGACATCCTCACCGATCCGGTCATCGGCGAGCAGGCGAGCAGCCTCTATGCCGATGCGCGCCGCATGCTGAAGCAGATCATTCGCGAGCGCTGGCTGACCGCGCGGGCGGTGATCGGATTGTTCCCGGCCAACAGCGTCGATGACGATGACGTCGAGATCTACACCGACGAGTCGCGCACCAAGGTTGCGCACCGCCTGCACTTCCTGCGTCAGCAGAAGGGCAAACCCGCCGGCCAATCGCACGATTCGCTCGCCGACTTCATCGCACCGAAGGATTCGGGCCGCCGCGATTACATCGGCGCCTTTGCCGTGACCGCCGGCATCGGCATCGAGCCGCACCTGGCCCGCTTCCACCAGGCGCACGACGACTACTCGGCCATCACGCTCAAGGCTCTGGCCGACCGCCTGGCCGAAGCGTTCGCCGAGCGGTTGCACGAACGTGTGCGTCGCGAGTTCTGGGGCTACGCACCCGATGAGCGCTTCAGCAACGAGCAGCTGATCAAGGAAGAGTATCGCGGCATCCGTCCGGCACCGGGCTATCCCGCCTGCCCGGATCACACCGAGAAGGCAACGTTGTGGCAGCTGATCGATCCGCAGAGCAACGCCGGCATCAGCATCACCGAGTCCTTTGCGATGACGCCGACGGCAGCGGTGAGCGGCTGGTACATGACGCATCCGCGTTCGCACTACTTCCCGCTGGGCAAGATCGATCTGGACCAGGTCCGCAACTACGCCGCGCGCAAGAAGATGTCCCTGGAAGACGCGCAACGTTGGCTTTCATCCAGTCTGGGATATGACCCGGACTCGGATGCCAACGCGGCGTAGCTGCTGCGCACGCCACGGGAGTTCGTCATCCGTCATGCCCGCGAAAGCGGGCATCCATCCGGGCTAGTTGAAGACCTGGATCCCCGCCTGCGCGGGGATGACGGACGATTCTCAGATCCCCATTCCGCCCAGCAGATCGGTACAATCACCGCTCTGCTCATCTCGGGGGGATTGCACGGCTATGACGACTTCGAAGGTGTATCCGGACGCGCAGCAGGCGCTGGCGGGCGTGGTGCGCGACGGGCTCACGATCATGTCCGGTGGATTCGGGCTCTGCGGCATCCCGGAGAACCTGATCCTGGCGTTGCGCGATTCGGGCGTGCGCGATCTGACGGTCATTTCCAACAATGCCGGCGTCGATGAGTTCGGGCTCGGCCTGCTGCTCAAGAGCCGGCAGATCAAGAAAATGATTTCGTCCTACGTGGGCGAGAACAAGGAGTTCGAGCGCCAGTTCCTGGCGGGCGAGCTGCAGCTGGAATTCAATCCGCAAGGCACGCTGGCCGAGCGCATCCGCGCCGGCGGCGCCGGCATTTACGGGTTCTATACGCGCACCGGCGCAGGCACGCTGGTCGCTGAGGGCAAGGAGCAGCGCATCGTCAACGGCGACACCTACGTCCTGGAAACCGGGCTGACCGCGGACGTGTCGCTGATCAAAGCGTGGAAAGGCGATACCGAAGGCAACCTCATCTATCGCAAGACCTCGCGCAACTTCAATCCGATGATGGCAACGGCCGGTCGCGTCACCGTGGTGGAAGTCGAGGAGTTGGTGGAAGCCGGCGCGCTCGACCCGGATCAGATCCACACGCCGGGCATTTTCGTGCAGCGCATTTTCAAGGGCACGAATTACCGCAAGCCCATCGAACAACGCACCGTGCGCAAGCGCACGGCGGCCTGATTCCCACTTTTCATTTGCGGAGCTTCCCATGCCCTGGACTCGTGATCAGATGGCCGCTCGCGCGGCGCGCGAATTACGCGATGGCTTTTACGTCAATCTCGGTATCGGCATTCCGACACTGGTGGCGAACTACATTCCGGAAGGAATGAAGGTGGTGCTGCAGTCGGAGAACGGCATGCTGGGCATGGGCCCGTTCCCGTTCGAAGGCGAGGAGGATCCCGACCTCATCAACGCCGGCAAGCAGACCATCACCGAGTTGCCGATCT
This sequence comes from Povalibacter sp., assembly GCA_035556415.1. Classification (GTDB taxonomy): domain Bacteria; phylum Pseudomonadota; class Gammaproteobacteria; order Steroidobacterales; family Steroidobacteraceae; genus Steroidobacter. Next base: position 13,163 of record DATMEZ010000175.1, read on the forward strand.
CCTCCTATTTCTCCTCCGCCGACAGTTTCGGCATGATCCGCGGCGGCCACATCGATCTGTCGATCCTGGGCGGCATGGAAGTGAGCGAGAACGGCGACCTGGCGAACTGGATGGTGCCCGGCAAGATGGTGAAGGGCATGGGCGGCGCGATGGACCTGGTGGCCGGCGTCAAGCGCGTGGTGGTGGTGATGGAGCACAACTCCAAGGACGGCGCGGCGAAGTTCAAGCCCCAGTGCGAACTGCCGCTGACCGGCGCCAACGTGGTGGACATGATCATCACCGACCTGGCGGTGTTCGTGCGTCCCGACCGCAAGTCGCCATTCAAGCTGGTCGAGACCGCACCGGGCGTCACGGCCGACGAAGTGCGCTCGCGAACCAAGGCCAGCTATACCTGACCGCGGCGGTTTTCGGCCAGCGTTCTGTCTCGTAGAGAGCCGCGGCACCTCGGGTGCCGCGGCTCTTTGTTTTCAGTGACGTGCCTGGAAGTCGCGAATCGGCGCGGCGATCCGGGGAGCATGGCTCTCCACGGCAAAGTGCCCCGTATCGAGCATTCGGCTCAGGCCCCGCATCGACGCCTGACCCTGCCCGGACAGAGGGCGAAGGTATCGGCCTTCACCCAGGGACGAGCGTACGCATCACGACCGGTGCGGTCGCGCCAGGTATTCCTGCGATTGCATCTCGATCAGCCGGCTCGAAGTGCGCTCGAATTCGAATGCGAGCTTGTGGCCGCGATAGAGCTGGGGAGCGGGGACCACCGAGGAAATGATGAGCTTCACGCCGCGGTCGTAGAACTCGTCGACCAGCGTGACGAAGCGACGCGTCTGATTGTCCTGCTCCACGCCGAGCGCAGGAATGTCGCTCACGATGACGCTGTGGAAGCAGCGGGCGATTTCGATGTAGTCCGCCTGGCCGCGCGGACCATCGCACAATTCCTTGAAGTCGAACCATACCGTGTTCTGCGCCAGGCGTTTGGCGTGCAGGCGGCGATGATTCAACGTCAGGGTTGCATTTGCAGTGCCGGGCTCGCCGGCGACGGCTGCGAATAGCCGCTCCAGCGTGGCGCCGGTAGCCGGATCGGCGCAGTCGAATGCCGTGGTTGCCTGTTCCAGCATTCGCAATCGATAGTCGGCACCACCGTCCATCTGCACGACCTGTGTGTTCTCCTTGAGCATGCGGATCGCTGGCAGAAAGCGTGCGCGTTGCAGTCCCTCCTTGTACAGACCGTCCGGTGGCACGTTGGAAGTCGCCACCAGCGTGACGCCGCGATCGAACAGGCCGCGGAACAGGTTGCCCAGGATCATGGCGTCGGCGATGTCGGCGACGAACAGCTCGTCGAAGCACAGCACGCGTGCCTTCTTGGCGATACGCTCCGCGACCAGCTCCAGTGGATCGGCCTGGTCCTTGTGCTTCTTCAGCTCGTCGTGCACCGACTGCATGAAGCGGTGGAAGTGACTGCGCTGCTTGTCTTTGAACGGCAGGCTCTGGAAGAACAGGTCCATCAGCCAGGTCTTGCCGCGCCCGACGCCTCCCCAGATGTACAGGCCGCGCTCCAACTCGCGCGGCTTGCTGCCCAGGAGCGTCTTGATGAAGCCATTGGTGCGCGGTTCGAGCAGCCGTTCGCGCAGCTCGTCCAGCAGCGCGACGATGCGCTGCTGGGCCGGGTCCGCCACATACCCGTGGCGCTGGCACTCACGCTCGTAGAGTGCGGCGACGCTGAGACTCACTCCTGATCCTTGGCCCGGTTACAGGTTCTGGTAGTTCGGGCCCGAGCCGCCTTCCGGCGTGGTCCAGGTGATGATCTCGTATGGATCCTTGATGTCGCAGGCCTTGCAGTGCACGCAGTTGGCCGCGTTGATCTGCAAGCGCTTGCCGCCGCTGCCGTCGGGAACCATCTCGTACACGCCGGCGGGACAGAAGTTCTCGCACGGATTGCCGTATTCGACGACGCAGCGGGTGGCGCAGATGTTGGTATCCGCCACCTTCAGGTGGATCGGCTGCGCTTCATCGTGGACGTTGCCTGCGAAGAACACCGAAGCCAACCGGTCGCGCGGCGGCAGGGTGCGCTCACCCCAGCCGCGATCCGGCGAGGTGTAATTGCCCAGCTTCTCGAGCGAGGACCAGTCGGCCGTGTTGCGCAGTGTCCAGGGCGTCTTGCCCTTGAGCAGTGCTTCGATGCCGGCGTTGATCATGGCGAGATACAGGCCCCGCTTGAACGCCGGTTTGAAGTTGCGGACCGCATGCAGCTCCTTGTGGCCTTCGGAGCCGCGCCAGCGCGCATCGAATCCTGCGCTCTTGCCTTGTTCGGCGAGGTGTTCGGCAGCGAGCACGCCGGAGCGGATCGCCTGGTGAATGCCTTTGATCTTGAATACGTTCAACGTGCCGCCGGCATCGCCGATCAGCAGTGCGCCCGGCATGTCCAGCTTCGGCAACGATTGATAGCCGCCGGCAGCGATGGTGCGCGCACCAGCCGAGAGAATCTCTCCGCCTTCCAGCAGCGGCTTGATGCGCGGGTGATTCTTGAACTGCTGGAACGCCTCGAACGGCTTGAGCCGCGGGTCCTTGTAGTTCAGGCCGACCACGTAACCCACGTAAACACGGTCGTTGTCGAGGTGATACAGGAAGCTGCCGCCGTAGGTGGCCGGATCGAGCGGCCAGCCGAAGGCGTGCTCGATGCGTCCGGGCTGCACGCGTCCCGGCGGCAACTGCCACAGTTCCTTGTAGCCCAGGCCGAAGGTGGGCGGATCGACGCCTTCGGCCAGGTTGAATTTCTTGATCAGCTGCTTGCTGATCGAGCCGCGGCAGCCTTCGGCGAGAATGGTGGTGCCGGCGTGAATCTCGATGCCCGGCGTGTAGTTCGGGCCGGGCTCGCCATTGCGTTCCAGGCCCATGTCGCCGATGCGTACGCCCTTGACCGCGCCTTGCTCGTCGAACACGGCTTCCGCCGCGGCGTAGCCCGGGAAAATGTCCACGCCGAGATTCTCGGCCTGCTGCGCCAGCCACGGTGTGAGCTGTCCCAGCGAGATGATGAAGTTGCCGTGATTGTTCATGGGCGAAAGATTCACCGCCCAGTTCGGCAGCTTCCACGAGCCGGTGCGGCTCATCAGCCGCACGTCGTCCTGGGCTGCCGGCACCTTCATGCCGGTGTATTCGCTGCGCCAGTTCGGCAGCAGCTTCTCCAGCGCCGCCGGTTCCAGCACCGCGCCGGAGAGCGAGTGCGCACCGACCGCCGAGCCTTTCTCCAGAACGCAGACATTCAGATCGGACTTCAGCTGCTTGAGTCGGATCGCGCACGCCAGGCCTGCGGGGCCGGCGCCGACGATCACGACGTCATATTCCATCACTTCGCGTTCTGTCATGGTTCGCTCTTCAAAATCTAAAGGCAGGCTTACTGCTGGCTGGCCGTGTCCGTCTTGCTGGCAGCGCCCTTGCGGGATGCCGCGCTCTGCTTGATCGCAGCACGTAGTGGCGCAACGGCCTCGATCTGCGGCTGCACGGTTTTCAGATCGCCGACGACCACGACCGACATGCGCGCCGGGTCGAGATGATCCTTGGCGGCCTGCGTGATCTGCGCCGGCGTCACCGCATAGAGCCGCTCGACGAAGCTGGTCAGCCAGTCCGACGGCAGGTTCTGCAGGTTCATGAAGGCGAGCTGGCCGATGAGTCCGCCGCGCGTGGCATTGGACATCACGAAAATGCCGTTGCGGTAGTTCTTGATCGACGTCAGCTCGGACTCGGTAGGCGGCTCGGCGCGCAGCTGCTCGATCTCCTTGAACACTTCGCTGATGGCCGGCCCGGTGGAGGCGGCTTTCACGTCGGCGTTTTCGATCCAGGTCGCCTGGTGATAGTTGGTGGCGAGGACGCTGCCGGGGGAGTAGGCCCAGCCCTTCGCTTCACGCAGGTTCATGGTGATGCGCGAGGTCAGCACGCCACCGAGCAACGAGTTCGCGACCGACAGCGGCATGAAGTCCGGCTGCGTCACATCGATGACACGCAAACCGATTCTCACCGTCGACTGCGGCGCACCCGGACGATCGATCAGCTTGACCGTCTGCGGCTTGCCGGCGGGCGGCGCGAGTTGCAGCGGCACCGGGCCTTCACGCCATTCGCCGAGGTTGTCGCGGATCGACTTCTCGACTGCGGCCCGATCGAACTTGCCTGCCACATAGACATGAGTGCGGCGCGCGCCGAAGTTGCCATCGTAGTACTTGCGGACGTCCCCGATCGTGTACGAGCTGAGCTGCTGCTCGGTCGGGAAGGTCTTGCCGTACGGATGATCGGGATACATCAGCTCTGCGAACGCCGAACCGGCGATGGCCTGCGGCTGCGTAGTCTGCACGCTCAAATTGCGCAGGTAGTTCTGAAGGATGCGCGGCAGCTCGCTTTCGGGCAGCTTCGGCTGCGTCAGCATCTCGGCGAGCAGGGCTACCGCGTCCGCGCCGTATTCCGACAGCACGTCCAGCGACAGCATGGTTTCGTCGGCGCCCACGCCGACACCGACTTCGCCGCCCATCAGGGTCGAGGCCTGGGCGATCTGTTCGGCGGTGCGGTTGGCGGTGCCTTCCTTGAACAGATCCCCGGTCAGGTCGGCCAGCCAGGTCTGATCGCCTTCGTTGAGATTGCCGGTGCGCACCGTGACGGCGATGCTGACCTTCGGCACCGTTCCGAAATCGATGAACGTCGCCTGCACGCCGTTGGGCAGCGCGATCGTCACCGGTGTCGGTAACTGAAACGGTCGCGGCGGGCCGGGAGGAGGAGGGGCTTGCTGCGCAACAGCCACCGAAGCCAGGCACAGAGTTGCAACGCCGCCGATCAGCGCACGCGTAAGACCGCTCATTTGGCTGCTCCTTCGCTGGGCTTCTGCCCCGGCTCGATCACCAGCACCGTGCGATTCTCGCGTCGGAGATATTCCTGCGCGGTGCGCAGCACCAGTTCCGGCGTGACCTTGGCGAACTCCGCTTCGATGCGGTTGATGCGCGAGGGATCGTCATCGAACAACGCGAAGCTGGCGAGCAGATCGACGAGACCCAGGCGTGTGCTGGAGCCCATCAGATCGTAGAGCTGCGAGCGGATCGTGCGACGCGCGCGATCTAGCTCGTCCTGCGTTACCGGCTCGGTTCGCAGGCGCTCGATGTTCTCATCGATGGCGGCGAGGATCTGCGCCTCGCTGGTGGCGGGGTCGTGGATCAGCGCGGCCGACCACAACATCGGTCCGCTGTAGTTGAACATGTTGCCGAGCAGGTTGATGCCGCCGGAGACGCTATCGGTATAGCCGCGCTTTTGCACCAGGTCTCGATGCAGGCGGGAAGCGTCACCTTGCAGCAGGATTTCGTCGATCAGGCCGAAGGCGAAATGCTCGGGCGTCCAGCGCTCCGGCACGTGATAACCCACCGCGATTGCGGGTCGGGGCGCGAGCGGATCTTTCAGTACCGCGCGCTTCTCAGCCGTCTGCCGGGGCTCGGAGATATCCGGCAGTGCCGGCGTCGGTCGCGCCGCAATGTTGCCGAAGTACTCGGTGATCCACTGCTTCGTCTGTGCGGTATCGAAATCACCGGAGACCACCAGCACCGCATTGCCCGGCACGTAGTAGGTCTGGAAGAACGCACGCGCTTCTTCGAGCGTCGCCGCGTCGATGTGTTGCAGATCGCCGTAGAAGTTGTGTGCGTTGTACCAGTTCTGGTTCGCGTACTGCGGCAGCTGCAGCCAGGGGAATCCGCCGTACGGCTGATTCAGCACGTTGACCTTGACCTCTTCCTTGACCACGCCCTGCTGGTTGACCAGGTTCTCCTGGGTGATGTCCAGGCTGCGCATGCGATCGCCCTCGGCCCACAGCATGGTCTGCAGTGCGTTGGATGGGAACGCCTCGTAGTAGTTGGTGAAGTCGAAGCGGGTCGAGCCGTTCAACTGGCCGCCCAGGCCCTGCACCAGCTTGAAGAACTCGCCCTTGGCCAGGTTCTGCGAACCCTGGAACATCAGGTGCTCGAACAGGTGCGCAAAGCCGGTGCGATCCTTCGGCTCCAGCCGAAAGCCGATGTTGTAGTACACGCCGATGGTGGCGACCGGCACCGAGTGGTCCTCGGAGAGGACCACCCGCAGGCCGTTGCCGAGCTTGTAGTACTCGACCGGCACGTTGAGCGCGGCCACGGGAGCCTTGGCGGCGGGCGGTTCGGGCTTCGCCGCCTGCTGGGCGCAACCCTGCAGCGTCAGCGCCATGGCCGATGCTGCGATCAACACGAATTTTCGCTTCATCCCGCTCCCCCGTGGCCGATCCCGTGGTTTACGCCGTAGCGTGCGTTATTTCGGCGCCATCCGGATCGCGCCGTCCAGACGGATGCATTCGCCGTTGAGCATGGTGTTCTCGCAAATGTGCGCAACCAGCGCGGCGTATTCCTCGGGACGTCCGAGACGCGGCGGGAACGGCACCTGCCGGCCGAGCGAGTCCTGCGTTTCCTGCGGCATCGCGGCCATCATCGGCGTCTTGAAGATGCCCGGGGCAATGGTCATCACACGGATGCCCGCGGTGGACAGATCGCGCGCCAGCGGCAGGGTCATGCCGACCACGCCGCCCTTGGAAGCGGAGTAGGCGACCTGGCCGATCTGGCCGTCGAAGGCCGCGACCGAAGCAGTCATGACGATCACGCCACGCTCGCCTTCTTCATTCGGCGTATTGGCCTGCATTGCAGCAGCGGCGGCTTTCGCCACCAGCAGCGTACCGACCAGGTTGATCTCGACCACTTTGCGGAAGAAGTCGCCCGGCATCGGGCCTTCCTTGTTGACGGTGCGGCGCGCCCAGGCGACACCGGCACAGTTCACCGCGAGGTTGAGGCCGCCCATGCTGGCGACGGCGGCGGCGATTGCGTCGTTCACCGCGGTCTCGTTGCTGACATCGACCGCCTGGAAGCGAGCCGCCTTGCCCAGCGCGGCTGCCGCGGCTTCGCCGGCGGCCTGGTTCACGTCCAGCAGGGTTACCTGCCCGCCGGCCTCGACCAGGCGCGCCGCCACGGCGTTGCCCAGTCCGGATGCGCCGCCGGTGATCACGGCGCGAATCTGATTCAACTTCATTGCCTGGTTCCTCTCAAGGAAAGTTGCTAAACAGCAAGCATAGTCAAAAACACGGTCTCAAAGTCGTTGCGCGCCATCGAGTTCGACGACGCGTCCGGAGAAGTAGTCGTTCTCGGCGATGAACACGGCGGCATGCGCCATTTCAGCCGGTTCGGCCATGCGCTTCAACGGTACGCCGGCCACCGCGCGCTCGATCATCTCCGGCCTCATGGCATCGAGAATATCGGTGCGCGTGAATCCTGGTGCGATGGCGCCGGTACGGATGCCGTAACGCGCGAGTTCTTTCGCCCATACCACGGTCATCGATGCGACCCCGGCCTTGGCGGCGGAGTAGTTGGTCTGTCCGATATTTCCGGCACGCGAAATGCTGGAAGTGCTGATGATGACACCACCACTGGCGACGCCGCTTTGCGTCAGGGCGATCATGCGGGCGGCGGCTTCGCGGGCGCCCAGGAAAACACCGGTGAGATTGATGTCGATGACGGCCTGCCACTGCTGCAGCGACATCTTGCCGATCACCTTGCCGTCCTGGACTTTGACCAGCAGTGCATCCTTGGTGATACCGGCATTGTTGATCATCACGTCCAGGCGGCCGAAGTCACGGACTACCGCGTCGAGTGTCGTGCCGATCTCGTCCTCGCGCGCGACATTGCAGAGATAAGTTTTCGCCTGCACACCCTGCGCTTCGCACAGTGCTCGGGTCTGATCCAGATCGCCCGCATTGAGATCGAGCAGGGCGAGGTTCGCGTGTTTGCCCGCGAACGCCACGGCCATGGCGCGGCCGATGCCGCGGCCGCTGCCGGTAATGACGACGAGCTTATCGTCTAGCTGCATTGCCGCTCCCCCCGTGGCTGCGGATGATCGCAGGGCGCCGGATGTTAGCCGCTTCTTTTGCAACGCACAAAGGGGCCGGCGGATGAATTTCGGCGCAGGTTCTGCATCCCGAAATCTAAGGCAGCCAGTTCGCTTTGCGTCGTTCCAGGAACGCGGACAGACCCTCCTTGCCTTCGGGGGTGACACGCAGCTTCGCGAGCAGTTGCGCGGTTTCCCGGGCGAGCGCATCGCGATCTTGCGACGGAGACACAGTTCGCACCAGTGCCTTCGCGGCGCGTAGCGCCGCCGGTCCGCCACGCAGCACCAATTCGAGCTGCGCTTGCACCGCTTGATCGAGCTCCGCGGCCGGCGCGGTGAGATGCACCAGGCCCAGTTCTTTTGCTTCCGTGGCATCGAACATGGCCGCAGTTACGAACAGTCGACGTGCCTGTCGCGCGCCGACGGCGGGAACCACGTAGGGGGAGATCACGGCGGGAACGATGCCCAGCTTGACCTCGGTCAGCGCGAACTTCGCCGTGTCCGCGGCAATGGCGATGTCGGCGCACGCAACCACTCCGATGCCGCCACCGAAGACATTGCCGTTGATGCGTGCGATCACCGGTTGCGGCAGCTCATCCAGTGCTCGCAGGCAGCGCGCCAGCAGCATGGCGTCGTCGATGTTCTCTTGTTCGGTCGCATTCATCATCGAGCGCATGTGCCCGATGTCCGCACCGGCACAGAAGCTCGCGCCGGCGCCCGTCAGCACCACGACGCGAATCGCCGGGTCGTTTTCGATCTCGACCAGCGCGTCGTGGAGTTGTCGTAGCGTTTCACCGTCCAGTGCGTTGTGCTTGTCGGGCCGGTTGAGCGTCAGCGTCGCGACGCCCCGGGAATCGGTGGTGCAGGTGATGAGAGTGGTCATGAATGCATCCGTAACGCGCCGTAATTTTTCTCACTGCACACGCGGACGCTCATCAATGCGGCGTCGCGCGGCGGAACATGCCGGAGGCGTTCACAAGGAACGCCTCCGGATCGCGGCCCTTGCGGGCGTGAATCAGGCAGTGGCCTCGAACAGCTCACGGCCGATCAGCATGCGGCGGATCTCGCTGGTGCCGGCGCCGATCTCGTAGAGCTTGGCGTCGCGCAGCAGTCGGCCGGTGGGGTACTCGTTGATGTAGCCGTTGCCACCGAAAGTCTGGATCGCGTCGAGCGCCATCTGGGTCGCGCGCTCGGACGCCTGCAGGATGCAACCGGCGGCGTCGAAACGGGTGACCTGTCCACGATCGCAAGCGCTAGCCACTGCGTACACGTAAGCACGCATTGCGTTCGTGGTCGTGTACATGTCGGCGAGTTTTGCCTGCATCAGCTGGAACGTGCCGATCGGCCGTCCGAATTGACGTCGCTCGTGCAGATACGGCACCACCAGGTCCAGGCACGCGCGCATGATGCCGAGCGGGCCGCCTGCGAGCACGACACGCTCGTAATCCAGGCCGCTCATCAGCACCTGGACGCCTTTGCCTTCCTGGTGCAGCACGTTGGCGGCGGGCACTTCGCAGTTCTGGAATACCAGTTCGCAGGTATCCGAGCCGCGCATGCCGAGCTTGTCGAGTTTCTGTGCCGTGCTGAATCCGGGCATGCCGCGCTCGATGATGAACGCAGTGATGCCACGTGCGCCGAGCTCGATGTCGAGCGTCGCGTACACGACCAGCACGTCGGCGGTGGGGCCGTTGGTGATCCACATCTTCGAGCCGTTGAGGATGTACTTGTCGCCGCGCTTCTCGGCACGCGTGCGCATGCTGACGACGTCCGATCCCGCGCCGGGCTCGCTCATGGCGAGTGCGCCGAGGTGTTCACCGCTGATGAGTTTGGGCAGGTACTTCGCTTTCTGCTCCGGCGTGCCCCAGCGACGCAGCTGATTCACGCACAGGTTCGAATGCGCGCCGTACGACAGGCCGACGGAGGCGGAAGCGCGGCTGATTTCCTCCATTGCCACCACGTGCGCCAGGTAACCCAGGCCGGTGCCGCCGAATTCTTCCTCCACCGTCAGGCCGAGCAGGCCCAGCTCGCCCATCTGCGGCCACAGTTCGCGCGGAAAGCGGTTCTCGCGATCGATCTCGACCGCCAGCGGCGCGATCCGGTCGTTTGCGAACTGGGCCACGCTGGCGCGCAGCGCGTCGATGTCTTCGCCAAGGCCGAAATTGAAATCTTCCACGCGAAACTCCGAAGGAATGATGCCGAAGAGGGATTGTGAAGAATGTCCTATTGTCGGACAATCCGACATCATGTCAACCCGCAGCAAGTCGGTGACCCGGCCGAGAATCCGGCGCAGTGCAGCAGGGGCGGCCGCAGCCGCCGGTGGTGCCCCGCTCATCGCGGGCAATTTGTTCGATCCAGTTGAGCGCGAGCCGGCGTACACGCGCGTTTCGGCCGCGATCGAGGCCAAGATCCTGTCGAGGACGCTCAAGGACGGCGATTTGCTGCCGGCAGAAGCCGATCTGGCGCAGCAATTCCGCGTACATCGTTCAACGGTTCGCGAAGCATTGCGGCAGCTGGAAAGCGCGGGTCTGGTAACCAGACCCCCCGGCGCGAAACGCATGGTGGTCAGCCGGCCGCATGCCGACAAAGTCGCTTCCGGAATGCGCCAGGCCCTGGTGCTGCACGACGTCTCGTTCGTCGCGGTATGGGAAGCGATGATGGTGATCGAGCCCGAGGTCGCCGCGCTCGCTGCGGTACGTCGGACACATTCCGACATCGAAGCGCTGCTGCAAGTGAGCCAGGCCTTCGAGGCCTCGGAAGCATCAGGTCCTCAATCAGTCGATCTGGTCATCGAGTTTTTCGAGCTGATTGGGGCCTGTGCGCGCAACCAGGTGCTGGTGCTGGCCAAGCATTCGTTGGCGCAGGTGCTGGGGCCGTCGCTGGTGCAGATGATCGACCGGGTGCCGCAGGCGCGTTCACGTATCGCAGTCGCGCAGCAGAAGCTCATTGCGGCCTTACAGGCGAAGGACGCGGACGAAGCACGCAAATGGATGGCCAAGCACGTTCGCGACTTCAAGCGCGGCTATGAAGTGGCGGGCATTTCGCCGGACGCGGCGGTGTCGGTTTAGAAGAAGAGGCGTCGAGCGAAAGCGCCGACGTAGCGATCGTTCTTTGTGCAGAACGTGCGGCAGGCGAGCAGCGGCACCGCTTGAGCAGGGACTTCGCGAGATCGCATCCTTCCCTCTCCCTTGGGAGGGAGAGGGAAGAGATTGAGGACTCCCGCTTAGGGAGGCTTAGACGATCTCGACAGCGAATGCGGTAGCTTCGCCACCGCCGATGCAGAGCGAGGCGATGCCGCGCTTCTTGCCACGCTCCTTGAGCGCGTGAATCAGCGTCGTGAGGATACGTGCACCAGTCGCACCGATCGGATGGCCGAGCGCGCAAGCGCCGCCGTTCACGTTCACTTTCGCATGATCCAGGCCCAGGTCCTTGATCGCGGCCATGGCAACCACGGCGAAGGCTTCGTTGATCTCGTACAGATCCACATCGCCAGTCGTCCAGCCGGCCTTTTCCAGCACGGCCTTGATGGCGCCCACCGGCGCCGTGGTGAACCACTCCGGCGCCTGCGCGTAGCTGGCGTACGCAACGACACGAGCCAGTGGCTTCAGGCCGAGGCGCTTGACCGCTTCACCGCTGGCCAGAACGGCCGCGGCTGCACCGTCGGAAATGGACGAGGAGCTGGCAGCTGTGACGGTGCCATCCTTGTTGAAGGCGGGCTTGAGCGACGGAATCTTTTCGATGTTGCAGGTGAACGGCGTTTCGTCCTTGGCGATCGCGCGCTCGCCCTTGCGGTCCTTCACGGTGACCGGGGCAACCTCTTCGTTGAACTTGCCGGCTTCGACGGCGGCCAGCGAGCGACGCACCGATTCGGCGGCGAAGGCATCCTGCTGCTCGCGGGTGAAACCGTACTTGGCGGCCGTGGCATCGGCGAAGTGGCCCATCATCTTGCCGTCGAACGGGCTTTGCAGGCCGTCATAGAACATGTGATCGATGACTTCCTGGTGACCCATGCGCATGCCGCCACGCGCCTTGGGCAGCAGGTAAGGGGCGTTGGTCATCGACTCGATGCCGCCGGCGAGAACGACGCTGGCCGAGCCGGCGCGGATCTGATCGCTGGCCAGCATCAGGGCCTTCATGCCCGAGCCGCACATCTTGTTGACGGTGGTGGCCGGCACCTTCTGTGGCACACCTGCGGCAAGCGCAGCCTGGCGCGCCGGTGCCTGGCCGATGCCCGCGGAGAGCACGCAGCCGAAAATGGTTTCTTCAATCTGCTCCGGCGACACGCCGGAATCCTTGACGGCTGCCTGTGCGGCAGCGGCGCCCAGCTGCGGGGCGGTCAGCGGGGCGAGTCCACCCTGGAACGAGCCAATGGGGGTGCGGCGTGCGGCGATGATGAAAACTTCTTCGGTCATGCTGGCTTCCCACTCAAAGTGAAATAGTGCGATGCAAAAGAAACGACGTCCGGCTTGTATCTAAAAGCGTCGCGTCGGGTCAAGCATGATTCATGCGGAACCGGATTTGCGGGCCTGCAGCGTGGCGATCCCGTCGCTGTCGACCAGGTCCGGCTCGCCCAGCGCGGCCAGGATTTTCGATCGCGCCTGATCTCTTGTCATGGTGGCAATTGCCGAAGGGTCAAGCCCGGCCGGCGGCGCGATCTGCGTCAGGACCTGCACCTCGATGCGGCCGGGCCTCGGTAGAAATTGACCACTCGTCAATATGTTGCGCGTACCTCTTATGACGACTGGTACGATCGGCAAGGCGCTCCGGGCGGCGATCACGAAGGCGCCGGTATGGAATTTCCCGAGCCCGGGCTGCGAGGTGAAGGTGCCTTCCGGGAACAACACCAGGGCCTGTCCCGCATCCGCCGCCTTCATCAGTCGGCGCGCGTCCATGGCGCCGGTATGGCGATTGAAGCGGTCGACGAACTCCGACCCAATGCGTCGCAACAAAAGCCCCACGAACGGGACCCGTGAGAACTCCTTGGCGATGACGAAGCTGAAGCGGCCGGGCAGGGTGCCCTTGAGCACGATGCCATCGAGGTAGCTCGCATGGTTGGCAACGACCACGCACGGGCCCGCCGGCAGCTGTTGCTTCTCGGGCAGCTTGACCGGGATGCCGGCACAGAAAAAGAAGGAGCGGGCGGCGACCCGAGCAATGCCACGCCGGATGCCCGTTCCCAGTCCCGGCACCAGCGTGACCAGCAGGAACGCGATCAGGCCGAGCACCAGGAATACGCCCAGGGCGTACACGCCGTACAGGGTTTCAAACAAGCGGCGCAGGGCGCGCAGGGGATTGAGCGACACGTGTCCGTGAGTCCGTTGGCTTTGAATTCGGTTGAGGACGAAGCGGGCGGTTTTCTGTGAACTGGTTCTCTTTATGTAAACACCAAAAAGGTTCTGTGATAACTATCACTGCCCGGTGGCCCCCCCCTTTGCATACTCGCCGCACTGCATGACGGGACGGCCGCGTCTTTTTCTCGCGATCCAGCCCGGTTGCGCAATTGTTGAGAGTGATGAGCACTGTAACGAAGGCATCAGTTTACGCGAGGACGGGCGGCGGTACGTCCAACGCACCATCCGCGGCGGCGATCGATCGCTTTCTGGATGCGGTATGGATGGAGCGCGGCCTGTCGCCCAACACGCTCTCCGCCTATCGCGCAGACCTTACGGCACTGGATCGCTGGTTGCAGGCTCGCGGCAGCTCCAGTGTCGCCGCCAAGCGTAGCGACGTACTGGATTTCATAGCCTGGCGTGTCGAGTCTGGAGCGCGTCCGCGCTCAACCGCACGACAGTTGTCGAGCTTCCGTCGTTTTTATCGATACCTGGTGCGCGACGGCGTGATCGCCGACGATCCCACCGCGCAGATCGCCATGCCCAAGATCGGCCGCTCGCTGCCGAAGTCGCTGACCGAAGAGGAGGTCGAGGCACTGCTGGCGGCGCCGGAAATCGAGCAGCCGCTGGGTCATCGCGACCGGACCATGCTCGAGGTGCTGTACGCGACGGGACTGCGGGTCTCGGAGCTGGTCAACCTCAAGGCCGGCCAGGTGAACATGAACCAGGGCGTGCTGCGCATCGTCGGCAAGGGCGACCGCGAACGCCTGATCCCGCTGGGCGACGAAGCGGTGCAGTGGCTGCAGAAATTCATCGGCGGCGCGCGGCTGGAAATCCTGATCGAGCGTCAGACCGATTACCTGTTTCCCACCCGGCGCGGCGATCGCATGACGCGCCAGGCGTTCTGGCACATCATCAAGCGCTATGCGCAGAAGGCGGGGGTACAGAAGGCACTGTCGCCGCATACGCTGCGCCACGCCTTTGCTACTCACCTGCTGAATCACGGCGCAGATCTGCGGGTAGTGCAGATGCTGCTCGGCCACAGCGACCTGTCGACCACGCAGATCTATACGCACGTGGCCCGCGAGCGCATGAAAGACCTGCACGCGCAGCACCACCCCCGCGGCTGACCTCGAGCAGTCCAACCCTTAAATTGGCGCGACCCCGTCGGTCGTTGCCCCGCGCTCTGCTAGACTTCCGCAGGCTTGAACCGAACCGCTGCCCGGCGTCCAGGTCGCCGGCGGTCTCACCTTCGGAGCTTTGATGAACAATCTGATCCGGATCCTGTGCGCCTTCCTGTCGCTCGCCGTCGTCGGCGTGCTCCATGCCGCCGAGCCGGCCAAGTCCGCCGATCCACGCGCGGCCATCATCGCCAAGTTTCCAGGCGTCAAACTGGACGACATCCGCAAATCGCCCATCAACGGCGTGTACGAGGTTGCGATGGGTGCCGACACGGCCTACGTCAGCGCCGACGGCCGTTACCTGTTCAGCGGCGACCTGTACGAGGTGGAAACCCGTACCAACCTGACCGAAGCCAGCCGCATGACGGCCCGCAGCAAGGCGCTCGCCAAGCTGGATGAGCGCGACATGATCGTGTTCGGCCCGGCCAACGCCAAGTACACCATCAACGTGTTCACCGACGTCGAATGCGGTTACTGCCGCAAGCTCCATAGCGAGATCGATCAGCTGACCAAGCTGGGCGTGCGCGTACGCTACATGGCCTATCCGCGGGCCGGCCCGAACACCGCCGACTGGCGCAAGATGGAAGCCGTATGGTGCTCCAAGGATCGCAACGAGGCGCTGACCAAGGCCAAGAAGGACGAAGCGGTGGATGCGAAATGCGCCGCCACGCCGGTGGCCAAGCAGTACGCCCTGGGTGAAGAAATGGGCGTGCGCGGCACCCCGGCGATCTTTACCGCCGCGGGCGATTACATCGGTGGTTATCTGCCGCCGCGGGAAATGGTGCAGCAGCTCGATGAGCTGCGGTTGGCAGCGGCGAAGTCAGCCAGCAACAACAAATAAGACCCGGACGGGTTCGCGATTCTGCCTGGACTCTGGAGCGGCCCTTCGCCGCTTCTAGAGAGCCATGTTCACGGCAGTTACCGTTCCAGCAGCTTGAGCTTGTCGGGCTTGCCGTCCCATTCCTTGGCATCCGCCGGTGCGGCGATCCTTTCGGTGAGCACCGGCCACTGCTTGGCCAGCTCGGCATTGATCTGCTTGAACTGCTCCTGGCCGGCCGGCAGCTCCTCCTCGGAGAAGATGGCTTCGGCCGGGCACTCCGGCTCGCACAGGGTGCAGTCGATGCACTCGTCCGGATCGATCACCAGAAAATTCGGACCGGCGTGAAAACAGTCGACCGGACAGACCTCGACGCAGTCGGTGTACTTGCACTTGATGCAGTTTTCGGTGACGACAAAGGTCATTGACGAGCTCTTTACGTGGTGTGCGGGCGATGTGCCGCCTGGAGGACAACCATTGTGCCAAACGGGGGCGGCGACTTGAAGCGCCGCGAGCGTTCGTCACCGGTCGGTGAGGACCAGATTGCCGTCGCGCCAGTCGATGTCCCGGAAATGCGCACGCTGCAGGCCCGCCTGCCGGTCTTCCAGATAACGCCTTAGCGCGAATTCGGCGCTCAGGAACGCGATGTCGTCCCAGGGGATCTCGCTGGCGTCGCACAGCTTGGTTTCCAGGCTTTCCGGGCCGACGCCGAATTCGCCATCGAGCAGGTGCGCGCGGAAGGTAATGTGCACCTGGTGCGCGCGAATGACGTTGACGATGGAGAGCAGCGAGCCGATCTCGACGCGGGCTAGTGCTTCCTCCATCGCTTCGCGGGCGGCGCCATCCTGCACGGCTTCGCCGTTCTCCATGAAGCCTGCCGGAACCGTCCAGTAGCCGCGACGCGGTTCGATGGCTCGCTTGCAGAGCAGGATCTTGCCCTGCCACTCCGGCACGCAGCCGGTGATGATGCGCGGGTTTTCGTAGTGCACCGTCTTGCAAGCGGTGCAGACATACCGCGGCAGGTGGTCGCCTTCGGGAATGGTCAGCGTTACCGGGGCGCCGCAGGCGGAGCAGAACTTCATCGCAGGATCGTAGCGGCTCTATCGACCCGAAGACAGCGGCGCAACCAGCGGTGCGACGGCCTCGGCAATGGCGAGCAGCCGGCGATCCGAACCGTGGGTTCCTGCCAGCATCAGGCCGACCGGCAGCTCCCCGGCGCGGTGACATGGGAGGCTGATCGCGCATCCATCCAGGAAATTGATGATCGCCGGATTGCGCAACACCAGCATGTTGATGCGCGTGTATGCGTCATCTTGCTGCAGCTCCGACAGGCGCGGCGCGACGACGGGCACGGTCGGCATCAACAGGGCGTCGAAGGATGCAACGAGTCTGTCGACTCGACGCTGGAAGTCCGCACGCAGGCGCCGCAAGTCGAGATAGTCCGCTGCCTCCTGTTCCTTGCCGCGCACGATTCGCGAGAGCACGCGCGGATCGTAACCCGAGGCGTCGGTTGCGATGCGGGCTCGGTGGAAAGCGTATGCCTCCGGCGCAGCGAAACCGCCCTTGCGGTTGATCTGCGACAGCTCGGCCAACTCCTTGAGCGGGATTTCACTGATGCGGACGCCGGCGTTCGCGAGCGTCTTGAGTGCACGCTCGAACGAAGCGGCAACGTTTGCGTCCATGCCGTCGAGCACCACGGTCTGCGGTACCGCCAGTCTCAGTCCTGCGACGGGCAGCGGTGTGACATCGAACTCGCTTTCGCCCGCCAGCACGGCGTCGAGCACGGCACAGCACGAAACGGAGGGGGCGAGCGGGCCGATCGAATCGAGCGATTCGGACAATGGCAGGGCGCCATCGAGCGGCACGCGCCGCGCCGTCGGCTTGAAGCCGACGATGCCGCAAAGCGCCGCCGGAATGCGGCACGAGCCGCCGGTGTCGGTTCCCAGCGCGCCATGAGCCATGCCGTCCGTCACGGATACCGCGGCACCCGATGACGAGCCACCGGGAATTCGCGCCGCGCCGCGATCATATGGATTGAGCGGCGTGCCGTAGTGAGGATTCAAACCGAGGCCGGAGAAGGCGAACTCGGTCATGTTGGTTCGGCCGATGGGAATGAAGCCTACCGCTCGCAGTCTCGCTACCGATATCGCGTCCTGCGATGCCGGCGCCGAGTCGCGCAGCACGGTGGAGCCGGCCGTCGTCACTTCACCGCAGACATCGAACAGGTCCTTGATGGAGATGGGGATGCCGGCAAACGGCGAAGCCGCGGCGCCGCTGTGGCGCATGCGATCGTGATATTCCGCGGCGGCGATGGCCTTCTCTGGTTCGACCTTGGTGAATACGCGGGGGCCTTCACCCGCGGTGTCGGCGATACGGGCGAGGCATTCGTCCACCAACGTCCGGCTATGGGTGCGACCGGCGGCGAGGTCGGCGGCGAGCTGAAGCAGCGTTCTTGCAGTCATTGCGTTTTCATACTTTCCGCGGCCGCCGGCGTCAATGAGAATGTGCGCCGCGTGCGATCCTGGAAGCTGCGGCACGCAGCCGGCGACTTAGATGAGGCGTAGAGACAGCGGAGAGGTCTGGTCGAGGCGTGCCGGTGCGTGGTTGGACCGGGTCTGTGCCGAACTACAGCTCTCTTGGGGTTTTTTCTTGGGGAGTCTTTGCGATGCCGGCCGGTGGCGTCGGACATGTCCCTGGTGCCGGTGGTCGGAGTCGAACCGACACATGGTTGCCCATGGCAGATTTTGAGTCTGCTGCGTCTACCAATTCCGCCACACCGGCGGCAAAAGGGGCGAGAAGTATAGTGCGAAAGCCGCGCGGCGTTGCGACCTTTTTCGGGGCTGCCGCATCTATACAGCCACCATGTCGCAGTTCCAGGGCGTACAGATACCGCCGGAAGTCATCAGTGCCGCTGCCGCCGGCGACATGGCTGCGCACGACGCGATCTATCGTGCTTGTGGGCGAGCCGTTTACACCCTGATCCGACGCCTGATCCCGCAGGCCGCGGCGGACGATCTGTTCCAGGAAGTCTTCGTTGAGATTATGCGCAGCGCGCGCTCGTATTCGGGCGAGGGATCGTTCGCCGGCTGGGTGCGCAGCATCGCGGTCAACAAGTGTCTGACCTATCTGCGCTCTCCCTGGCAGCGGCGCGCCCTGTGGCTCGACGCTCAGGAGGAAGAGTCGTCGGCGCTGGTTCTGGTCGACGCCGCCCCGCATCCGGACGTGCAGGCCGTGGCCAGCGCGGACCTGGAGCGAGCGTTCGCGACCTTGCCCGCATTGACCCGCAGCGTCGTCTGGCTGCACGACGTCGAGGGCTATACCCATCACGAGATTGCGCATCTGCTGGGTCGCACGCCGAGTTTTTCCAAGTCGCAGTTGTCGCGCGCGCACCTGCGTCTGCGCGAGCTGCTCGATCCTCAAGTTCCTGCTTCGAATGTCGAGAGTCTGCCATGCACGCCCGTATCGACCAGCTGCTGAGCCAGCGCGACGGCGAGCCCGTCGATGTGAATACCGTCCGGCACATTGAAAGCTGTGCACGCTGCAGCTCGGATCTGGAGCGCCTGAAGGCAGTGCAGCTGCGTCTGCAGTCACTGCCTTCTTTCGATCCGCCGGCGTTGTCGTCGATGCGGCCTGCTTGGGCTCGAGGACGCCTGGTGGTCCCGGCAGCGATTGCTGCTGCATGCGTTCTGGCGATAGCGATTGGAATCGCGCAGCGCGATCGCGTCGTGCAAGTACAGGTGCCCGAGTCGGTGGCCGCGGCGCAGCAGCCCTCCATGAACCAGGCGGAGCCGCTGGACACGTTGGTAGCGCAATCGCGTCGGCTGGATGAGCTGCTGCGGCATTTGCCGCAGCGGCCCAGCGTCGAGCGCGTCGCGCTGGCGGCGACCATCGACACCATCGAGCAACGCATCCAGTGGCTGGACGTGCAGCTGTCCTATGCGCCGGAAACCGGCTTGAACGACGAGCAGGCCCGGCGCCTGTGGCGCGAGCGGGTCGATCTGATGGATTCGCTGGTCAAGGTTCGTTACGCCGAAGGCCAGCCTCTTTCTTTCTGACGAGGAGATTGCGATGAGCAAGAGGGTAGTGATCGCGAGTCTGGTGTCGTGCTGGGTCGCACTGGCGCAGCCGGCAGCGGCGGCGCAAGCAGAAAAGAAAACGGAAGACTCGCGCGCGCAGCTGCAACAGAAGCTCGAGGATGCGCAGAAGCGTCTCGACACGGCGGCGCGGGAGGTTGCGGACCTGAGCATGTCGCTGTCCGACGATGTGCTGGACGTGATGCAGTTTCCGCCGATAGGTCCGCAGCGGGCCGTGCTCGGCGTGAACATCGGCGGTCGCGACAGCGCGAGCCGTGACGATGGTGTCGAGATTCTCAGCGTCAGTCCGGGCGGCGCGGCAGCGCAGGCGGGCCTCAAGATCGGCGACGTGCTGACCGAGATCGATGGCAAGCCGCTCAAACGGGAAGGCGACAAGTCACCGCATGCCAAGCTCCTGGCGATGATGAGCGACGTCGAGCCCGACCAGAAGGTGACTGTGAAATACCTGCGTGACGGCAAGGTTGCCACGGCGACGGTGACTGCACGCGCCGGTATGGTTGCAGGCAGGCGCATCTTCAACATGCCACCGCTCGCGATGGGGCGTATCGATGCGCTGCCCACCTTCGCCTTCGCGCGTGCAGACGGTGTGTTCGGCAGCGCCGAGCTCGTGCCGCTCAACGCAAAGCTGGGTCAGTACTTTGGTACCGACAAGGGTCTGCTGGTGGTCCGCGCGCCGAGCGATGCACGCCTGAAGCTGGAAGACGGCGACGTGATCGTGGACATCGATGGCCGCGTGCCGTCCAGCCCGACGCATGCGCTGCGCATCCTGGGGTCCTACCAGGCCGGCGAGCAACTGAAGCTCAACGTGCTGCGCATGAAGAAAAAGCTGACCTTCGACATCAAGATCCCCGAGGACGGCAAGATGGAGCGGACGCACTTCGGGCCGCGCGGCGATACGATCTACATGCGAACCGGGCCGGCGTTCGAGCTGTCGGCGCCGACGCAACCCCCGGAGCCGCCAAGCACCACCCTCATGAGGCAGCGTCCGGGCGATGTGATCTGAGTTTTTCTGGTACCGTGCGCGCCGCATGCGGCGCAGCGACTTTGCATACGAACTTCCCGCGGAACTGATCGCGCAACGGCCTCCGACTCAACGGTCGGGGAGCCGTTTGCTGTGCCTGAACGATTCCGGCGCAATGCAAGATCTGATGTTCGTCGACCTGCCGCGCCTGCTGCGACCCGACGACCTGCTGGTATTCAATGACACGCGGGTTATCCCTGCGCGCGTGGTCGGGTCCAAGCCGACCGGCGGGCGGGTCGAAATCCTGCTGGAACGGATCCTGGAAGGCCGGCGCATCCTGGCGCACGTCCATGCGAGCAAGGCGCTGCGTCCGGACGTTCCCATTCTGCTGCCCGGCAATGTCCGGGCGCACTTCGTCTCGCGGCAGGACGATCTGTTCGAGCTGGAACTCGATGCGCCGCCGCTGGAATACTTCGAGCGCCACGGTGCCATGCCGTTGCCGCCTTACATCGAACGCTCGTCCGAAGCCGAGGATGCCACCCGCTACCAGACCGTCTATGCCCGCGAAGCCGGCGCCGTCGCGGCGCCCACTGCCGGATTGCACTTCGACGAAGCGATGATCGAGCAATGCGCGCGACTCGGAGTGCGCACCGCCTATGTCACGCTGCACGTCGGCGCCGGAACGTTTCAATCGGTCCGTGTCGAGGATCTGGACCGGCACAAGATGCACCGCGAGCGGGTCCAGGTCAGTGCCGAAGTTTGCGAGGCAGTTGTCGAAACCCGCCGGCGCGGGGGGCGGGTGATCGCCGTCGGCACCACCGTCGTGCGCAGCCTGGAATCTGCTGCGGCGGCCGGTTCGCTGGTGCCGTTTTCAGGTGAGACGCAGCTCTTCATCCGCCCGGGTTATGAGTTCCGCGTCATCGACACGCTGTTGACCAACTTTCACCTGCCCGAGTCCACGCTGCTGATGCTGGTGTGCGCCTTCGGCGGGTACGATGCGGTGATGGATGCGTATCGGCACGCGGTGGCGCAGCGATATCGTTTCTTCAGTTACGGCGATGCGATGTTCATCGAGCGCCGGCGTTCGATCGATGGTGGCCAGGTCTGAAATGAAGTTCGAGCTCATCAATCGGGATGGCAGCGCGCGGCGCGGCCGGATGACGTTTCCGCGCGGTGTCGTCGAGACGCCGGCGTTCATGCCGGTCGGCACCTACGGCACGGTCAAGGCGATGACGCCCGAGGAACTCACCGGCCTGGGTGCGCAGATCGTTCTCGGCAACACGTTCCATCTCATGCTGCGCCCGGGCATGGAGGTGATGCGTGCGCACGGCGGCCTGCATCGTTTCATGCATTGGCAGGGGCCGATCCTGACCGACTCCGGCGGCTTCCAGGTGTTCAGCCTGGCGACGCTGCGCAAGATCACGGAAGGCGGCGTCAGCTTTCGTTCGCCGGTGAACGGCGATCCGGTGATGCTGACGCCGGAGCGTTCGATGCAGGTGCAGCGCGATCTGGACTCCGACATCGTGATGATCTTCGACGAGTGCACGCCGTATCCGGCGACCGAAGCCGAGGCGCGCCGCTCGATGGAGCTGTCCTTGCGGTGGGCCGCACGCAGCCGCGCGGAGTTCGATCGGCTCGAGAATCCGCATGCGCTATTCGGCATCGTGCAGGGCGGCATGTACGAATCGTTGCGGCAGGAATCCATTAGCGGGCTGACGCAGATCGGTTTCCATGGCTACGCCATCGGCGGTCTCGCGGTGGGCGAGCCGAAAGAGGAACGCGAGCGGGTGCTCGCCTCGCTGGAACCGAAGCTGCCGGCCGATCGGCCGCGCTACCTCATGGGCGTGGGCACCCCCGAGGATCTGGTGGAAGGCGTGCGTCGCGGCGTCGACATGTTCGATTGCGTGATGCCGACCCGGCACGCGCGCAACGGCCACCTGTTCACCAGCACCGGCGTGGTCAAGATCCGCAATGCGCAGTACGAGGCCGATACCCGGCCGCTGGACGAAAACTGTTCGTGCTACACCTGCGCCAACTACACGCGCTCGTACCTGCGCCACCTGGATCGCTGCAGTGAAATCCTGGCGGCGCGGCTCGGCACCATCCACAATCTGTTCCACTACCTGTCGTTGATGCAGGCGATGCGCCAAGCCATCGAGCAACGACGTTTCGAAGCCTTCGTTGCGGATTTCTACGCGTGTCGCGCCGGAAGCCGAGGTTGACCATGCTAGCGGATCTTCCGACGGCGCCCTGGTTCAGGCGCCTGTTGGTGGCGGGCCTGATCCTGGGGATCGTGCTGCTCACCTTCAGTGTGCTGCGGCCCTTCATCGTGCCGCTGATCTGGGGCGCCATCCTTGCTTACGTCAGCTGGCCGCTGCACCAACGCATGGTCCGCTGGACACACGGACGCGGCAGTGCCGCCGCGCTGGCGACGACGCTGGTGGTGACGCTGGCGATCGTGGTGCCGTTGGTATGGCTGATCCTGATGCTGCGTGTGGAGGCGATGGGTGGCTACGCCGAAGTGCAGGCGTTCCTCGCGTCCAAGCCGTCGCTGCCGCCGGCCATTGGCGATCTGCCCTGGATCGGGCAGGCGCTGCAGGATGCGTTGCAACGGCTGTCGGCCGATCCTGCGGCAATGCGCCAGCAGGTAGTGCTGGCCATGGAGGAGTCGTCGCTGGAAGTGACGCGCCTGATCGGCGGTGTCGGCCGCAACGTGGCGAAGCTGTTCTTTGCGGTCCTGTCGATGTTCTTCCTGTTGCGCGATGGGCCGCGGCTGCTGCATGAGGCGCGCGCCATTCTCGAAGGCATCCTCGGGCCGGGCGTCAGCGACTACCTCAATGCAGTCGGC
The DNA here is from genome assembly GCA_035556415.1 of Povalibacter sp. GTDB lineage: Bacteria > Pseudomonadota > Gammaproteobacteria > Steroidobacterales > Steroidobacteraceae > Steroidobacter. The sequence continues at coordinate 36,302 of DATMEZ010000175.1, forward strand.
TCCACCACCCAGGCCGTGGTGTACGCGCTCATTCTGGGCGCGCTCGCCCAAGGTGCGGTTGCGGGGATCGGTTACTGGATCTTCGGGATCAATGCGCCGGTGCTGCTGGGCGCCGTCACCGTGCTGCTGGCGCTGATTCCATTCGGCGCGCCGGTGGTGTGGGGCAGCCTTTCGATCTGGC
>DATMEZ010000176.1:0-26987 GCA_035556415.1 Povalibacter sp.
GCTAACTGTTTGAAAAACCAACTACAGCGGGGTTGGGAGGACATGGAGGTAGAGTGTTACCTCCAACTTCGAACCAGGTGGTCGGGAGTTCGAATCTCTCCGGCCGCGCCACTCTTCTCGGGGTCCATTCCGGTCACATCGGTAACGGATTATTCCGGAGACATAGGTAACACCTGTGCCTCGAAGGGATTCTGCACGCGATCCACGGATTGCCTCCTTATCGAAGAACCTCAAGCCGCAGTGCATGAAGGTCACGAACCAGATTTTCGCGGCGACCTCTCGGATGCCGACCCGCCTGACCGATAAAGACATGGCTCAGACACCCCGACCGTTCGGTCGTGGAGCGAATATTCGAAACAGTACGAGGCCATCGAAAACTGCTGAATCGAGACAGGGGAACGTGACAGAACAACTCACGGATGGACCTTCCACCTACTTCATCCGTTATGTGTCAACACTGGACGGGCGGGAAAGAAGATCGGCGAAGGCGGTCTGCAGTTGGGTGTCGAGACGCAGGCAGGTTCTGCCAAACGAGCGAGCCGCTTCCCGACCTTGCATCCTGGAGGCAATGGGCATGCGATCCCTTTGGCGGAATAACGGGCTGTCGATCACCCTGTTTACGCTGTTCCTGGTATTCCTGATCGGGCAGGCGCTCACCGGATGGCACGAACAGCTCGATGAACTGCAGGCGCATGGCGCCGCTTCCATCGACTTCCTGAATTATCTGTGTAGCGGCAGCTTCATGGAGGTGACTGCGGAGAACTGGGAGAGCGAGTTCCTGCAGATGCTGATCTACGTGGTCCTGACCGTTTTCCTTTTCCAGAAAGGCTCGGCGGAATCGAAAGACCCGCATGCCGACGAAGCGGTCGATCGCGACCCTCGCACGGTTGCCGTAAAGCCGGACTCGCCCGCTGCGGTACGAGCCGGCGGCTGGCGACTGAAACTTTACGAATACTCACTGTCACTGGTGCTCCTCGCGCTGTTCCTGACGTCATTCGCACTCCATGCCCTGGGCGGTGCAGCGCAATACAACGAGGAACAATTGCTCCACCACCAGCCGACCGTAACCCTCCTCGGATACCTCGCGACCTCACGATTCTGGTTCGAATCGTTCCAGAACTGGCAGAGCGAATTCCTGTCGATCGGCATGATGGTGGTTCTGACCATCTTTCTACGGCAGCGCGGCTCACCCGAATCGAAGCCGGTCGATGCGCCGCACTCCGTGACCGGCGGCGAGTAAAGGCGTCGTCGCTGCGGCTCGTCCAATCGTCAGGAAGCTGGCACGTCGGTCAATTTCGCTGCCACTGCCAATCAATCGGCGTCGGCGGAGCAAGAACCGCACTGCAGACCAGCACGCAACCCGTGATGAATTCGATCGACTCATCTAAGATCTCCGGCAGTGGGGATAGCCGTGCTGGAGCATTCAATGCACTCGAACAAAACAATCAAGACTCTCCTTTCGTTGTTTCTGGCATGCGTATCGTGCTGGCATATCTCCGCCAACAGCCAGACACCCAGCGCCACCATCACCGCGTTCGAGCACGCACGCATCATCGTTGGCGATGGCCGCTCGCCCATCGAGAACGGCACACTGGTCATCGAGGACGGCGTGCTGCGCCAGGTCGGCAGTGCCGATCAGGTGCGCATTCCAGCCGGAGCGCGCAGGGTGGATCTCACCGGCAAGACCGTAATGCCCACCATCGTCGACACCCACGTACACACCTCGCAGCCTCGCGAGGAGCTCCTTGCCGATCTACGCCGTCGAGCCTACTTTGGCGTGAGCGCGGCACTGAGCCTGGGCCTGGACACCAGCGACGTTCCTCTGCAACTGCGCCAGGAGCACTTGCCGGATGCAGCCCGTTTTGAAAGCGCGGGCCGCGGAATCACGGCCCCTGAACCCGGCCGATCGACGGAGCCGTTCTGGGTGACGTCAGAGGCGGAAGCTCGTGATGCGGTCAAGGCCAATGTCGCCAGGAAGGTGGACATCATCAAGATCTGGGTCGACAGCCGTAACGGGCAGTACAAGAAGCTGTCGCCGGCCCTGTACCGTGCCGTCATCGATGAAGCACATAAAAACAACCTGCGCGTGACCGTGCATGTTTTCGAACTGGTGGATGCGAAGGATCTGCTGCGCGCGGGCATAGATGCATTCGCGCATGGCGTGCGGGACCGGGACGTCGATGAGGAATTTCTGCGCCTGGTCAAGGAACGCCCCGACTTCGTACTCGGCCCCAATCTACCGTCGCGCGGCGTCAAGTCGGATCTCGCCTGGCTACACGGCATCCTGCCGGCCCCGGAGCTGGCGGCGCTCGAAGAACGGAACGTCGATCAACCGGACGCCCAGGCCCGGTTCGGCATTCAAGCTCGCAATCTCGTCCAAATGAGCAACGCCGGCGTTCGACTCGTGCTCGGCACGGACGGCAATTCCCCGTGGGCACCGCATGCCGAGATGGAAGACATGGTCGCCGCGGGCCTGACGCCCATGCAGGTCATCGTCGCCGCAACGCGTAACGGCGCTCAATTCCTGAAGCTGAGCGATACGGGCTCACTTGCACCCGGGCTGCGCGCGGACTTCATCGTGCTCGATGCCAATCCATTGGATGACATCACGAACACGCGCCGCATTTCCTCGGTCTATCTCAACGGCCTCGAAGTGGACCGCAAGAGTTACCCGGCCAGCACGACTCATTGATGCAGCATCGTGGGGCGTCGCGCGCACTACGCCTGCTGATCGCGCCGGACGCGCATCAGATACACCACACCGGGCTGCTGTCTGGCACATTGAGACTGCAGCCGATCTGGACGCTTCCCCATCTTCGGGGAAGCCGCTGATTCGTTCATTTCCTGCGCGTGGCCGTCCAGGCGTTGCCGCCGCCGTCCCGGCCGGTCATGCGCTCGCCATTGACCTCGCCGGTGTACTGGCGGCCGTTGGCCGCAAAGGCGATCCGTGTGCCTTGCATGGCGGCATCGCTGATTGCATGTCGCTTGCCATTCAGCACCAGATGCCCCTGCAGTTTCTGGAAGGTCTGGCTGAGCGTGAGCGATGCCTTGTCGTTCAAGTCCCAGGTGCCCTGGACCTTTGCGGGAACGATCCATTTGTAGGCGCTGCAGAAGGACACGCAGTCGGAACCGCCGTTGACCGCATCATCCGGCTCCCACTCGCCCATGTCGAAAGAGTTCGATATCACGCGCGTGCCCGGTTTCATGTCCAGCAGCGTAGGACGCAACCGCAGATTCAGCTGCGGCAGCAGGAACAAGGTAACCACGGTGGCTTTGGAGAAATCCGATTCGAAAATGTCTCCCTCGGCAAAGGTCGCCTTGCCGGCAACCCCGGCATCTCGCGCCGCCTGGCGCGACAGCTTGACCAGGTCGGGATTGAATTCGATGCCATGGGCACGAGTGCCGCGCTGCGCAGCAGCGATCACCGTGCGACCGTCTCCCGAACCGAGATCGACCAGATAGTCTGCAGGGGTGATGGCCGCCATGCGCAGCATCTGATCCACCAATGACTCGGCGGTGGGGACCCAGACCACGTCTTTGCCGAACTGACCCACTTCAGGTTCGTAGGTCGTCGTTCCCGGCTCGGCCTGAGCTGTCGAGGTCTGGCCGTTTTGCGCCTGGGCGGCGCCCAGCGCTAGCGCAAGAATGAAAGCGACCAGGAGTCGATGAAGACGGTGGCTGCGGTTCGATGCGGTCATGGAGAGATCCTCCTCAACTGATTTGAGTCGCGGAAGCGGCAATCACGCCTCAGGTGCGTGATCATCCGTTTTACGCAACAGGAGCACAGGCAAGCCGACGGCCAGTACGGCCAGGCCGATCCAGCCCGCCCGTCCGGCATACATCACGCCGGAATACAGCATGTAGCAGCAGAACAAGGCAAACAGAATCGGGGTCAACGGGTACAGCGGCACCTGGTAGGGCCGGTCCTGATCGGGAAAGCGCCGACGCAGCACGAACAACGCCAGCCCGACCAGCAACATGAAGCCCCAGAACACCGGTGCGGTGTAGTTGACCATGGCCGAGAAGCCATCCGGGTGGCCGGCGCCGAAGGCAATCAGGGCCAAGGTCCACACGCACTGGACGATTTGTGCATTGGCCGGAGTCTTGCCGCGGCCGTTCCACACACCCATCCAGCCGCCGCCGATGCGCAAGTCGTGAGAGATCGAATAGAACACGCGCGCACCGGTGAACGCCGTGGCATTCAGAGTAGAGATGGCCGCGATGACGATGGCGACCGTGACGATCTTGCTGCCCGAAGGACCCGCGACCTGGTGCATCATGTCGGTGGCGACCGCACCGGATGCACGCAACCCATCCAGTCCCAACACGGACAACAACGCGTAATTGACCAGCAGATACAGCGCCACCAGGATGCAGGTGCCCAGCATCAGCACTCTGGCCATGTTGCGCTGTGGGTTCTGGATCTCGCCGCTGAGGTAGGCCGTTTCGTTCCAGCCGCCGTAAGTCAGCAGCACGAAGACCATCGCAATCCCCAAGGCGGCCGCATCGGGTTTGATACTGGGGGGCGCCGGAACCGCTGCGGGCATGTTCCAAAGACCGAATGCGATGATGGCAACGATAGCGCCGATCTCGATCACGGTCACCGCTATCTGCAGCCGCTTGCTCTCGAGCGTACCGATCACATTCACGGCCGCGATGAACAACACCGACAGCGCGGCATAGATCGCCGGGCCATTCGATCCCAGCGCAAGCAACTGGTTGGCGTAGTCGCCAAATACGAAAGCGACAGCCGCAATGGCGCCCGACTGAATCACCGTGCAACGCGCCCAGCCAAACAGCATGGCCACGCGTCTGCCATAAGCGCGCGAGAGAAAATGGTATTCGCCTCCTGCATTGGGATGGGCCGCCGAGAGTTCTGCATAGCAGAGCGCCCCGACCAGGGTGATGATCCCTCCGATCACCCAGACCAGCAGAAACATCTCCTCCGACGCCACGTTGTTGGCCACCAGCGAGGGCGTGCGGAAAATGCCGATGCCCACGACCAACCCGACCATGATGGTGACGGCGTCGAAGACGGAGAGCACGGGCTGTGGCGCAGCGTAGGAAGATTTCTGCATCGGCTTGTCTGTCCCGTGGTCAGGTCATGCGGTACCAGCTTAGACCGTCTCGAGTTCGCCCGGCGTCAGGAGCAACCGTCGAATACGCACCGTCACACTGCAAGGCCACTCATCGAGGCCCGTCAGGTCTTGGGACCCAACGCCTTCTCCAATTCCTGGAGGCGCTTGCGCTGGGCGCGCTCCTTCTCGAAGCGCTCAGTGATGTCGCGTGCATGCGCGGACGCGCCCAATACGACTCCACTGGCATCGAGGACGATGGCGAAGCTGAGCTCGACGTAGATCTGCGCGCCGTCCGAACGCAGCGATCTGGTGGGCAACGATTGCCCAACGTACTTGGTGACGCCTTCGGCAAGGGCTCGTTCGAAACCGCGCCAATGGGCCTCCCGAAAGCGTTCGGGAATGATGATGTCCAGATTCTTCCCCAGGGCATCTTGCCTGGTGAATCCGAAAACCCGCTGCGCTGCCGCGTTCCAGACACGGATGGCGCCTGTCGTGTCGGCGAACACGATGGCGTCCGGGGATTGCTCCACCAGCAATTCGGCAAGATTGAGACATTCAGCCGCATCGGCGGTCATCGGATCCTCCTGCGCCACTCGAGAAACCCGGCAGGCGTATGACGGTAACATAGGGGACTTCGAAGCCTCGCGCGCCGTATACGAGACCCGCCCATGAATCTGTCCCTGCTGAGCCGTTACGCTTTCTTCGTCTGCTGCGTCCTGATCCTGATCGCGCTGAGCTTCGTATCGTTCGAAGGACACTGGCTGGCGATCGGCGTGGTGGGCGCGCTGGTGCTGATCGGTCTGCTGGATTTGAGCCAGAAGCGTCACGCCATCCGGCGCAACTATCCCATTCTCGGCAATCTGCGTTACTTGGTGGAAAGCATCCGGCCCGAGATCCGTCAGTATCTTCTGGAAGGCGATCGCGAGGCGCTGCCCTTCTCACGGGCACAACGTACGCTCGTCTATTCGCGGGCGAAGAATCAGGGCTCGGACAAACCTTTCGGCACCCTGATCGACGTTTACCAGCCAGGATTCGAGTTCATCAGTCACTCCCTGGCGCCGGCCGAGCCAGGCAATCCCGACGATTTCCGGATCCGCATCGGCGGCCCCGCCTGCCGGCAGCCCTATTCGGCCTGCGTGTTCAATATTTCGGCGATGAGTTTCGGCTCGCTCAGCGCGAACGCCATTCATGCCTTGAATCAAGGCGCCCGGCTCGGCCGCTTTGCGCATGACACCGGCGAAGGTGGAATCAGTCCTTATCACCGGGCCGGCGGCGGCGATCTGATCTGGGAACTGGGCAGCGGTTACTTCGGCTGTCGCAACAGCGACGGCAGTTTCAGTCGGCAACTGTTCCAGCAGCAGGCGCAGGACCCGCAGGTGAAGATGATCGAGATCAAACTCAGCCAGGGAGCCAAGCCGGGCCACGGCGGCATCCTGCCAAAGAGCAAGATCACCGCTGAAATCGCCGCGACGCGTGGAGTTCCCATGACGCAGGATTGCGTCTCACCGGCGCGCCACAGCGAATTCTCCACACCCGTTGAGCTAATGCAGTTCGTCGCGCGTCTGCGCGAGTTGTCAGGCGGCAAACCGGTCGGCTTCAAACTGTGCCTGGGCCACGCCTGGGAGTTCATGGGCATCGTCAAGGCCATGCTGGAAACCGGCATTCTTCCCGACTTCATCGTGGTGGACGGCACCGAGGGCGGCACGGGTGCGGCGCCGGTGGAGTTCACCGATCATGTCGGCGTACCGCTGCGCGAAGCCATCCTGCTGGTTCACAACACGCTGGTCGGCGTGAATTTGCGCGAGCAGATCCGCATCGGCGCTGCAGGCAAGATCGTGAGCGCCTTCGACATCGCCAGCGTGCTGGCCCTGGGCGCCGACTGGGCCAACGCGGCTCGCGGTTTCATGTTCGCGATTGGCTGCATTCAGGCGCAAAGCTGCCATACGAATCGCTGCCCGACCGGCGTGGCCACGCAGGATCCGTTGCGGCAGAAAGCACTGGTGATCGAAGACAAGGCGCAGCGGGTTCACAACTTTCATCGCAACACCCTCCGGGCACTGTCGGAGATGCTCGCCGCGGCCGGTCTCACCCATCCCTCGCAACTGGAAGCCAGGCATCTGGTGCGGCGAGTCAAAGACACGGAAATCCGCCTGTTCTCCCAGCTGCATCATTTCCTCGAGCCCGGTGAATTGCTGGTGAAGCAGCTCGCGGAGGATTTCTATGCGCGCACGTGGCGAATGGCTCGCGCTGACAGCTTCAGCGCCGGCCCAGATCGTTGATCGCCGATCGGGGATCCATTGAATTCCAGGCCGTAGCACCTCGCGGACGCAGCCCGGTCTATATCAACGGCTGCGAGGCGCCACAGCCCGGCGGCCTGCCTTACGGCAACTTGTTGCCTCTCGGTCTTCCTGCAACGCGCCCGCAACGGCAAAACCGCCCAGCGCCGCATCGAGCGCCGTCAGCCCGTCACGTTGCAGCGAAACGGTGTTTGGGTTCAGCCGCCACTCGCGCAGCGCGCCATAAATCATGCAATGGATCGCCATTGCGCAGACCGCGGGATCCAGCCCGTCGCGTAGCTGGCGCAGTCGCTGCGCCTGCATGAAAGCCTGCGTCATGTGCTCCAGCGCCAGCGCAGCACCTTTCTGTTGCCGCACCAGAACGGCCCGAGTTTCTTCGACAAACTCACAGCGCAGAAAGCTGATCTCGATCGCATTGCGCGCGTGCGGACTGCGCTCGAACTCCTCGAATGCGCTCTTCAGGAATTCGCGCAACCCGCGCAAGGGCCAGTCACCGCCCGCCAGCGTGAGCTGCTGCAGGCCGCTGAAGATAGGCAGCTCGACGCGATCCATGACCGCATCGAGCACTTCGAGCTTGTTCTTGAAATGCCAGTAGACCGCACCCCGGGAATAGCCCGCACGAGCCGCGATGTGTTCGAGCGTCGTGCGAAACACCCCTTCCTCGAGGAAGCACAGCTCTGCTGCATTCAGGATGCCGACACGTGTCGCCTCGGCCTCTTCTTTGGTTTTTCTGGCCATCTCCCCTCGGGTAGCGCTGCTGGAGCGCTATGTACATACCGGTCAGCAGTCTTTGTGTGCAGGCTCCAACAGCACCGGCAGGATTTCGCTCAGCGCGGACTCGATCAAGGCCCTGTCGATCCCCGGTTCCCGGGTGATGCGCACTTTGAGCCCCTCGATCAAGCACACGAACAACAACGCTCGCGCCGGGACGATGTCTTGCGGCAAGCCATAACCCCCCTGCTCCTTCCTGCGACTCAGCCAGTTGGCGACTTCCGAGCGTACTGCCGCGTCGAAGGCTCGCAAGGCCGTTGCGATCTGCGGATCGCGCGTGGCCTCGGCCGACATTTCCATGAACAGCGCTCCGTTCATCGAGTGCTCATCGCAGGGACCTTGCTCGTCCAGGGATTCGATGATGCCCGCCGTCATGTCGGTCACCGTGGAGGCGTGCATCTGGCCCAGTTTGTCGCGAGTCGCTTCGAGCTGGCGCCCGATGATCGCCTGGATGATCTCGCTCTTGCTCTTGAAGTACCGGTAGATCAACCCGGCACTCATCTGCGCGGTGTCGGCGATGGTCGCCATGCTGGCGGCATGGAAGCCATGCTCCACGAAGCATTTTTGCGCGGCAGCCAGGATCCGCTGGCGCTGTGCTTCGATTCTGTCGTCAGCCTTTGATGTGTGTACGCGCTCGGTCATGTGTCGTTCTCGTTCCAGCCGCCCCCCAACACCTTATATAAGGTGACGCGATTGGTTTGCTCAGCCAACTGCGTTGCGACCAGCGACTGCTGAGCCGCGTAAAGCGTGCGCTGCGCGTCGAGCAATACCAGATAACTGTCACTGCCGGCTTCATACCGAGCACGCGACAGCGCCTCAGTGCGTGCGGCAGCGATCACGAGCGCTTCCTGCGAAGCCTTTTCTTCGGCGAGTGTCCGCGTCAGGGCGAGCGCATCGGCCACCTCGCGAAAGCCGACCTGAATCGACTTCTCGTACTGTGCCAACGCGATGTCACGACCCGCAGTCGCCGCATTGAGGTTACCGCTCAGTCGTCCGCCCTGGAAGATCGGCAGGTTGATCTCCGGCGCGAAACTCCAGAATTGCGTGCCACTGTTGAACAGATTCGACAGCTCATCGCTGGCATGGCCGATCCCGCCGGTCAGGCGGATCGATGGGAAAAATGCCGCGCGCGCGGCGCCGATGTTGGCATTGGCCGAGCGCAGCAGATGCTCCGCCTGCAGCACATCGGGACGACGCAACAGCACCTGCGATGGCAAACCGGCCGGCAACGAGCGCAAACCGCTGACCTGCAGATCGAATCGAGACGGCAGCAGCGCAGGATCGATCGGCGCACCGACCAGCAGGGTCAGCGCATTGATGTCCTGCGCTACACGGCCGGCGTAGCGCGACAGGTCGGTGCGCGCGCTCTCGATCGAGGTTTGTGCCTGACTCAGATCGAGCGCAGACACTGCACCCAGTTCATGGCGCTTCTCGGTCAGGGTCAGGGCGTTCTGCCGGTTGACCAGCGCTTCCCGCGCGACCCGTTGCAGCTCCTGATCGGTGATCAGAGTCAGATAGGCGTTGGCGATCTCCGCCACCAGGCTCAGCTGTGCGCTGCGCCGCGCTTCCTCCTGTGCGAAATACTGCTGCAGAGCGGACTGACTGAGATTGCGCACACGACCGAACAGATCGAGCTCGAAATCGACGACGCCGACGGTGGCCGTGAACTCATTGCTGGGCGAGCGATTGTCGCCGCCCGTACGCGTCATCGTTCCATTGACGCCCACCGATGGCACTCGGTCGGCGCGCTGAATGCGGTACTGCGCGCGAGCACGCTCCACATTGAGGACCGCGACGCGCAGGTCGCGGTTGTTGTCGAGCGCCCGTGCGATCAGCTCCGTGAGATTCGGATCGATGAAGAAGTCACGCCAGCCGATGTCCATGGCATCGGCGGATGCATATGCCTGCGCAGTGACGGCGCCCGGCGTCGCCGCCATCGCCGTGGTCGGCGGCAATGGCCACTGCGCCGGGATGGCCGCGTCGGCTTCGGGCAACTTCGGTTCCAGGACGGCGCAGCCGGAGGCGAACAGGCTCGCAGCCAGTGCCAACGTCAGGGCAAATCTGTTTGCCGCTTTGCTTGCTTGCTGCATGAGTTACTCGCCTCCTGCCTGATTCGCCAGGGCCGCAGCGGGATCCGGCGCAACCGGTTTGCGCGCACCGAACAGGCGCTGCACGATCACGAAGAACAAGGGAATGAAGAACACGCCCAGCGCCGTTCCGACAATCATGCCGCCGAGCACGCCAGTGCCGATCGCGCGCTGCGCGCCGGCTCCCGCACCGCTGGCGATCGCCAGCGGCAATACGCCGAGGCCGAACGCCAGTGAGGTCATGATGATCGGCCGCAGACGATCGCGGACGGCCCGCATGGTGCCCGCGATCAGGTCCATGCCGCTTTCGAGGTTTGCCTTGGCGAATTCCACGATCAGGATGGCGTTCTTGCTCGTCAGGCCCACCGTGGTCAGCATCGCCACCTGGAAATAGACGTCGCGCTCCATGCCGCGGAAGGTATTGGCGAGCACCGCACCCAGAATGCCGAGCGGCGCAACCAGCAGCACGGCGGTCGGCACCGTCCAGCTTTCGTACAGCGCCGCCAGACACAGGAACACGACCAGCAGCGACAGCGTGTACAGCAGCGGCGTCTGCGAGCCGGACTGACGCTCCTGATAGGACAGCGCGGTCCACTCGATGCTGAAGCCCGGCGGCAGTTCGGCCGCCAGCCGCTCGATCTCGTCCATGGCGTCGCCCGAGGCCACGCCGGCCGCGCCTTCGCCCTGGATCTCCATCGCCGGCACGCCGTTGTAGCGCTCCAGTCGCGGCGAGCCGTACTCCCAGTCGGTGCTCGCGAATGCCGAGAACGGCACCATCGCACCCTCGTCATTGCGCACCGACCACAGGTTGAAATCCTCCGGCACCATGCGGTACTGGGACTCGGCCTGCATGTACACCCGCTTGACGCGACCACGGTCGATGAAGTCGTCGATGTACTGGCCGCCCCAGGCCGACGACAGCGTGGCATTGATGTCGGCGATCGACAGGCCGAGCGCGCTCGCCTTTGCCGTATCGACACGGATGCGGAATTGCGGAGTGTCCTCCTGTCCGTTCGGACGCACGTTGGCCAGCAGCTTGCTTTGCCCCGCGGCGCCGAGCAGCTGATTGCGCGCGTCCAGCAGTGCTGCGTGGCCGAGACCGGCGTTGTCCTTCAGGAAGAAGCTGAAACCATTGGCGATGCCCAGCTCGGGCATTGCCGGCAGATTGAACGCGAACGCGAGCGCGTCCTCGATTCCTCCGAGCGCACCCATGGCACGCCCCACCACCGCGTCGATGCTGAGCTCACTCGATGGGCGCTCGCTCCAATGCTTGAGCTTGACGAAGGCCATGCCATTGTTCTGGCCCATGCCGGCGAAGCTGAAGCCCTGGATCGCGAAGACGGATTCGACTGCGTCGCTCTCGTTCTCCAGGAAATGCCGCTCGATCTTCTCGATCGACTGCATCGTGCGCGCCTGGGTCGCACCGACCGGTGCCTGCACCAGCGTCATCAGCACGCCCTGATCCTCGGATGGCAGAAAGCCGCTGGGCAGCCGCATGAACAGCAGGCCCATCACCACGGCCATCGCGGTGAAAATCGCCATGAACCGCTTCGGCCGGCCGAGGATGCCGCGCACGCCGCGCTGATACTGGCCGCTGGTATTGTCGAAGCCGCGATTGAACCAGCCGAAGAATCCCCGGGTGCCGTGGTGCTCACCCTGCTGCAACGGCTTCAACATGGTCGCGCACAGCGCCGGGGTCAGCACGATAGCCACCAACACCGACAAGGCCATGGCCGTCACGATCGTGGCCGAGAACTGCCGGTAGATGATGCCGGTCGAGCCGCTCATGAAGGCCATCGGCACGAACACGGCCGATAGCACCAGGCCGATACCCACCAGCGCGCCGGTGATCTGGTCCATCGACTTGCGCGTCGCCGCCAGCGGCGACAGACCCTCATCGCGCATGATGCGCTCGACGTTCTCGACCACGACGATCGCATCGTCGACCAGCAGGCCGATCGCCAGCACCATCGCGAACATGGTCAGCATGTTGATCGAGAAGCCCAGCGCCGCGAGCGCGCCGAACGTACCCAGCAGCACCACCGGCACCGCGATCGTCGGGATCAGCGTGGCGCGAACGTTCTGCAGGAACAGGTACATGACCAGGAACACCAGCACGATGGCCTCGACCAGGGTCTCGACCACGTTCTTGATCGACACCTTGACGAACGGCGTCGTGTCGAAGGGCGTCACCGCCTTGAGACCCGCCGGGAAGAACGGCGTCAGTTCGGCCAGCGTGGCCTGCACGGCGGCGGCGGTGTCCAATGCATTGGCGCCCGTAGCGAGTGTGATCGCGACGCCGCTGGCCGGCTGGCCGTTGTAGCGAGTGATAAAGTCGTAGGTCTCCGCGCCTATTTCGACCCGGGCGATGTCGCCGAGCTTGAGCGCCGAGCCGTCACGGTTGCTGCGCACGATGATGTCGCGGAACTGTTCGGGAGTCTGCAGACGATCCTGCGCGTTGATCGTGGCGTTGAGCTGCTGGCCCTGGATCGCCGGCGTGCCGCCGAGCTGGCCGACGGCAATCTGCGCATTCTGGGCGCGGATCGCGGCGATCACCTCGGTCGTGGCGAGTCCGTAGGTATCGAGCTTGTGCGGGTCCAGCCAGATGCGCATGGCGTAGTTCGCACCGAACACCTGAATGTTGCCGACGCCGGGAACGCGGCTGAGCGGGTCGACCAGATTCGTACCGACGTAATCGGAAATGTCGTCCCGGTTCATGCTGCCGTCTTCGGAGACGAAGCCGAGCACCTGCAGGAAGCCGGTGGCGGACTTGCTGACGTTGACCCCCTGCCGCTGCACTTCCTGCGGCAGCAGCGGCATCGCCAGCTGCAGCTTGTTCTGCACCTGGACCTGCGCGGTATCCGGGTCGGTCCGGTTGTCGAAGGTCAGGGTGATGGTGGCCCTGCCGTTGGACGAGCTGTTCGCCGAGAAATACATCAGGCCATCCAGGCCCTTCATTTTCTGCTCGATGATCTGGGTCACCGAGTCCTCGACCACCTTGGCCGAAGCGCCGGGATAGGTCGCCTGGATCTCCACCGCGGGCGGCGCGATGGTCGGATACATCGAGACCGGCAGCGTGAAGACCGCCAGAGCGCCGGCCAGCATGATGATGATCGCGATGACCCAGGCGAAGATCGGACGATCGATGAAAAAGCGCGCCATGAGGATCTCCGCTTAGCGCCGCGAGGTGGCGGCGACGGCTGCGGAATCGGCCTGGGCCGGGTCCGGGTTGATCGAGGCAGCCACCCCGGTCGGCGCGCGCACCTCGGTCGCCTGCACCAGTGCGCCGGGCCGGATTTTCTGCAGGCCCGCGACGATCACCTTGTCGCCGGCGACCAGGCCGCCCTCCACCAGCCACTTGTCGTCGACCGTGCGGCTGACCTGGACCGGCCGCACTTCAACCTTGTTGTCTGCACCGACGACCAGCGCCGTGGTCTGGCCTCTCGGATCGCGCGCGACACCCTGCTGCGGCACAAGCAGCGCGTTCTGACGGACTCCATTGCCGATGACCGCGCGCACATACATGCCGGGAAGCAGGACATGGTTCGGATTGGGCACAATCACGCGCAGTGCGTAGCTACCGGTTGACGGGTCGACGGTGACTTCGGAGAAGGCCAACTTACCTTCACGCGAGTACCGCTCGCCGTTCTCGAGCAGGATCGTGACGGGCAGATCGGCGGTGCTTTCGAGCGTACCGGCGGCAAGCGCCTCGCGCAGCGCCAGCAGTTCAGCACTGGACTGCGTCAGGTCGACGTAGATCGGATCGAGCTGCTGGACCGTGGCCAACGTCGCGGCCTGATTGGCAGTGACCAGTGCGCCTGCGGTGACAGAAGATTTGCCGATGCGACCGCTGATCGGCGCGGTAATCCGCCCGTAGCCGACCAGAATGCGCGCGCTCTGCACGGCAGCCTCGGCAACTTTCACGTCGGCCTCGGCCTGCTGTAATGCCGCGACGGCGTTCTCGTTGTCCTGTCGGCTTACCGCATCGATTTGGGCCAACTCCGCGGAGCGGGCAGCCGTGAGCTGCGCAGACTTCAGCGTCGCCTTGGCGCGGGCCAGGGAGGCCTCCGCACTGGCCAAGTCAGCGCGATAGGTTGCGTCATCGATCTGGTACAGCGCCTGGCCCGCCTTGACCAGACCACCTTCGGTGAACAGGCGCTTCTGCACGATGCCGCTGACCTGCGGCCGCACTTCGGCAACCAGGAAGGAACTGGTACGCCCCGGCAGTTCGCGGGTCAGTGTGACCGGTTCGGGCTGGAGCGTGACTACCGTGACGGGCGTTGCGGCGGCTTGCCGAGCGGGTTCGGCCTGGTCCCCGCAGGCGCCCAACGCGAGGCTGAGCAGCAGGACCGGGAAAACGCGGCGAACAGGCGATTGACGGGACATGTGGGTCTCGCGAGAGATCGAATTGCGGTGGAAAGCGCCGCCGGAAATCCGGCAGGGCTGGACGGGCGAAAGGCCCGGCGAGCAGAAGAATGAACGATCATTCTTTTTTTGTCAAACATTCATGACTGTTTGTTTCCTGCGCACCCTGCCCCGGTATGCGCAAATCCATCGAGCGCCAGTGCACACTGAGTCGAGATTCAGTGCGCGCTCGGTAATGCCGGGCGACGACGGGCCTGCCTAATGTCGCCGCTCCCTGGTCACGAGGCTCGTATTCATGAGCGGCATGTCTCGACGCGTTTTGCTGAAAGCCGGCGGTGCTATGGCGTGCTCGATGTGGGCTGCACGCGCGACGCTGGCTGCAACGGATGGCTCGGCAAAGCACAACGCGCCGAATGCCACCCTCGCCGGGACGATCACGTTCGGCGGCGACATGACCGTCAATCGAATCGGTTTCGGTGCGATGCGCATCGCACCGGGCGAAACGCAGGGTCGCGCCGATCCGACAGTCGAAGAAGCGGTGCGGGTGCTGCGACGGGCGGTCGAGCTCGGCGTCAACTTCATCGATACGGCCGACGTCTACGGCAAGGGCCAGGGTGAGGAACGCATCCGCAAGGCGCTGCACCCTTATGCAAAGGGCGTGGTCATTGCCACCAAGGGCGGCTGGCTGCGGCCCAGCATGGATCCGAGCGCCTGGGATGGCAGCCCCAGGTACCTGCGCCAGGCCTGCGAAGCGAGCCTGAAGCGATTGGGCCTGGAGCGCATCGACCTGTACCAGTACCACATCCCCGATCCCAAGGTGCCGTTCGAGGACTCGATCGGCGCGCTCGCTCGCCTGCGCGAAGAAGGCAAGATCCGTCACATCGGCGTGTCCAACGTCACGCTCGACCAGCTCGAGCGCGCCCGCAAGGTGACGCAGATCGTTTCCGTCCAGAATCGATACAACGTCGCCTACCGTGCCTCCGAAGAGATCGTGCGTTACTGCGAGGCTGAAGGACTGGTCTTCATTCCGTGGGCCCCGCTGGCGCGTGAAATGCCGGGAGGAGAACCGCCCGGTCCGGCCAACAATCCGGCCTTCGATCCACCTGCCGGCTACCAGGAGCGAATGGCGACCACCGAGCAACAGCACGGACTCAACAAATACCAGGGCGGCATCGCCTGGCTGCTATCGCACTCCAAGCAGATCCTGCCCATCCCGGGCACCACCTCGGTCGAGCATCTGGAAGAAAACATCGCTGCCGCAACGGTTCGCTACAGCCCGCAGGAACTGAAAGCGATTGGCTGATGCCAGGAACGAAGGCGCGATAAAAATGAAGCAGATGACGCACGGATTCCGATGGGGAATCTTCGGGTTTCTGGGGATCGTGCTCACGGCGACGACCCCGGCGGGAGCCCAGCAACCACCGGACAACACGCGCACGCTGATCGTCGGCGAGAACCCCTCGATCGATCACAAGGCCAAGCCCGGCGGCTTCGAAGTCCCGAGCGTGACGACGGCAAACCTCTGGCGTGTCACCTGGAGCCCGGTCGGTCCAGGCGTGGCCTGCTTCGTCATCGTCAACGAACCGACGCCAGCCGCACAGAAGTTCGTCATCACGGACAACCCGAAACTGGCCGAGTACATCGCCTCGAAAGAAATCCTCGAGCGCCTGATTCCCACCTGGAACGCCCCACCCTTCGAAACGATCGTCGGCACGGTCACGCAGCACAACGACGGCGTCAACGGCCGCACCGAAACCTGCCAGGGTGGCGGCCACACTGTAGAACTGAAGTGGACGGGCGGTCTTTCCGAACCACGCTGGATCGACTTCGCGTTCGCACGACAGTTCGGCGTCATCATGACGCTGTCGGGCGTCAACTCGAAGCAGCAGGAAATCGTCATCGACGGCAAGCGCGCACCCGGCCAGCATGCAAGCGGCTTTCTCGCGCTGAATGAAACATGGCGCGTCGAGAAATGAGCCGACACAGTCCGTCTCGCTGATGGGAACAAGCGCGCGCCGCATTACGGACGCACCGGTGTCATTTCACGCAGGCGGCGTCGACGAACGACTCGTCAGCATCGATACCGTGCTTTTCCGAAGGCGCGGAGCCGGAGCAGACCATCATGGGTCACAGCGACGGAATCACGCCGTTCGCGCCGAGACCGGTCAAGGATTCTGCGGCGAGTAAGCCGACTGCTTGAGGGCGACGAATTATCGAAGCTGGAGCTGAAGCGTGTACTCGCCCTGCTCGTCTCTTCTTGCCATGGCGCGGGGTAGCCCCGGGCGGATCAGGTAGGTCGTGTCGGCGGAGGATTTGACGATCGCCTCGCGCCCATCGACTTCGCCGCGATGCACGGCACCGCTCACGTTCACGTCCCAGACGTCGAATGAAATGTTCTGGTTCGCCGACGCCAGCGACACGGTGAGCGCTCGTCCCGCAGGGACGGCCACCGCCCATGCCGTGCTCTTGTATCCGTCGACGCTGCCCTGGGCAGTCGCGGCGCCATTGGCATCGAACGTGAGCGAGTCCAGGGTTTCTTCGGGCCTCAGCAGGGCCTGGGCCTTGGCCAGATCCGGTTGCAGCGTCGCAGGCGTATCCACGGCTGCGCCCGCGGGATGCGCAGCCAGCTGAACATCCGGCGAGGCTTGCCGGGAAGACGGGGCCGCCGCTGCACCGGACGCATCGCCACCGTGACTGCAACCTGCCAGGCAGCCGACGACCAGGACGACAAGCGCTCTCATGGGGTATCTCCGCAGCGTCATCGCCGGATGCCTTGATGACGCGTGAACAGGCGTGCTTCTCAAGACGCAGGCTTGGCCCGAGCGCGACCCGTCCGCCTGACCAGACGCCGACGTCCCAGACCCGCAGTCGCACTGGAGCGTGCCTTGCGCACGAAGTCCTCGAACTCCGTTTGAGCCAGAGTCTCGATGCGCCTGCCAACGGCCCGGTAGCGTCGGATGAGATCCGCGCCAAACGGCGTCAGCTTGACGCCACCGCCGCCTGCCCCGCCGACGCTCGAGGTCGTCACCGCCTCCGTGAAGGAATGATTGAGGCTGTCCACGAGCAACCACGCGTGCCGATAGCTCATGCCCAGTTCCTGGGCCGCCCGACTGATGGACCCGCTGCGCGAGATCGCCTCGAGCAGCTCGATCTTGCCGGGACCGATCGAGCAATGTTGATTGAAGTCGATCCGAAATCGGACGCTCTGCATGTCGACAACTCCGTAACCCGGCGCAGCTTCCCGCGAAGGCGCCGGGTTCGCAAGTCCGCGACCGGCCTCGTTGCCGCGCCTTTGCTTCACCCGTGGCAGCTGCTAGCATCCGCAATATTCAGTGGGGAATAACGTCGGGATACACCATGCGCACGCTCTGTCGCGCCCTTCTGGCGATTGCGGCTACGTTCTTCGTCAGCCAGGCCCCGGCGGCGGAGCAGACCCGGCCAGTCGCCGTATTCGCAGCCGCCTCGCTGACGGACGCGATGACGGAGGTCGGCGCCGCGTTCACCAGGGAAACCGGCATCCCCGTCAAAGCCTCTTTCGCCGCAAGCTCCGCCCTGGCGCGCCAGATCGAATCAGGCGCGCCGGTCGGCGTCTTCTTCTCGGCCGATGAAGAATGGATGGACTACCTGGAGAAGAAGCAATTGCTGACACCCGGCACGCGTCGCGATGTGCTGGCGAACGAGCTGGTGCTGATCGCGCCGACCGACAGCACGGTCCAAGTCAGGATCACCTCGGGACCGGCATTGCTGGCTGCGGTGGGCAATGCGCACATCGCAACCGGGGATCCCGATTCGGTGCCTGTCGGCAAGTACGCGAAGGCCGCGCTGACCAGCCTAGGCGTCTGGGACCAGGTACAAGGCAAGCTCGTTCGTGCGGAGAACGTGCGCTCGGCGCTCGCGTTCGTGGCACGAGGCGAAGCCCCGTTCGGGATCGTCTATCTCACCGATGCCAACATCGAGAAGAAGGTCAAACTCCTCGACACGTTCCCGGAAGACAGCCATCCGCCGATCCGCTATCCGATCGCCGCCGTAGCCGGGGCCAATGACGACGACCGGCGTTTCGTGACCTTCGTCTCCAGCAAGACGGCAGCCGCGATCTTCGAGAAGTACGGCTTCACGCTCGTACGCTGACACCACGATTTCACGCATCAACCGTTCCTTTGATGAGGGAAGACCCGACAATGCGCCTCTCGCAATATCCAGGCAAACATAGCGAAAATTTCGAGCCCTCTGCCCGCGTTGCCGCGGCGCGAGTGACTCAGGCCGTATTGATTGCGCTCGCCGCTGCTGCCCCGGGAGCATTGCTCGCACAGACCGCCCCAGCGAACGACAGCTTCACGTTGGGCACCGTAGAGGTCATCGGTCAGCGCGAGGCTGCGGCAACGGCGCAAACGACGGATGTGGCCACCGCCGAACAGATTGCCGCCCGGCATCGTGACGATCTTGCCGAGGTGCTCGATCTCATTCCGGGCGTCAGCGTGCAGAACCTTGGACAGCGGCGCGAACGGCTCGTGTCGGTGCGGGGATTCTCCAGCCGCCAGGTGCCGCTGTTCATCGATGGCATCCCCGTCTATGTGCCTTATGACGGTAACGTGGACCTGTCCCGCTTCGGGGTCGACTACGTCTCTCAGGTCGTGGTGAGCAAAGGACTCTCCTCGCTCCTGTACGGCCCCAACATTCTCGGCGGTGCAATCAACGTCATCAGCCGCCGGCCGACGCAACCGTTCGAGGCCCGAGCACGCATCGCCACGGAGACCGACGATCATTTCAACGGCATCGAGCAACGCGCGGTGTTTTCAGTAGGCGGGATGGGCGAGCGTTGGTACGGACATTTGTCCGCTTCGTACACCGACTCCGACGGCTATCGATTGCCCCACGATTTCCAGCCGGTAGCGGCGGAGGATGGCGGCGCGCGGGAGAATGCCGATAGTCGGGACGTGGTGATCAGCGCCAAGATCGGCTATGCACCGGACGAGAACAACGAGTACGCGCTGAGTTACTACCGGCAGGACGGCGAGAAGCACGACCCGCCCTATGCCGGCAGCTACCTTCGGTCGCCGACGCGGCCCGACGGCGTGCAGGCGCGCTTCTGGAACTGGCCGTACTGGGACAAGGAGAGCGTCTATTTCGTCGCCCGCAACGCAGTGACTTCGCAGGGAACGCTGCGGTGGCGACTGTTTCGCGACTCGTTTCGCAATGCGCTGGAGTCGTTCGACGATGCCACCTACACGACGCAGACGCGGCCCTACGCGTTTCACGGCAGCAACTACGACGACTACACCTACGGCGGCAGCATCGATTTCGAGTGGAGCTGGAACGCGGCTCACGTCACTCGCGTCGCCGCACACTATCGACAGGACGTTCACCGCGAAGCGCAGACCCAGCCGTTCCTGCCACAGCAGCGCTCTGAAATTCCGACCTACGACGTTGCGATCGAGCACGAGTGGCGCATCAGCGATGCACTGGCGTTGACTCCATCGTATTCGCACATGATTCAGCCCGAGCGGACCGTCCAGGTGTACGACAGCGGCCCGGGCACCTTCTCGCCCATCCGCACGGACGAGTCGACGGCGGACAACGTCCAGCTGATCGCCAATTACCGGCTGAGCGATACCCGCTCGCTGGTGGCTGGCGTCAGCCGCAAGACACGCTTTCCGACGATCAAGGAGCGCTTCTCCGGCGGCCTGGGCGCCGTCGTGCCGAATCCGGGACTCGATCCGGAGACCGCACTGCATTACGAGCTGGGCTACGAAGTGAAGACCCCGAGCTGGAATGCCAAGGTGGCGCTGTTCCAAAGCAAACTCACCGACGCCATCCAGAGCATCACGCTCGCGCCGACGACATGCGCCAGCCCGCCGTGCACGCAGCTGCAGAACATCGGCGAGCAGCGCAATCGCGGCGTCGAGCTGTCGCTGGGTTTCACGCCGATCGAGGCGTTGCAGCTGAGCGGACAGATCAATGTCGTCGACGTGGACAATCTCACCAATCCGAACATCCGCTCGACCAATACGCCGGAGTACAAGTACCTGCTCGCAAGCGACTGGCAGTTCCTGCCGCAATGGGCGCTGCGGATAGACGCGCAACATGAGTCGAAGCGCTACAGCAACAGCAGCGGATCGCGCGTTGCGGGCGCCTTCACGCTCGCAAACGCGTTCCTGCGTTTCACGCCGACGCAAGGCCTGGGACTCGAGCTGGGCGTGCGCAACGCGACCGATGAGCTGTACGCCTACGAGGAAGGCTTCTACGAGGCCGGACGGACCTGGCTCGCCCAGCTGGACTATCGCTTCTAGTTCTCGAGGATTCCACGATGGCACTCAAAGCATCAGCAATGGCGGCCGCTTTCATCCTGTGTTGTCAGGTTGCAGCGGCTGCCGAGGACGATCCCTGCACCCGCTTCACGTGGGATGTGTCACACGAGCTCGCCGTCATGAAGGAGCAACCGCGCGCACTCATTGCCGCATCCAATCCTCGGAGCGACCTGTCACGGCTCGACTTGAACACGCCCTACGAGATCACGCTCGCGGACCAGAGCGCCGCCACCTTCGTCATCACTCCCGGCAAGCCGACGTTGCCCGACGGCGCACATGCGGGAATCCTTCGCTTCCGCACCGACCAGGCCGGCCGCTATCGGATCTCGATTACCAGCGGGCACTGGATCGATGTCATCGACGGCACCGCAATGCTCAAGTCGCGAGACTTTCAGGGCGCCCGCGGTTGCGAGCGCCCGCGCAAGATCGTCGAGTACGACCTCCCCGGCGGCCGCGAACTGACGCTGCAACTGAGCGGGGCAGCCGACGCAAGCATCCTGCTGGCGGTCACGACGGTCGCAAAGTAGCGGCGAGTCCGTTGCGGTGGAGTCGATTGGTGGAATGAGGCGCGGGCTGATCACGAGCGCCGTGCTCGGCCTTTGTCTCTTGGGCCTGGGCGCGTGTCGATCCCCGGATGCCTTGGGAGTCGTGGTTCAGGACGACATGCGTGCACCTCGACCGTGGCGTTCGCTCACGCAGGCCGAGCAGGCGCGCTTTGATCTGGGCCTGGCCGTCTTCAACACCGAATGGTCTGCCGCAACCGGCGCCTCGACTGGCCGCACCGACGGTCTCGGCCCGCTCTTCAATGTTCAGAGCTGCGACGCGTGTCATAACAGCCGTCGGCGTGGACGTGGCCCGCGCGGAGACGGAGAAGCGCCACTCGACCTGGTGATTCAGCTTGGCCGCCTGAGTGCGGACGGGCAAGTCGAACGCGGCATCCCCGAATACGGTCATGTGCTCAACACGAACGCCGTGAGCGGTTTTGTGCCGGAAGCCGTCGTGTCGATCCGCTACGACACTCAAGTGCATACCTATCCGGACGGGAGCACGGCATCATTGCGAGTGCCGAGCTATTCGATCTCTCGCTTGTCGGGCGCGCCGCTGTCAGAGGACGTGTTGATCATGCCGCGGATGCCGCCGTCCGTTCAGGGCGTGGGCCTGCTCGAACGCGTGTCGGACTCAGAGCTGCAGCGACTGGCAAGTTCCGGCCGATCGCGCGATGTCTCGGGTCGAGTGTCATGGTCGAGTGACTCGACCCCGGCGTCGATCGGCCGGTTCGGCTGGCAGGCCACCGAGCACAGCGTAGCTTCGCAAACCGCGAGCGCGTTCGCGCGTGAAATGGGACTCTCCACGCAACTCATCGGGACTCATGCTGATTGTGGCGTCGCTGATGCTGCGTGCCGTAACGCTCCGAATGGAGGCTCACCGGAAGTCGAGGCGAATCTCTTCGACGCCTTGATCACGTTTCAGGAACTGCACGCAGTGCCGGTGTCGAGCGCGCTCGACCGGGGCTCGAAGGAATCGAAGCTGTTCGAGAACATCGGCTGCGCCGAATGCCATCGATCAGCATTGCCTGTTCACGTTGACGGCGGTGTCGCCACCATTCACCCGTACACCGATCTGCTGCTGCATGACCTGGGGCCCGGACTCGCCGATCGCGAACTCGCCGGCAAAGCCGCGCCTGGCGAATGGCGCACGGCACCGCTATGGGGACTCGCAGCAGCGGCAGCCAGCGGTCAGCCATTGCGGCTTCTGCACGACGGCCGGGCACGTTCGGTCGAGGAGGCCATTCTTTGGCATGACGGGGAGGCATTGCGTGCCCGTCAACGCTTCGAGAACCTGTCCGTTGCCCAGCGGAGCGCGCTGGCGAATTGGGTCGAGCGGCTCTGAGGGGATAGTCCCACACGCAATCGCCGTTCGAACCTGAGCATCAAGGCGAGAGCCCGAGCAGCTGCTTGCCGATTCATGCGGCGCCCGCATCCAGACTCCGTGCCCTTGGGCAAAGTGCCGGCCGAACTCTTCGACGAGATCGACCGGCACTCGCGTGCGTCAGAATGCGAGATTCACGCTCAGCCAGTAGTTCCTCGCCTTGTCCTTGTTGTTGTAGTCATCGACGTAGCTCGGCGTCCAGGTGCCGTCACCGTTATCCACGAACGTGGTCTGGAAGCTGGTGAAGTCGCGATCGAGCAGATTGTTGACGCGGGCATTGATCGACAGATAGTCGCTGAAGCGATACTGCGCCCCCAGATGCAGCACGTCGTAGCCCTTGTAGTAGAGGGCGTTGCCGGCATCATCCACGTCGCGGAAGCGCTTCGATCGCACTTCCCAGACCAGCTGCGTGCTGAAGGTGTCGGTGACCGACCAGTCGAGCGTCGCATTCGCCATGTGCTTGGCCGTGTCGGTCAGTGGCTGGCCAAGCTGCGGTCCGCTGGTCTGCTCGCTATCGATGTAGGTGTAGTTGGCACGCACCGACAGCGGCTCGATGATGCGATAGCGACCAGCCACTTCGGCGCCGCGGATCCTGGCTTCGTCGATATTGATGTTCTGCGCATAGGTCGTGTAACCCAATCCCGCGTAGGCACCCAGATTGGCGCAAGGACGCACGCCGCCGGTTGCCTCGCAGCTTCGGTTCGTCTCGCCGCGCGCGATCTTGTCCTTGAAGTCGTTGCGGAAATAGGTGACGTTGAAGCTGTGCCCGCCTGCACCGGTCCAGTACAGAGCCACTTCCGTGTTCACGCTGGTCTCCGGCTGGAGATCCGGATTGCCGACGAACGGCGAGGTGCCCTGCCCGCCGAAACCGGTGATGCCGTCGTACAGGTCCGTCGTCTTCGGCGTCTTGAAACCGGTGGCGACACCGCCCTTGATGCTCCAGCTCGGATTGATCGTGTACACCGCGTAGGCGCGCGGGCTCACGTGATCGCCGAACACTTCGTGATCGTCATAACGCACGCCAAAGGTCAACGTGAACGGCTCGATCGGCGTCCAGTTGTCCTCCGCGAACACTGAGTACATCTTGTGTTCCTGCACCGTTCCAGCGCCGTCCGCGCCGCTCTCCATGCCGAATACGCCGTCTTCCAGCTCACCGTCGATGTACTGGGTGCCAACCACCATGTGATGGCGTCCCGCGAAGTTCTCCACCGCAAAGTCGAGCTTGGCATCGAGCGTGTACTGGCTGCTTTCCATCGTGCGCTTCGGTCGCGGCAGGAAAGTCTGTTCCAGCAGGGCGCGGCGCTCTGCCGTCGACAGATCGGCGTAGGCCCCGGTGCCCTGGAAAATCTGGGTATGCAGCGCTCGTTCGGTCGCGGTGAGCGGCAGGGTGCGGCCGTGATTGCCGGTCTGGATGTGCGCGAGGGATACGAAGCTGCTGCCGAAGCCCCAGTCGCCGCGATGGGTCACCGACCACTGGTCGCGGGTGAACTTCTGGTCCGACGCATACCCGGCGCGTGGCTGCGCACGCCACAGCTCGCCGACGTTGTCGACGGTGCCGAGCGGATAGGCGGTCGTGCCGAGATTGTTGGTGAACGGAGTGTTGTCGTAGATCTGCTCGGACGTGTCGAAGTCGAAACTCATGTCCTGCCGCTGCGAGATTCTCCAGTTCAACGTGGCGCCGTAGGACGTGTTGGTGTTGTCCGTGGTCTTTCCGCCGCCGCCAAAGCCGAGCGCGCGTTCATGCGCCTGTCCAGACGGATCCGTAATGACGTCGTACTCGGGAAGCGACGCGTCGCGCTCGTAGCGCGAACCGCGCAATGAAAGGCCGAGCACGTCGCGCACCAACGGGCCGGACACCGTGATGTCGTACGTAGTGTCGGTGCCGAACCGGTCGTTCTCCTGGAAGGAATGACCCGTCGTAACCGATGCGCGCCAGCTGTCGGAGACTTTCTTGGTGATGACGTTGATCACGCCGCCCAGCGCATCGGCGCCGTAGAGCGTCGATGCCGGTCCACGGATCACCTCGATACGCTCGATCACATCCAGCGGCGGAATGTGATTGAACTGGTTGCCGCCGAAGCTGTTCGGATAGATGTCGCCGTGGTTGTTCTGGCGTTTGCCGTCGATCAGGATCAGCGTGTAGTCCGAGCCCATGCCGCGGATGCTGATGGTGCGCTGGCCGGTCTTGTCCGAAGTCTCGCCGACATCCACACCTTCGAGATCGCGCACGGCATCGATCAGGGTGATGTAAGGACGCTGCACCAGCTCCTGCGAGGACACGACACTGATGCTCGCAGGAGCATCGACGATCTTCTGTTCGAAACCGGCGGCGGTCACCACCACTTCCTCGACGGTCCTTGGATCGTGGACCGAGGAATCTTGGGCGTGTGCCGCAGCAGTCGCGAGAATCAGGCAGACGGCGAGACCGACAGGATGACGCACGATGGTCTTGCGCGAAGACATGGATAACGCAGGCATGACGAACGGACCTCGAATGAAGGAGCGATACGAATGAAAGAGTCAAACGGGCTCGGGCGCGCGTCCGGCGAACCGGAACGCACGAGGAGACTTCAGCTCGGGAGTGCTGTCAGGGCGCCTGGCCGAGTTGCAGCTTCAACTGCAATCGGGGACTGGCGTGGGGACGGTCGTGCGAACTGGGAAACGCACTGCGGGGAAGGGAAACGGAATCGACGATCGAGCTTGCGAGGTTCGGCCATGGGCTGGCGCAGGATGCGCAGGCGTGGGCAGCATCGAGATGAACTGCCGTCGCGACGATGAACCCTCGAACACGGTGCTTGCAGAGCTTGCCGGCCCGTGGCGCCGAGTCCTCTTGATCGGGGGCAACGGGCTGAAAGTCCGCGAACACCCAGCTCGCGTCTTCGCCCAGCGAAGCAGTGCTGCCATGACTGCAGCGCGCTTCGGCCATGACCGAAGCGGCGGCGGACAACAGGAGTGCCAGCAGCAAGAGACGCAGCGGATGGACGATTTGAGCACGCACAGCGCCGTAACACTAATACAAATCATTCTCATCTGCAATTGATCCATTGCGTGCCGTAGCCAACGTCACGACGTGGAGGGTTGTTGGCGATCCAAGCGCATTCTTGCCCGGTGCAGAGCGAGTGATTGCGTTTGCGTAGGACGGCGAGTCGGCTCGATGCGACCGCCACCGGACTCACGCCCCTTGCTGTGCCACGCGCTCCAGATAGGCGCATAGCATTTCGCTTACCGCCTTTGCCAGCGCATCGACACTGGTACGCGAGCGTCCCTGCTCGGACACGCTCTTGCCGGTCGCAGTCAACACGGTCATCACCACATCAGCGGCATGTTGGCGTTTGTTCGCAGCGACGCCGGGGAGCGCCTCCCTCATGAATACGATCAGTTGGCGCCGACCAGCCTGGCGATGTATCGCCGCCTCCGGCGCATTTCGATACAACGGTGCGGCATCGGCCAGCGCGGTGCGCAATGCTGCTTCTTCGCACTCGGAATGAAAGAAGGCTCGCACCATCGCGCGCAGGCGCTGCAATGGCGGCTGGTTCGTCTCGGTGAGCAGGGCTTGCAACTGCCCGCCGGTACGTGACCACTCGTCCGCCTGCAGGCGGAACAGGATGGCTTCCTTGTTGGGGAAGTACTGATAGAGGGAGCCGACGCTGACACCTGCCGTCTCCGCCACCCGCGCCGTGGTGAAGCGTCGGGCGCCTTCGCGCTCCAGAACGCGAACAGCTGCCTCGAGAATGTCTGCAACCAGCCGGGTAGAGCGTGCCTGGCGAGGGCGCTTGCGCGGCACCACTACCGGGTTTTTGCGGCTCTTCATGGCGGAGCTCCGGAATGCGAATTGTAAACACGACGAATCATTCGCATTCTATCGGCGCTTGCACTTCATCCGCCATCCCCGAGGATTCATGCCATGAACACACTTGCCCTGCCGCCCGTTTCGACCCTGCTGACCCGCTTGTTCGATGACGCCGATGCCACCCAGTCCGTGCTGGAAGAGCAGATGGGCGAAATGACGCCGCAACAGCGCGCGAGTTTGATTGGCGGAGCTGACTGGCGCTCGCTCTATACGCGCGCCAAGGACGCTCATCTCGCCGTCTCGCGCGAGACCGGTCGCTTGCTATACATGCTTGCCCATGCCAGCCGCGCACGCTCGGTGGTCGA
>DATMEZ010000177.1:0-8651 GCA_035556415.1 Povalibacter sp.
GCCAGTCCACGCCCTGGCATGACCGCGCCGCTTCCCAGTTTCTTCATTGGTGTGCTCCCCTGATGTCCGCCGACCGGCGAGGCGACGTCGAGCGTCCGTCATCGCCGGGATTTATTTAACACGCGTAGCATATGGAAGAACGCAGGGGAGGGCGACTGCGGCGGCGTCATGCCTGTGGCCCGGCTGGAGCCATGCAATCCAGTGGCGAGTGGGCCTGCGGGCAGGCTGGGTGCGGTGACGAAGGAGTTCGCCTGCGAACGGAGGCAGGCATCGAACGGGGATCGGTATCGAGGCGAAGAGATTATCGCGACTTGCCGTTGCGCCTGTTGCGCGCGGGGGCATCGGCCTGTCGGCCCGTTGCGCCATTCGGCCGCTTGAGTGCCTCTTCCAGCTCGGTCAGCTTCTTGAACAGCTGGTTGAGGCGGACTTCGCCGTAACGTGCCGTGATCTCGGCGAAGCTGGCTTCGGAAAGCGGCGCCACCTTGGCCAGCAGCGCCAGACCGGCGGGTGTGATCGAGATGACACTGCGGCGCAGATCGCTCGCGACCGTGCGGCGGGTGATCATGCGGGTGGCTTCCAGGTCACGCAGGATTCGCGACAGGCTCGGCGCCAGCAGCAGCGATTGGCGCGCCAGTTCGGCAGTCTCGAGCTCACCGCTCCTGTACAGAACGCGCAGCACGCGCCACTGCTGTTCCGTTACGCCATGCTGCCGATGGTGCGGCCGGAAATACTGCATGACCGCTTCGCGTGCCCGCATCAGTGCCAGCGGCAGCGAGCGCGACAGATCGCGCAGATGGATGTCTTTCTGGGAAGTTCGTTGCGCGCTGCGAGGCCGGGTTGAGCGCTTGGTTGTTGTCATGGGGTGTCCGGGATCGCCGATTGTCCCGGCCATCCTGCGCTTTCCTGCTGACGTGACCGAGCCGATTCTGCCAGCAACCAACCTGGGCGCGCTACAGGCTGTTCGCGCAGATGCGGCCGGTTGTCGGCAATCGTCGGGACTCTCGTTACGGAAATGGCTGCCCCCTCAAGCGGCGGCCAGCCCGGCATCGATGGCAGCCACGATGGTGTCCACGTGCGCCGCTTCCAGTACCAACGGCGGCGACAAGATCACGTTGTTGGAGGACACGCGGATCATCGCGCCCGCATCGAATGCTTTATCGGCGACGCGCGCCATCGTCTTCTTGTCGACCGGCGTCTTGGTCCGACGGTCCGAAACCAGTTCCACGCAGGCCATCAATCCCTTGCCGCGCACGTTGCCGACCACCGAATGCCTGTCCTGCAAGGCCCGCAGGCCGGTCAGGAGCCGCTCGCCCTGCAGCGCCGCATTGCGATGGATCTGCAATTCCTCGTTGACCGCGAGCGTCGCGAGTGCGGCAGCGCAACCGACGGGATGGGCGCTGTACGTGTAGCCGTGGCCGATGGCGCCGAAGGAGTTGTGGTTGGACTCGAAGGTGCTGGCCACGCGCTCGTTGATCATCACGCCGCCGAATGGGAAGTAACCATTGGTGATGGCCTTGGCGAAGCACATCATGTCCGGCTTCACGCCCCAGGCGCGCGCACCGCAGACATGACCGGTGCGGCCGAAGGCGGTCACCACTTCATCCGCGATCAGCAGCACGCCGTGCTTGTCGCACACCTGTCGGATCAACGGCCAGAAATTCGCGGGCGGTACGATGACACCGCCGGCTCCGAGCACCGGCTCGGCGATGAAGGCGGCGACGGTGTCCGGGCCCTGGAACTGGATTTCTTCGTCCAGCAGGCGTGCGCAGATTTCGCCCAGGCGCTGCGGGTCGGTCTCGTCGAAAGGATTGCGATAGTCGAACGGCGCCGGGATATGCGAGCAGCCGGGCAGCAGCGGTTCGTAATTGCGGCGGAATTGCAGGTTGCCGTTGACCGCCGCGCCGCCGAAATGCGTGCCGTGATAGCCGCGGCGCAGTGAAATGAACTTGTAGCGGTCGCGTTCGCCGCGAACTTTCCAGTACTGGCGCGCCAGCCGCAGCGCCGTCTCCACCGAATCCGAGCCCCCGGAGGTGAAGAAGCTGCGCGTCATGCCTTCCGGTGCGAACCATTCGCTCAGCTTTCGCGCCAGCTCCAGCGCCCCGGGATGCGTGGTGCCGCGGAACGAGGAGTAATACGGCAGTGACGACAGCTGGGCGGTGATGGCCTGTTTGATCGGATCGACCGAGTATCCCAGCGTCACGTTCCACAGGCCGGCGACGGCATCGACGACCTTGTGGCCGCGATCATCGACGACATGCACGCCGTCGCCGCCGACGATGACGCGCGCCGGGTCGGCAAGGACCTCGGCCGGATGCGCCATGGGCTGCCAGAAATTTTCGGCGGACGGGGCTTGCGGAGTCGCTGACATGACGTGTCCTCTTCAGTACGGCATTGCGGCCGTCATCGCTGCATGACGGCTGCGTCATCCACTAATACAGCAGGCGCTCGACGGCGGCGTACGAACCTTGCGGGTCGCGCACGTCGAACTGAACGGTTTGGATGCCGACGCGCCGTGCACCTTCGACGTTGCGCGGCTGATCGTCGACGAACACCACGTCCGCGGCGCTCAGCCCAAGCGTCTCGAGGCAGTTCAGGTAGGCCTCCGGTCGCGGCTTGAGCGTGTGCGTGTAGGTGGCGTCGACGATGGTTTCCATGAGCTTCAGGATCTCGATGCGCTCGCGGAACTCGCGGCCGTAGAACAGATCCAGCTCGTTGCTCAGCACCGCCAGGCGCTTGCCGCGCCGGTGCGCTTCGCGCAGGAAGGCTTGCGCTTCCGGGCGGATCGCCAGGTTCGGATCGGTGCCGCGGATGCGGCGCAGGAACGACACCACGTCGGGCCATTCCTCGCCCACCAGCCGGCCCACTTCCTGCGCCCGCAGGAACCAGTACTCACGCTCGGAAATCTCGTCCGCCAGCATCCGTCGCCACAGCTCATCGCTTTCGGGCGACAGCGGCCCGAGCCACTGCAGCGTGCCGGGCGGCAGGTTCAGGACGCGCTCGGTGAGGCGGTGTTGTTCGAAGGGCGTCTTGGAGATGACGCCGCCGAAGTCGAGGATCACACAGGATTTGGCCATGAAAACGCGTTGCGGCGGTGAACTCTTGAATGGCCGCGCGCTCGCCGGCCGGTGCGGCGGGTGACGGCATTGATAGGGCGGCCGCGAGCGGCCGCCAAGTGACCCAAGGGAGCATCCGCGTTCGCCGCGAATCGGCGCCATCGATCCGCCGGCCCGCTGTCGCGGGCTTGCGCGAATGGATGGCGCCCACGCGGCGGTGCGTGGAGCCTCCCTAGGGTTGATGCTTGCAACGCCGCTGTCAAGTATTTAACGTGTTATATTGATCCACCCGCAGAGGTTGCCACGCTTGTACCCCGAGCTGTCCCTGATCATCGACGGTGAGCGCATCGGTGCCGACGGGCGCGACAGCCTGCCCGTGCTCAATCCCGCCACGGGGCAGCAGCTGGGCCGGCTGCCGGTGGCGAGCGATGCCGATATCGATCGTGCCGTCGCCGCAGCTCAACGCGCATTCGCGCAATGGAGCGGTGCGACGGCCATCCAACGCTACGAAGTGCTGGCCGGCGCGGCCCGACTGATGCAGCAGCGCGCTCGCCAGATCGGCGAGGTGCTGACGCTCGAACAGGGCAAGAGCCTGGCCGAATCGACCCGCGAAGTCAGTCTGTCCGCAGAGATCATTCTGTTCCTCGCGGAAGAGGGCAAGCGGCTCTACGGCCGAACCGTGCCGCCGCGACAGCCGGCGATCCTGATGCAGCACGTGGGACGCGTGCCGGTCGGCCCGGTGGCGGCGTTCACGCCCTGGAATTTCCCGGTCAACCTGCCGGCCCGCAAGCTTGGCGGTGCGCTCGCCGCGGGCTGCACCTGTGTCATCAAACCGGCCGAGGAAACGCCGGGTTCGTTCCTGGAAGTGCTGCGCTGTTTCGAAGAGACGGGCCTGCCCAAGGGCGTGGTCAATGCCGTGTTCGGCAATCCGGCGCACATTTCCGGGCGATTGCTCGATGCGCCCGCCATTCGCAAAGTGTCCTTCACCGGCTCGGTCGCGATCGGTCAGCAGCTGGCCGAGCGTGCCGCTCGCACCTTGAAGCGCTGCACGCTGGAACTGGGTGGCCACGCGCCGGTGATCGTATTCGCGGATAGCGACGTGGAGCGAGCCGTACGCGATCTCATTCCTGCAAAGTTTCGTAACGCAGGTCAGGTCTGCGCTTCGCCGACGCGGTTCTACGTCGAGCGTTCCGCCTATCCGCGCTTCGTGGATGCGTTCACTGCGGCTGCAAGCAGCTTGAAGGTAGGCGACGGCATGGAGAAGGACACCTTCGTCGGTCCGTTGGCACACTCGCGCCGTCTTACCGCCATGCAGACGCTCGTCGAGGACGCCCACACACGCGGAGCACGTGCGACTACGGGCGGCGCACAGTTGTCGCGGCCTGGATATTTCTTTGCGCCTACCGTGCTGGTGGATGTGCCGGATGCCGCGCGCATCATGCAGCAGGAACCGTTCGGTCCGATCGCCACTGTCGCACCGTTCGACACGGCGGAAGAAGCGGTCGCCGCTGCGAACCGCCTCGAGTATGGCCTTGCCGCCTACCTGTACACGAACGATCTCACGCGCGCACACGAAGTTTCCGCGCGCCTGGAAGCGGGCATGGTCGGTGTCAATCACACCGGCGTCTCCATGCCGGAAACTCCATTCGGCGGCGTCAAGGCCAGCGGCTACGGCAGCGAAAGCGGGCTCGAAGGCCTGCTCGGCTACACCGACGTCAAATTGGTGAGCTTCTCCCGATGAGCAAGACAACGGCTTTTTTTCATGACGAACGCTGCCTGTGGCACAGCACCGGCGTGCATGCGCTGGTGCTGCCGATCGGTGGCTGGGTGCAGCCGCCGGCAGGTGCCGGCCACGCCGAGTCGCCGGAGACCAAGCGTCGCTTCAAGTCGCTGATGGACGTGTCGGGCCTGTCGCAACGGCTCGACGTGCTGAGTGCGCCGCCGATTGCCGAGGACGATCTGCGTCGAGTGCATCCCGAGCGCTACCTGCAACGCTTCAAGCAGCTGAGCGATGCCGGCGGCGGCGATCTGGGCGAACAGGCTCCGTTCGGTCCCGGCAGTTACGAGATCGCCAAGCTCTCGACCGGCCTGGTCTATGCCGCGCTCGATTCGGTGCTGAGCGGCCGTCATCGCAACGCGTACGCCCTCTCGCGCCCGCCGGGCCATCACTGTCTGCCGGAGCTGCCGATGGGTTTCTGCCTGTTCGCCAACATCGCGGTTGCGGTCGAGGCAGCGAAGGCGAAGCACGGGCTGGAGCGGGTGGCCGTCATCGATTGGGACGTGCACCACGGCAACGGCACGCAGTCGATCTTCTACCAGCGCCCCGACGTGCTGACGATCTCGTTGCACCAGGACAAGTGCTTCCCGTTCGGCTACAGCGGTGGCGATGAGCGAGGCGAGGGCGCCGGCGCCGGCTACAACTACAACATCCCATTGCAGCCGGGCAGTGGCGACGACGCCTACCGCCATGCTTTCGAGCGCATCGTGGTGCCGGCGCTGGATCGTTATCGGCCGCAGCTCATCGTCGTTGCCAGCGGGCTGGATGCCAACGGTGTCGATCCGCTGGCGCGGATGCAGCTGCACAGCGAATCCTACCGCTGGCTGACACAGCGGCTGATGCAGGTTGCCGAGCACCACTGCGGCGGCAAGCTGGTCATGGCGCATGAAGGCGGCTACGCCGAGTCCTACGTTCCCTTCTGTGGCCACGCCATCATGGAAGCGCTGTCGGGCGAGAACATGGGCGTGGTCGATCCGATTCTCGACCACATCGTGGCGCAGCAGCCCGGTGAGCCGTTCCTGCGGTTCCAGCGCTCACTCATCGATGAGATGGCGACCGGCTTCGGCCTCGCTTGATCCGGCGCGCACCATGACAGTGAACGTTTCGCCTTCCCATATCGACCAGCTGCTGACGCAGGAGCGCAAGCGGTTCGAGAGCGAGCATCCGCGTTCGATCGAGCTGTTCGCGCAGGGGCAGGATTGCTATCTCTATGGCGCGCCCTCTCATTGGATGCGCCGGTGGATTGGCGGTTCGCCTGTGTATGTTCAGTCCGCGTCCGGCGCGCACCTGGTGGACGTCGACGGGCGTGACTACGTGGACTTTTGCCTCGGCGATACCGGTGGCATGTGCGGTCACGGTCACCCGGCCATCACCCAGGCGGTAGCGCGCCAGCTCGAACGGGGCGGCGCGTCGATGATGCTGCCGACGACGGATGCCGAGTGGGTGGGCAAGGAGCTGCAGCGTCGCTTCGGTCTGCAGTACTGGAATCTCGCCACGTCTGCCAGCGATGCGAATCGGGCGTGCATTCGCTTGTCACGCATGATCACCGGTCGCGAGAAGGTGCTCGTGTTCTCCGGCTGTTATCACGGCACGGTCGAAGAGGCGCACGTGGAGCTGCGCGACGGACAGGTCGCACTGCGTAACAACATTCATCCCAATGGCTTCGATCATGCGCGCCTGAGCAAGGTGGTCGAGTTCAACGACGTTGCGGCCTTGCGCGCAGCGCTTGCGGATCGTGACGTCGCCTGCGTGCTGACCGAACCGGTGATGACCAACTACGGAATGATCGCGCCGGAGCCGGGCTTTCTCGATGCGGTGCGCGAGCTCACGCGAGCGGCAGGCACGCTGCTGATCATCGACGAGACGCACACGATCTCTTCGGGCCCCGGAGGCTATACGGCGGCGCATGGCCTGAAGCCGGACATGTTCGTGGTCGGCAAAGCCATCGCGGGCGGCATTCCGGCTGCTGCATACGGTGTGACCGCGGAAGTTGCCGAGCGCATCTGGCAGGTCATGCCGAAAGTTTCACCACTGATGCGCCAGAGTGCGCACGGCGGATTCGGCGGCACGCTGGCCGGCAACGCTGTCACGGTCGCGGCGATGCGTGCGGTTCTCGAACATGTTCTCACTGAGTCGGCATTCGCGAAGATGCTGGAGCTTGCGGGAGAGTTGGCGCGCGGCGTGGAGCAGATCATTCGCAAGTCGGGTCTGCCGTGGCATGTCATGCAGGTGGGGGCGCGCGTCGAGTACATGTTCAGCGAGAGGCCGCCGCGAAATGCGAGTGAGTTTCGAGCGGCGCGCAACGGTGAGCTGGAAGGGTTGTTGCACCTGTTCTTCATGAATCGCGGCGTGTTGATTACGCCGTTCCACAACATGGTGTTGGTGTGTCCGGCGACGACTCCTGCCGACGTGCGGCGGCATAACGCGGTGTTTCAGGAGTTTGTCGATGCGCTTCGGTAGCGCGGGCAAGAGTAGTTTCGTTTGAGTGCGTGCGGTTGGGGGTGGGGTTGTGGCTGCGGAAGAGTGGCTTCGATTGGGCAGCGTGCGGATCCGGCGGGGGTGTCTCGTTTCGGGACCGCCGTGAACCCATCCATGGGGGCTGCCGTCGAAAACATCCTGTTTTCGAGGCTCCCGAAACGAGACACCCCCGCCGGATCCGCAGAGGTTGCTAGGTCCGTAGCGCTCGGAAAGCGCGCATCCGGAGAAGAAGTTGGCACTCGCTCTCTGGCGTCGTTCTGGGCGGGGGCCCCACATTTTCAGGATGAGAGGAGGAACAGGATGTTCCGAGTGAGCAAGCCTACATGGACGTATTTACGTGCGGTCCTGGAAATGTGGGGCCCCCGCCCAGAACGGCGCCTGGCACGACGCTTCCGAAGGACTGACCGAAAACTGTCCGTGACTAGGCGGCCTCGTAGCGGAGCGAGTCGATATGCAGGGAGGTGGACAGCGTGCACCTACGGCGCGGCAGATTCGAACCGATCGATTGTCTTGAAGAGCATTGCAGAAGAAGGAGAACGTTCGATGAAATCATTTCTCGACCACTGTCGGCCGGTCGCGCTGGCGTTGACCGCGCTGGGCCTGCTCGGCGCGAGTGGCGCGTCTGCCGCGGCGAGCTGCGATCGCGACTGCCTCAAGGGTGAGATGGACAAGTACCTCGCGGCGCTGGTGAAGCACGATCCGTCGTCGCTGTCGCTGGCCGAGGGGTACAAGTCCATTTACAACGGCAAGCCCAGCAAGCTCGACACCGATGACTGGAAGCGCATCGACAAGATCGACTTCCACCAGTACGTGATGGATCCGAGCACGGGCAACGTGGCGTTGTTCGGCGTGGCGGTCGAGGACTACAAGCGCGGCACCCTGTTCGTGCGCCTGGAGGTCAAGGACGGCAAGCTGGCCATGATCGAGACCATCCTGGGCGATCGCATCCCGGACGGCGTTCCGGGGCTGATCTCGCCGAATCCGTTCTACGACTACGTGCTGCCGAAGCAGCAACGGCGCTCGCGCAAGGAATTGATCGCGATCGCCGACAGCTATTTCGAGGGGCTGGAGAAGCACGACGGCAGCAAGGTGCCGGTGAGCCATGACTGCCGGCGCTTCGAAGACGGCGTGCAGACTTCGCTCAATCCGGTGATGCTGCCGCTGCCATGCAATGTGTTCACCCCGTTCACCTACATGGACAAGATTTCGAACCGGCTGTATCCCATCGTCGACGTGGAGCGCGGTCTGGTGCTCGGCCAGATGGTGATCGAAGTGTCGCAGGCAGCCGGGCCGCCGTCGGGCCAGACCTCGCCCGCCTCGTCGCGGCCGCCGATCAATCCGGC
>DATMEZ010000178.1:0-6332 GCA_035556415.1 Povalibacter sp.
GGCCACGGCGTTGATAGCCCCCATCAGTGCGTCTCCCATGAGTGCTCGGTTTGAGAAAGCCGCTGGAATCGCGCAACTGCGCCTGCGGTGCGAGACGGCAAGCGATCGGCGCGGCGGCAGGGGCGGGCATTATAGGCGCAAGTTCAAGGCAGAATACTGCGTTGCGCGGATTCCGCACTGCGGTTAGCGCCCGCTGCGAAGGCTTGCGGGCAGGTTCTGCTGGATGTTCGAGGGCCTGCACGAAGAGACGCATCGGAGACGCGCCGGCCTCGTTGCTACTTGCGGGAAGCGCGCTTCGCCGTTCGCTTCGGTTTCGATTTTGCTGCGGCAGCCGCTGCAGCAACCGCGAGCGCTTTGCGTGCCCACTGCTTCAGCTCGTCGGGGTCTTCGAGCACCTCGGCTGGCACCTGGTAGTAATTCATCGACGACATTTCAGGCTTGTCCGGAAACGGACGGAAGGGTCGATGGCCGCGCGCCACGTAGTCCTCGCGGTTGGAGTCGTCGACCTTGAAGTACAGCTCCTCCTCGGCGAGCAGCGCGAAGAACAATCCATCGGCGTACAGGCCGGCGCCGCCGAACATACGCCGTGAAGTCACCTTTGCGAACGGTGCGAGCTGATCGATGACATAGGCGAGATAGTCGGCCGAGACGGTCATGGCCGTCATTCGACCTTCGGCGCCGTGCCGGCAGCGCGCGCCTTGCAGCCGTAAACCTCGGGCTCGTGAGCACACACGTCGGGTGGGCCGTGGTCCTGCCAGAAAGGCAGCAGCGCCTCGGCCTCGGCGATCTCTTCGAAACGCGCGTGTCGCCGCAGGAAATCCGTTTGCGGCAGCCACAGGATGCGCAGCGGCACCGAGTCGTTCTGGCGATGCAGCCGCAGCATGCGGTTGAACACGAAATCCGACTGGCGCAGCGCCGCGCCGCACACGACCTCCGTGACCGGGTCGATGAGTCGTTCGCTGGCGGCGCGGGTGATGGCTTGCAGCGCTTGCGAGGTTTTGCGCCGGTCTGCGGCGGCTTGCAACAACGGATCGACCCACGTGGCTGCGCTTCTCGCGCCTTTGACACTACGCAACGTGCGTTGCGCCAGGCTGGCATCGCCGGACAGCAATGCGCTCATCGCCTTGGCCTGCGCGACCGCCAGAGCATCGCTCGCCGGCTTGTCTGCCGCCTCTGCGGGTGCTGGTGTGTTGGTGGCAAGTCGTGCGTAAGCGAGACATTCGTTCGCGCCTACGTTGGCAGGTTGCAGGGCGACTGCGCGTTGCGCGATCGGCAGAGCGGCACTCGCGTGACCTACGTCGACCAGCAGACACGCCAGACCTTCGAGCGCGGGAACCGAGTTCGCATCGATTGCCAACGCCGCATTGAAGTGTTCCATCGCGCCGGCCCACTCGCCGCGTCGCAGGCGAACCAGGCCGATTGCGCTGCGTGCATTGGTGAGTGCGGGATCGATGCCGAGCGCACGTTCGGCGGTCGCATCGGCAATCCTGGTCAGCGGGGCTTCGTCTTCGCCGCCCAGGCTCAGGTACCCCACCGAGAGCAGCGCCACCGCGCGTGCAAAGTCGCGATGCCTGCGGACCAGCGATTCGAGCCGCTCCACCGCCGGTGAGCGATCGGGAGCGGACAGCTGCGTGAAGCCGCGGCCGCCCGTGCCCAGCAGTTCATCCGCGCTGCGGATGAAAGTGTCATAGGCCGCGCCATCTGCGGTGCCGATGAAGCCGGTCCAGTCCGTCGCTACGTTGTCTGCACCCAGGAAGCGAGGCAGGACGCGTGCGAGCGTCTGCACGGTATCCAGCTTGCCCGGTTCTTCCGCTGAGCCCAGATCGACCTCGGTCTCACGTTCTGGCTGGTCATCCGGCGCGAGCAGGGTGAGCTTGACCTTGGTTTGCGGGGCTTGCGGAAGCTCGACCTGCAGGGTGAAGGCATTCGGCTGGTCGGGGCCGGCTACCTGCATGCGTCCGCGGATCAACAGATAGCGCAGCTCGCGTTCCAGCCATTCGCTCGCTGCGGGATCCGCTGCGCTCATCAATGAGAGCTGCAACGGCTTGGACGTGTGGAATTGCTCGCGTGGCGGCGGCGGAACGACGACGGCCGGTTCGGGCTCGGGCGCCCAGCTGCGCAGCACCAGCCATGCTGCCAGTGCCACCACCACGATCAGTCCTGCAATCCGCCATTTGTTCATATCGGGCGGAAGGTTGCCGATGGCCACGGCGGGGTGCAAGCTCCGCGGCCTGCCTCGAAACGGATCGTCACGCCATGAGTATCGACCGCCCGAATCTCTACCTGCTGCGCGCCGCCGACATCGCCGCCAGATCGCAGACTTTCTCGCATCCGTGGAACCCCAACTCGGAGCTGCACGGCTATCAGCTGGGCAAGTCCACCGGTCTGAAGCGCACGGGCGTCAACCTGGCGCGCATTCCGCCCGGCAAGGAGTCGTTCGTCTATCACTCGCACTGGACCGAGGAGGAATGGATCTACATCCTCGCCGGCCGCGCCGTGGCGCGCATCGATGACGTCGAATACGAAGTGGGTCCGGGCGACTTCATGGCATTCCCCACGCCGGGCGTGGCGCATCATTTGCGCAATCCGTTCGAGGCCGAGCTGGTCTATTTGATGGGCGGCGAGCATCGCGAGACCGAAGTCGCCGACTTTCCGGATCTGGGCAAGCGCATGTTCCGGCATCCCAAGGGCGTCGATATCTTCGATGAGGAGGACGCGAAGACCTTCGGGCCGCTGGATACCTGACCGCGAATGCGCCACGAGTGTGCGGACCCTCCTGGCTCCGGCCGCCGCCGCCAATCGTCATCGCCAGCGATTGCCGCCCTGATCCTGAACCGTTGCGCCTTCTTCGCGGCGCGGCACGCCATGGAAGGTCGAGCCGCGCACGAACAAGCGCGCCTTGCTGCCCGCTTCGAATGAAGCGATGGCGCCCTCGATGCGGCTGTTCGCGATATGAACCACCGCATCCTGGACCACCACGCCGGTGCGGGCGCCGACGATGGTGCTGTTGGTGATGTACAGCTCGCAGCCGCCACGGGCCACGATCGCGTCGCCATCGACATGGATGTCGCGGCTGTCGACGTGCAGCAGGCGCGGCCCTTCGCAGATGATCGGATCGACGGCGCGCTGCGTTTGTTTGCCTTGTGAGGAGGCGTTGCTCGTGCCGGCCGAAACGACGCTGATGCCAGGGCCGCTCACTCGAAGCTGGTCGCCATTGCGCTCGATGGTGTACGGCTTCGCAGCAGCCATCGTTGCCGGGCTCGTTGCGGATTGCTCCGGCGCAGCTGACTTTGATGGAGTTGCCGATTCGCGCGACGTTGCGGATGGTGCATTGCCTGCCGATGCTGCAGGTCCAGATGGCTGAGCTGCCGGAGAAGTCGCAGCACTGTCTGATGCGGGCTCGGGCGACATCGCACTCGCGCGCGGTTCTCCAGGTGCTGGAGCGGTTGGAGAATTGTTCACCAGTTCCAGCTTTTCCATCGGCGCCGCGGCGAGCTCGTTCAACCCGACTGCCTGCATTGCGCCCGTGCGTTTGTCGCGTAGCGTGAATACGCCGGTCTGATCATCGACGGCGACGATCTCGACGTTGGGATTACGTTGCAACGCCGCGCGCGCCCATTGCAGTTCCGGATTCTCGCGCGGTGAGCAGGCGGCGAGCGCCAGCACCAAGACCGGCAGAACGCTGGCCGTCCAGAAGCGAGTGGGTTGTGTCATGGAACCCCCTTCGAAGGGGATTCATCTTATTCCTGCTTCGAATGGGCCCGCCACCGTTTGAGCAGCTCGGCTTCGCGCTCGGGTGTCAGGCCGGCTTTCAGCTTCTGTTGCTGCTCCGCAGGACGCTTGGCATGCCAGGCCAGCGTGTCCGCGACTGTGGTCTGCACTTCGCGGAAACGCAGGCCTTTGGCCACCGCGCGCGCGGGGCTGACCAGCGCGATGCCGGCAAACTCGCCGGTGGCTGGCGCCCAGATCGGAATCTCACCGCTTTCCAGCACCTTCTGCGCTTCCAGGAACTGCGGGCTGACCCAGACGAATTTCGCATCGGACCGGGACACGCGCCGGCTGGTCTGCAGCAGGCTGCCCATCGATACCGAGCGGGGCTGATTGCACAGGTTGAAGCGGCCGTCGATGTTCCGCTCGACGCACAGGCGCACGAAATCCGCCAGGTCGCGCACGTCGATGAACTGGATCGGATCGCTGGCCGTGCCGGGCGCCAGCATTTCACCGCCGCTTGCGGTGCGCACCGGCCAGTAAGTGAAGCGATCGGTGCTGTCGCCGGGCCCCACGATATAAGAGGGGCGGATGACGGTGCAGCGCTTGCCGTACGTCTGCTCGACGACCTGCTCGCAGGCGGCCTTGAGGCCGCCGTAGGTTTCATCGGTGATTTCTTCGACCGTCGGGTCCGCCAGCTTGGCGAGCGGGAAATCCTCGTCGGTGCCCGGCTTGGACAGGTCGGCGTACGCGGAAATGCTCGATATATATAGGTAGTGCTGTACGCGGTCCTTGAGCAGATCCGCGGTGAGTTTCACTTCGCGCGGCCGGTAGCCCGAGTTATCGATGACCACGTCCCAGTCACGGCCCTCGAGCGCGTCGATCTGGCCGTTGCGATCGCCGGTCAGCGCCTCGACGTCGGGGAACAATCCCGGATTGCGCTTGCCGCGGTTGAACAGCGTCAGCTTGTGACCGTGCGTGCGCAGCACCTCGACGAAGTGCGGACCGATGAAGCCGGTGCCGCCGAGAATCAGTACTCGCAGTGATTTGCCTTGCGCCAGCACTTCGCCTCCCAACAGTGTCGTTGCCGCCGCTGCTCCGAGCCTGATCGCGTCGCGTCTGTTCATGAGAGTGCCTCGAGTGGTTCGTGGCCGGCCGGTCGTCGTTGCCGCACCGCGGGAATCCAGCTGGCTGGACTCCCGCGCCGGTCGATTCACGACGGTGTGCGGACAAATCGTTGGTGCTGCAATGATCTCCTGCTTCTCGATGCTGTCGCACGGCCGGTGCGACGGATCGTGCTATTGCTGCGTCGAAACCGGCGGCACTG
This sequence comes from Povalibacter sp., assembly GCA_035556415.1. Taxonomy (GTDB): domain Bacteria; phylum Pseudomonadota; class Gammaproteobacteria; order Steroidobacterales; family Steroidobacteraceae; genus Steroidobacter. The sequence goes on from DATMEZ010000178.1 coordinate 5,036, forward strand.
GCGCCGCCGCCTCGCCCGGACCGGGCTTGACGTATTGCTGCAGCCATTGCCGGTTGGTCTGGTACCAGAACACCGAGTTCTGCGGTTTGAGTATCCAGTGGTTTTCGTCGGGGAAGTACACCAGCCTGCTCGGCACGCCGCGATTTTGTAGCGTGTTGAACAGCTCGAGGCTGTTGTTCACCGGCACGCGCATGTCGAGCTGGCCGTGGATGATCAGGGTCGGAGTGTTGAAGTTGGCCGCGTTCATGTGCGGCGAGTTGCGGTTGATGCGTTCGAAGTCCTGCCAGTACTCGCCGTAACGGCCCTTGGTCGCGCCGTCGTCGGTCGCCACCTGCGAATACAGGTCGTACACCCCCGCGTGCGCTACCAGCGTCTTGAAGGGGTGCGGCTTGCCCAGCAGCAGTGTGGCCAGATAGCCGCCATAACTGCCGCCGCCGGCGCTCATGCGGTTGGCGTCGATCCAGGGCTGCGCGGTGAACCATTCCGCGGCCTTGATGGTGTCCTGGTAAGGCAGCTCGGCCCATTCCTTGGTGATGGAGTCGGCCCAGGCCTGGCCGAAACCGCTGGAGCCATGGAAATTGTGCCAGGCGGTGACATAGCCCCAGTTGGCGAACACCTGCGCGTTCCAGCGCCACTGGTAGCCGTCGGTCACGCCGTTGTGCGGTCCACCGTGCAGCAGCAGGTGCAGCGGCCATTTCCGGTCGGGCGTGAAGTTGGGCGGATATACCACCCACATCTGCACGTCCTCGCCGTTGGCACCCTGGTACGTGACGCTCTCGACCTTGCCCTGCGTGAGATTGGCCAGCGCGGCATCGTTGAAATCGGACAGCTTGGTGGCCGCACCGGTGCGGGCAATGATGCTGACCAGCGTCGGCGGCTCGCTGAAGCTCTGGCGCAAGCCGATGATGACGGGGCCGGAGCCGGCCGCGGCGAGCGAGCCGAAGCTGCGATCGCCTGTGATCGCGCGCGGCGTGCCGCCGCCCACGTCGAACCGATAAACACGACGCGTGCCGGCATCGTCGATCGCGCCGAACAACGAATGCGAATCGGGCGACCACACCAATCCGTCGGCGGACCGGTCCCAGTCTTCGGTGAGGTTGCGCGTGGCCTGGTTGCGGCGCTCATAGATCATCAGTCGCGCCCGATCCGCATAGAAGCCCTTGATGACCTGCTTACGGAACGCGAGCAGGCGCCCGTCGGGGCTGTACAGCGGCGCGAAATCGTTCGCCGGGTTGTCGGCGGTGAGGTTGCGGGCCGGGCCGCCGTCCACCGGCATCACGAATACATCGAAATTCGG
>DATMEZ010000179.1:0-5679 GCA_035556415.1 Povalibacter sp.
GAATCTGGCGAGTTCGGCATTGGGACGGAACGACAGCAAATCGAAGTAGCGCCACATCAGCTCGTCCGAAACCGACATGAGCTTGCCGAACATGTCGTCCGGCGCCTCGGTGACGCCGATGTAGTTGCCCAGCGACTTGGACATCTTGTTGACGCCGTCGAGCCCTTCCAGCAGCGGCATGGTCAACACCACCTGCGGCTCCTGGCCGTAGGACTCCTGCAGCTGACGCCCCACCAGCAGATTGAATTTCTGGTCGGTACCGCCCAGCTCGACGTCGGCCTCAAGTGCCACCGAATCGTAGCCTTGCACCAACGGATACAAAAACTCGTGGATCGCGATCGGCTGGCCGTTCTTGTAGCGCTTGCTGAAATCGTCACGCTCGAGCATGCGCGCCACCGTGTGCTTGGCGGCGAGCTGGATCAGCCCGGCCGATCCCATCTGATTCATCCAGCGAGAATTGAAATCGATGCGGGTCTTCTGCGGATCGAGGATCTTGAAGATCTGCTGCTGATAGGTCGCGGCATTCGCCTTGACGTCATCCGGCGTCAGCGGCGGACGGGTGGCGTTGCGACCGGACGGATCGCCGATCAGCCCGGTGAAATCGCCAATCAGGAAAATCACCTCGTGCCCGAAATCCTGGAAGCGCCGCATCTTGTTGATGAGCACCGTGTGCCCCAGGTGCAGGTCCGGCGCGGTCGGATCGAAGCCGGCTTTGATCCGCAGCGGCTTGCCACGACGCAGCTTGGTCAGCAGATCCGATTCCAGCAGGATTTCCGCCGTTCCGCGTTTGAGCTCGGCCAGTTGTTCTTCGGGCGACACCATAAATTTTCCAGCTGCAATGACAGTATTTCGAAGCGCGCGCGACTGTATCAGGCCGGCGCGGTGGTTGACGATTTGCGTGCCGATCTTCTACCTTTCGCGGCAAATGTTAACTCGCTGATGCAAGAGGCTTTCCCGGTGCGACCAGATTCGCGGATCGCGTTCGACTACAAGCTGAAATCTGGGCGGAAATTCGCGGAAGCCTCGAGTTCGGTACACGCCCGCTGGTTCGCCTCCGGACTGATGCTGCCGCTGCTCGGTGGCCTGATCGCCTATCTGCTGGCGAGAAACCCAGCGGTAATCCCCGGCGAAGAAGCACCCACGGTTCCGGCACTGGTGTCCGAGGCGCTGCCGTCGCTGCAGCCGCAGCCCGTCGTGGCCACAGTGCCGGTCCCGCAGCCACTGGGCGACACGCTCGAGTTCGTGGTGCGCCGGAACGACACGCTCGACCGCATCTTCCGCCAGCTCAAGCTGAGCCTGAACGATCTGGCCAACATTCGTGACGTGCCCGGCGTGCGCGCCGCTCTGGATCACCTGCGCCCCGGCGACACCATCAAACTGACCCATGACGAAGGCCAGGTCTACGCGCTGACCCGCCGGATCAGCGAAACCGAAATCCTCTCGGTGAAGCGCAACGACGAAGGCTTCGCCGCCGAAGTCATCGCCACTCCGCTGGAACTGCGCACCACCAGCAGCCACGGCACCATTCATTCGTCGCTGTTCACCGCTGCACGTGCCGCCGGCGTGAGCGCCGATCTGGTGATGCGGCTGGCCAACGACATCTTCGGCTGGAAAATCGATTTCGCCCTGGAAATCCAGCCCGGCGACAGCTTCGACATCGTCTACGAGCAGAAGTATCGCGACGGCGAGTACATCGGCGACGGCCGCATCCTGGCCGCCGATTTCACCAACGACGGCAAGGTGCATCGCGCCGTCTACTTCGAATCCAGCGACGGCAAGATCTCCGATTATTTCGGTCCGGACGGCCGTAGCATGCGACGGCAGTTCCTGCGCGCGCCGCTGGATTTCACGCGCATCAGCTCGAACTTCAATCCCACCCGCCGCCACCCCATTCTCAACACGATTCGCGCTCACAAGGGCGTGGATTACGCAGCCCCCACCGGCACGGTGATCAAAGCTGCGGGCGAAGGCCGTGTTGGCTTCGTGGGCGTCAAAGGCGGTTACGGCAATGTCATCATCCTGGAGCATGGCGCGGGCATTTCCACGCTGTACGGCCACATGTCGCGCTTCGCCAAGGGGTTGCGCAACGGCCAGCGGGTGAATCAAGGCGACACCATCGGATACGTAGGCAGCACCGGCGCCGCCACCGGACCGCATCTGCACTACGAATACCGCATCAACGGCGTGCATAAGAATCCCCGCACCGTGGCGCTGCCCGATGCGAAGCCCATTCCGGATCAGTACAAGGCAGAGTTCCAGGCTCGCTCGGGCGCCCTGCTGGCCGATCTGGATCGGGCGCATGACACCGCCGTCGCGGCCATCCCCGCAAAGAACTGATTGCAGGAAAAAATCGGTGCCGGCGCAGACGCGCTGCGCCGGCAATCTGGCTGTAACACAGCGGGCAAATCGCCGTAGTATCCTCGGAGGCTCCTTACGAGGTTGCAGCGAAACGGCCGGCCATGCTCGATGTGAATCTGAAGGCGCCTGAGCACTACATCAATCGGGAGCTGTCGTTTCTCGATTTCAACCATCGCGTGCTGGCGCAGGCGCACGACGAAGCGCTGCCATTGCTGGAACGCATCCGCTTCCTGGGAATTTCCTGCTCCAATCTGGACGAATTCTTCGAGATCCGCGTCGCTGGCTTGAAGCAGCGGCTGGAGCTCGGTTCGCTCGGCGGTGGCCCGGATGGCATGAGCGTGCCGGAGCAACTGACCGCGATTCACGAGCGCGCCATGGCGATGGTGAAGGACCAGTACGATCTACTGCATCAGCTGGTTTTCCCGGCACTCGCGGCCCGCGGCGTGCAGTTCGTGAACGGCAAAACGCTGACCTCACGCCAGCACGCGTGGCTGGCCGATTATTTCGCCAAGGAAGTCGAGCCGGTCCTGACGCCACTGGGCCTGGACCCCGCCCGGCCTTTCCCGCGAATTCAGAACAAGAGCCAGAATTTCATCGTGCGCCTGTCGGGCAAGGACGCATTCGGACGCGATGCAGAGCTGGCCGTGGTGCAGGTGCCGCGTTCACTGCCGCGAATCATCCGGCTGCCGCAGACGGACGAAGCGCCTGGAACCATTCACTTCGTGTTTCTGTCGGCCGCAATCTCCACCTTCATCGCCCAGCTCTTCAGCGGCATGACGGTGGAAGGCGCATGGCAGTTCCGCGTCACTCGCAACAGTGATTTGTTCGTCGACGACGAAGAAGTGGACAACCTGCTGCGCGCCATCGAAGGCGAGCTCGCGCACCGGCGCTATGGCGCGGCCGTGCGCCTGGAAACCTCGGGCGACTGCCCCGAGGACATCACGAACTTCCTGCTGCGCCACTTCGCGCTGACCAACGACGACCTGTACCAGGTCAATGGGCCGTTGAACCTGAACCGGCTGATGGCGATCTACGATCTGCTCGACCGGCCGGATCTCAAGTACACGCCGTTTACGCCGTGCATTCCCAAGCGCGTGGTGGCGAAAGAAGACATTTTCGCCGTCATGCGCGATAGCGATCTGCTGCTGCACCACCCGTTCGAATCGTTTGCGCCGGTGATTGATCTGCTGCGCCAGGCGGGCACGGATCCCGACGTGCTGGCAATCAAGCAGACGCTGTACCGCACCGGGCCGCAGTCACCGGTCGTAGATGCATTGGTGGACGCCGCACGCGCTGGTAAGGAAGTCACCGTCATCATCGAACTGATGGCGCGCTTCGACGAGGCCGCCAACATCTCGTTGGCCACCCGCCTGCAGGAAGCCGGCGCGCACGTGATGTATGGCGTCGTGGGCTACAAGACGCATGCGAAGCTCATCATGGTGGTACGCCGGGAGCACGGCAAACTGCGCCGCTACTGCCACCTGGGCACCGGTAACTATCACCCGAACACGGCCCGCATCTACACCGACTACGGTCTGTTCACCTCCGATGAAGCGGTGGGCGAAGACCTGCACGAGCTATTCCTGCAGCTCACCAGCCCGACCCGCGTCGCGAGCATGCAGAAAATCATGCAGTCGCCGTTTACGCTGCACGAATCGCTGCTGGAAAGAACCCGTCGCGAAATGGAGCTCGCTCGACAGGGCAAGCCGGCGCGCATCATCGCGAAGATGAATGCGCTGATCGAACCGCAGATCATCCAGGCGCTGTACCAGGCCTCGATGGCGGGCGTGAAGATCGATCTGATCGTGCGCGGCATCTGTGCTCTGCGGCCCGGCATTCACGGACTTTCCGAGAACATTACGGTCCGCTCGATCGTCGGCCGGTTCCTGGAGCATTCACGCGTCTACTACTTCCAGAACGATGGCGCACCGGAACTGTTCTGCGCCAGCGCGGACTGGATGGAGCGCAATTTCTTCCGGCGCATCGAAGTCTGCTTCCCGCTGGGCCGCAAGCATCGCGAGCAAATTCTCGAAGACCTGGAGACCTATCTGGCCGACAACGTGCAGTCCTGGCAGCTGCAGGCCGACGGCACCTACGAGCGCCGCAGTCCAGGCGACACGCCGGCGATCAACGCGCAGGCAACGTTGTTGCGTCGTTACGCGCAAGCCACGGAGTCACCTGCGCCGGTCACCGTCAGAGCACTTTGAGCTTGAAGCCCGACGCCTTCAGGAGCTCGACCTCGTTCTCGAGATCGGCCGCAGTCAGCGGGTGATTCTCGAGCCAACCGCGCGGAAAACTCAACTCCAGCGAGCGTCCCCGCGCGCCCAAGCCGATCTTCGGCAGCGCTTCATGGCTGCGTCCTCGATGCAGCAGCACCGCCAGCCGCAGCAGCACGATCAGAAACTCCACCCCGAGGTGCCAGGGCGGATTCAGGTCCTGCAACTGCTCCAGGTGGATCTTGCGGCGATGTGCACCGACGATGCTGGCGAGAATTTTCTGCTCTTCCTGCGGAAATCCTGGCATGTCGGCATGTTCCAGCAGGTACGCGCCGTGCTTCTGGTAGTGCGAATGCGAGACGTCCAGGCCGATCTCGTGCAGCCGCGCTGCCCATGACAGGACCAGCGACGCGAACACGTCCTCCAGCCCCCATTCCTTCTGGGCCTGCTCGAGGAAGTTCAGCACCGTCGCCTCGACCCGCTCTGCCTGAGCCAGATCGACGTGATAGCGTCCTTGCATCGCCCTGACGCTGCGCACGCGCGCATCTTCGTCGGTCAGTCGGCCAACCAGGTCGTAGAGCAAACCTTCGCGCAACGCTCCGTCGGCAACGCGCATCTGCTTGATATCGAGGATGCCGAGAATCTCGGCCAGAATCGCCAGCCCGCCGGCGAACACCGGAACACGCTCCTCGGAAAGCCCGGGCAAGCGCAGCTTGTCGACGGCCCCCGCGCGCAGGGTGTGCTCGATCAGCGATTCGAGCGCAGCCGGCGTGATCATCCCATCGCCGCCGCGCGCTCTCAGCACGTCGCTTACGGAGCGGATCGTTCCGGATGAGCCCACGGCCTGTTCCCAGCCATGGCTGCGGAACGTCGCCTGCACCGGTTCCAGCTCCAGGCGCGCCGCCAGCCTCGCCCGCTTCATGCGCTTTTCGGTGATCTCGCCGTCGCCGAAATACCGGTTGCTCATGCTGACGCAGCCCATGTACAGGCTTTCCAGCCGGCGCGCGTGCACGCCTTCGCCAATGATGACTTCGGTGCTGCCGCCGCCGATATCGGCAACCAGTCGTCGGCCGGGCTCATTCGGCATGGTGCGCGCAACGCCGAG
>DATMEZ010000180.1:0-15108 GCA_035556415.1 Povalibacter sp.
ACTACGCGATGGCTGGCGCCGGCCAGCAATCCGAGCCCGCCACCCATCACGATGCCACTGCCCCACACCAGGATCGGCTTGCGATACGTATGGATCTGGAAATCCAGCCGATACTCTTCGCTGAAGAATGCCTGTGCGTATGGGTTGGGAGCGACTTTGCCGCGATGAGCGAGAATGCTTTCTCGCAGAGAGCGCACGTCACCACCCGCGCACAGGGCTTTCTCGCCAGCACCGCGCAATACCACGCACGCGATGCGTTCATCCTGCGCCCATTGCGTCAGCTTCGAGCTGAGGGCGCGCACCATATCGAGTGTCAGCGCATTCAGAGACTTCTCGGCATTCAACGTAGCGATGGCGACGTGCTGCCCACTCGATGTCCGTCGCTCTTCGAACAGAACCGGCGCCGGCTGAATGTCGAACTCAGCCATTGCGCCACTCCGGCTTGCGCTTCTGCAGGAATGCCGTGACGCCTTCCCTTTGGTCGGCCGTATCGAACAGGTCGACGAACAACTCGCGCTCGACCGGCAAGATCTGCTTGAGCGGATTGCTGCGCGCGCCTTGAATCAGGACCTTGCAAGCCGCAATGCTCGATGGGCTCTGCTTCTGCGCCTGCGCGACCAGTTGCAACGCCGCATCGAGCCCGGCGCCACGCGGCACGACCTGCTCGACCAGGCCGATGGCCTTGGCCGTCGCTGCATCGACACGCTCGCCGCACAGAATCATACGCTTGGCCCAGCCTTCACCGACCAGCCACGGCAGGTTCTGCGTGCCGCCGGCGCAAGGCAGCAAACCTACCGCCGCCTCGGGCAGCGCCATCTGCGCATGCTCCTCTGCAATACGCAGATCGCAGGCCAGGGCGCACTCCAGGCCGCCTCCCATGGCATAGCCGTTGATGGCCGCAACACTCACACCGCGAAATGCACTCAGCGCTTCGAATGCCTCGCCAAATCTGCGCGCGAGCGTTCGTGCAAGCGCCTTATCACCATCAGCGAACTGCTGCAGATCAGCGCCTGCCGAGAAGAATTTCTGACCGGCCCCCGTCACGATGAGCGTGTAGATGTCACGGTCGGCGTTGAGATCGGTGACGAGCTGGCGCAGCGCCGTGAGACCCGCCAGCGTCCAGGTATTCGCTGGCGGATGGGTAATGGTGACGATGGCAGCATGGCCACGTTTCTCGACCAGGAGGTTTGCGTACGAAGCTGGCACTGAACTCATCGAATGTTCTCCGTGGCGCCCGCGGCAAGGATCGAGCGGGCAATGATGACTCTCATGATTTCGTTGGTCCCTTCGAGAATCTGATGGACCCGCGTATCGCGGACATGGCGTTCGAGCGGGTACTCCCGAATGTAGCCGTAGCCGCCGTGCAGCTGCAGCGCGGCATTGGCGACTTCAAATCCGACGTCGGTGGCAAAGCGTTTTGCCATGGCGCAGTACGTCGTGGCATCGGCGCTTTCGGTGTCCAGCTTCCAGGCCGCCAGGCGCACCAGCTGCCGGGCCGCAACCAGCTCGGTCACCATGTCCGCGATGCGAAACTGCAGCGCCTGGAATTGGGCCAGCTCACGACCGAACTGCTGTCGTTCGTTGAGGTGAGCCTGCGCGCGATCGAGTGCAACCTGCGCGGTGCCGACCGAGCAGGTCGCGATGTTGATGCGGCCGCCATCGAGCCCTTTCATCGCAATCCTGAAACCGTCGCCTTCGTTACCAACCAGGTGCGCGGCCGAAACGACGACGTTCTCGAAGCTGACGGCGCGCGTGGGCTGACTGTTCCAGCCCATCTTGTGCTCCTTTTTCCCGTAACGAATCCCCGGCGCCTGCGCAGGTACGGCAAATGTGGACACCCCGTTCGGACCATCCTCGCCGGTGCGCGCGAAAACCACGAGCATGTCCGTATCGCCTGCGCCGGAGATGAATGCCTTGCTGCCGTTCAGAATGTAGTCGCCGCCTTTCCTGACGGCGCGGGTACTCAGCGATGCAGCGTCGGAACCCGAACCGGGCTCGGTGAGGCAGTAGCTTGCAAGCTTGCGGCCGGCAGCCAGCGCCGGTACCCATTCCTGGGCGACCGCGGACTGGGCCCACGTTGCGAGCATCCACGTCGCCATGTTGTGGATGGTGATGAATGCGGTGGTGCTGGTACAGCCGCCGGCGAGTTCCTCGAGAATGATCGTCGAGTCGAGCCGACCCAGACCCAGGCCGCCCAGCGCTTCCGGCGTGTACAGTCCGCAGAAGCCGAGTTCTCCCGCCTTGGCAATGGTCGCGCGCGGGAATTCGCAGGTCTCGTCCCAGCGCGCGGCATGCGGCGCCAGCTCACCGCGTGCAAAACTTCGAGCCGCCTCCTGAAAGGCAAGCTGCTCGCCGGAGAGAGTGAACTCCATGTCAGCACTCAGCGCAGCGAAATAGTGGTGTTGACACCGGACGCCAGCGTGTCGTCGTCGAACCAGCGCGCGGTAACGGTCTTGGTCTGCGTATAGAACAGGATCGCCTGCTTGCCGTACGGACCGAGGTCGCCCAGCTTGGACGCGCGCGAGCCGGTGAACGAGAGCAATGGAACGGGCACCGGGATCGGCACGTTGATGCCGACCTGTCCCACGTCGATCTCTTCCTGGAAGCGCCGCGCCGCGGCTCCCGACTGCGTGAAGATCGCAGTGCCGTTGCCGTTCGGATTGGCGTTGACCAGTGCGATGGCTTCATCGAGCGACGCCGCCGACAGGATCACCAGGACGGGGCCGAAGACTTCCTGGTCATAGATCGACATGCCCGGCTTGACGCTCGAGAAGATGGTCGGAGCGATGAAGTTGCCGCGCTCATAACCCGGCACTCGTGGACTGCGACCGTCCAGCTCCAGCTTCGCACCCTCCGCCACACCGCGCTCGATGAGACCGGTGACACGTTCGAGTGCCGCGCACGAGACGACAGGCCCCACATCCGTGCCAGGCTCCACGCCCGCATTGACCTTGAGCTTGCGTGCCTTCTCGACCAGCTCGGGAATCCAGCGCTGCGCCTCGCCGACCAGCACGGCAGTCGAGGCCGCCATGCAACGCTGACCGGCAGCCCCGAAGGCCGCGCCGACCAGATTGTTCAGTGCCTGTTCCTTGTTCGCATCGGGCAGCACGACGGCATGATTCTTCGCACCCATCATGCATTGCGCCCGCTTGCCGGCAAGGATGGCGCGCCGGTAGACATGCGTGCCGACCTTCGTCGAGCCGACGAATGACACTGCCTTGACGTCCGGGTGATCGCAGATACCGTTCACGATCCCCTCGCCGCCATGCACCACGTTGAGCACGCCTTTGGGAATGCCGGCCTGCAGCGCCAGCTCGACCAGGCGCACGGTGACCATCGGGTCCTGTTCGCTCGGCTTCAGCACGAAGGTGTTGCCGGTGGCAATCGCCATCGGGAACATCCACAGCGGAATCATGGCCGGAAAATTGAACGGCGTGATGCCGGCGCACACTCCGAGCGGCTGGAGCAACGTGTACGTATCGATGCCCGTGCCGACGTTGTTGGCAAGTTCGCCCATCTGCAACGTGCCGATGTTGGCGGCATGCTCCACGACTTCGAGCCCGCGGAACACATCCCCTTCGGCATCGGGCAGTGTCTTGCCCTGCTCTGCCGTGAGCAGCGCTGCAAGCTCGCTCATGTGCTCGCGAATGAGCTGCTGATACTTGAGGAAGATGCGTGCGCGCACACCGATGGATGTCTTGCGCCAGGCGCCGAACGCCCGCTTGGCTGCCGCGACCGCGGCATCGAGTTCCTGTGCAGTGGCGAACGGTACGCGCGCAAGGACTTCCTGAGTCGCAGGATTAACGACGTCGCGCCATTGCGTACTGCTCGACTCGACCCATTCACCGTCGATCAGCAGCTTGATGGAAGGCACGGATCCTTCGGAAGTGGCGACAGAGGTGGCGGACATTGAAAGCTCCAGTGAGTCAGGGAGATTTGCCGCTAGGCAAGCGCGGCGCTCTTTTGCATTATTCGCAACCAGAACCGTTACTGAAGCCCTGAATTTGCGAAATTCAGCGAAGGCTCAGCGGTCGGTTTGCGAATTTTGCGAAGGATATGACGTGGCCAAGGCCTTCATGGGCGTTCGAGTACAGCGTCTGCGCGAACAGCGCGGCATCAGTCAGGTCAACCTGGCAAAGGCGCTCGGCATCTCACCCAGTTATCTCAACCAGATCGAGCGCAACCAGCGCCCTCTCACCGTGCCGGTGCTATTGCGTCTGAGCGCCCATTTCGGCGTCGACGCGCAGGTGTTCTCCGACAGCGATGAGACGCAGCTGATCACCGAGGTGCGCGAGGTGCTGGCGGACGCCGGCATGGAATCCGCATCGCTTGCGGAGGTGCGATCGCTGGCCATGAACATGCCGGGAATCGGCCGCGCCATCGTCGAGCTGCATCGACGCTTGCGTGCATCCAGCGAGCGCTCGGACACGTTCGCGGCCCTGCTCGGCGATGAACACAAGCTGGCGTCTTTCGCCTTGCCGGGCACTCACGACGAGGTTCGCGACTACCTCAACCAGCGTTCCAACCATATCGTCGAGCTGGACGAAGCCGCCGAACGCATCTTTCACGAGAGCCGTCTGGTCGTCGGCGATGCGGCGCCACGCCTTGCACAGCACCTGCAGGAACGGCACGCCGTACTCGTGACCAACTCGCCCGGTCGGAAACTCTATCCGCACAAGCGCGTGTACGACGCTACGACGCGAACGCTGCAGTTACCGGACTACCTGCGATCCGGACAGCAGGCCTTCCAGATGGCCGTGCAGCTCGCGCTACTGGAGATGAGCGAGGTGCTCGACCAATTGATCGGCACGGCAGGATTCACCAATCATGAATCCGAACAGCTCGCCCGCATCGGGCTCGCCAACTACTTCGCCGGCGCCTTGATCATGCCGTACGGGCCCTTTCTGGAAGCCGCCGAGGAGATGTCCTACGACATCGAACTGCTCGCGAATCATTTCGGCGTCGGCTTCGAGGCGGTATGTCACCGTCTGTCCACGCTGCAGCGCCCCGGCAGGCCCGGCTTGCCATTCTTCTTCGTACGCGTCGATCGCGCCGGCAACGTGTCCAAGCGGCACTCCGCTGCGGAATTCCACTTTTCACGGGTCGGCGGCACCTGCCCGTTGTGGATCGTGTACGAAGCATTCAGTCAGTCCGAGCGAGTGCTGACCCAGATCGCAGGCATGCCGGACGGGCGCAATTATTTCTGGGTCGCGCGCCAGGTCGTGAGCGGGCCGGTGGGATACGGCCGGCCGCACAAGACCTTTGCGGTGGGCCTGGGGTGCGACTTGAGGCACGCACATCGGCTGATTTATTCCAGAGGCCTGGATCTGTCGGACCCGGCGGCCACCACACCCATCGGTGTCGGATGCCGGGTCTGCGAACGGCAGCACTGCCCACAGCGCGCGTTCGCGCCATTGCTTTAGCTCACCAGCCAACGCAGCACCGACAATAACCAACGGGGACCGAGCACGCGGATTCAGGAATATGCACCCCCTTCGACTGCACACTCCTCATCACACCGGCAGAAACCCCTGCGTAGTCGACTCGCGTACGCACGTGGGCACCTTGCGACGGCCGGTGCGCGCATGTATTTGCTTTTTGGTCTTAGAGATGTTCGACCTCAGCGAGTTGCCGGCCGAGCCGCACTTTGGCATTGTGCACCGGTTCCGTGACAACCTGGATCTCCCCATGCTCGACGAACTGAAAGCCAACAACCGCCGCTGGGCGGAGCGCAAACTCGCGGTTGATCCAAGTTTCTTCAAGCGACTCGAAGGCCAGCAGGCGCCCAAGTATCTGTGGATCGGCTGTTCCGACAGCCGCGTGCCTGCCAACGAGATCGTCGATCTCGACCCCGGCGAACTTTTCGTGCATCGGAACATTGCCAACCTGGCTCCGCCCCAGGACGCAAACTATCTTTCGGTGCTGCAGTTTTCCGTCGAGGTACTGAAGGTCGAGCACATCCTGGTGGTCGGGCACTATGGATGCGGCGGCGTGGCTGCCGCCGTGGACAGCAGACGGCTCGGCCTGATCGATCATTGGGTGCATCCGATTCGCGAAGCCCATCATGACCATCGGCACGAGCTGGCGGCCCTGCCCGACGAGCATGCGCGCTGGGACCGGCTGGTCGAGCTGAACGTGATGCGCCAGGTCAGGAATGTCGCCTCGGACGTGTTTGTCCAGGACGCCTGGGCCCGCGGTCAAAAGCTCTCCGTCCACGGGTGGGTCTATTCCATTGCCGATGGCTTGGTCCGGGACCTCGATGTCACGGTGGATCACCCGGACAGATAAGCGGGCTCGCCTGAGCGAGCCGTATGACACGGACGCGCGGCGTCGAGTGAGCACAGCACGCCGACATCGGACTGTCCCGCGTGATCAGCTCGCGTTCCAATCCATCCAGTCGCCTGGCGCCATCGGTTGAATCGCCACGGATTTCGCGTGGGCGGCCGCATGCAGGCGGGCGATGGGATCCTCGACCTCCACGTATTCGTCCATGCCCGATATGCCGTAGTGGATGGGTATCAGACGGCGCGCGCCGAGGATGTCGGCAGCCGCCACAGCCTGCTCCGGTGTGAGCACGCTGGACTGCCCGCTGGCCGGCTTGAGGAAGCCGAAACGTGCGCCGTTGACGGGCAGGAACGCGGCGTCGAACGGCCCGAACTGGCGGCCGATGCGCCACCAGTGCCCATGCCACAGCGTATCGCCGCCGTGGAAGATGCGACGGCCGCCAGCCGACACCACCCACGACACCTGCGGATCGCCGTAGCCATCTACAGCGGGTACTGCCGTCGCGGTGAAGTCGCCAAGGAGTTGCGGCTCCCAAAGTGTGGCCGGACGGGCGCGAGCATGTGGAGGCACGGGCAGCGGATTCGTCCCGCCTGGATAGATCAGAGTGCCGCCGCGCTGGAGCGCATCGACCGCGGCCTTTGCATCGAAGTGGTCGGTGTGGGTATGGGTGACGGCGACATACACGTTGCCGACCGCGTCGTCGACCGGAATCAACCGGTCCTTGAGCGCACTTCCCCAAGCGTCCGGATCGACCAGTGGATCGATGAGCAGGGTCGCGCCCGGCAGTTGCAGACGCAGGCCCGCCCACGCGAGGCGCTGGATGCGCAGTTCAGCTCCGGCAGCTGCGACGGCCGCTCCGCGCGGGAGCAAGGCCCCAACGGAAAGACTGGCGCATGCGGAAAGAAAGATGCGACGGTTCATTCGCGGCTGCCTCGCGCTGCGAGCGCAGTATCGAGCGCGAAGACGGACTGCTCGACAATGACCTCCAGATTGCGCTGGTGCCATTCGCGTTCGAACGCCATCGGCTGCACGTTCGGTGCCAGGCAGGTTTCGATCCGGATCGAGGCGATGTGTTCGTCCACTACTTTCGGCGCCAGCTCGGCGCGAAGCCGCATCACGGTGTTCTTCAGCTCGTCGAGGTAGTGAGTCGCGTTGTCCAGCACGCTGGCCGCGAACCGCCCCATGTGACCGCCGATCACCGTGCTGCGCCCGAACTGCCGCATCCGTCCGATGGCCGCTCGCATGAGCACAGGGTCGGCCTTCGAGAGATAGACGGTGTTGCCGACGATGTTGTCTCCGCTGCAGACCAGATCGGCCGTGGGGACGTCGACGCTGACGTGATCCATGGTCTTGCCGGGATTGTGCAGCAGACGCAGTTCGTGCTGTCCCCAACGAACCGTCATCGCGCTGTCGAACACCACCTTCGGTTCGCGGTAGAACGCATCGATCCGTTGGTTCTGTGAAAGGAAGGTGTGGCGATGGTGCCGGTGCGCGATCGTCAGCGCCTCCGGGAACAGTGGCATGCCGGCCATGTGGTCGCTCATGAAATGGGTCGCTGCAAGGACACGCACCGTCTTGCCCATGTCCTCGCACAGGACACGGCGGAGCCAATGCGCATCCTCGGTGCTGCCAAGCGAGTCGACCAGCAGAACGTCCTCGCCATCGAGGAATGCCGTAGCGACCGACTCGCGTTGCTCCCCCACGAACATGATTACGTCTGGTCTCAGCTCTTCGAATCTCACGACGCTCACCTATTGTTGCCTGGCGCCATCGTTGCGAACCGCTGCAGGGTGCGGCAAGCGAGTTTTTTTGCGCCTGCATTAGAAAAACTAGCTTGATAGGATGCGATCCCGGCACCGCAAGCTCGAACCGATCGTGAAGCCACGCCACCCCGCCCCGCTCAATGCCCTTCGAGCCTTCGAAGCGGCCGCGCGATGCCGCAGTTTTCAAGCCGCCGCTGCGCAGCTGTTCGTCACGCCTGCGGCCGTCAGCCATCAAGTGAAGCACCTGGAGACTTACCTGGGCGTGGAGCTGTTCCGGCGCGGTCATCGCTCGATCGAGCTGACTGCTGAAGGAGAAGCGCTGGCCGCATCGCTGGGCGAGCTTTTCGGGCTGCTCGACCTGGCCCTGGACCGGGCCACCGCGCCCGCTGCCGCACACCTGCGCGTCAGCACCGTGGAGTCCTTTGCCGCGAAATGGCTTGCGCCCAGGCTGCACCGGTTCCATCGCGACTGTCCCGATCTCAAGGTACGCATCGAGACTGGCAACCAGCATGTCGATTTCGTCCGTGGCGGCATCGATGTCGCCATCCGCTACGGGCCCGGCGGCTACACCGGTGTCCACGCCGAGCGTCTCATGGATGCAGCCGTGTTTCCGGTGTGCGCACCTTCATTGGCGGGGGCCGCTCTGACGGCGCCCGCCGACCTGCAACACCACACGCTGCTCCACGACGAAAGCGCAACCGGCCGTCCCGGCGTACCGGACTGGCCAGCATGGCTGGAATCTTCCGGCGCAAGCCAGGTGGACGCGACCCGAGGTCCGGTATTCGCGAGCATCTACCTGGCCCAGGAGGCTGCCGTCGCAGGGCATGGCGTTGCGCTGGGCGTCGCACCGCTGGTTGCGGAGGACCTGCGCTGCGGTCGCCTGGTCAAACCGTTCGATCATTCCCTGGCCAACACTTACGCCTTCTGGATCATTCGCCGGCATGGCGCCGACAACGACCCGACCATCGATGCCTTCTGTCGTTGGTTACGCAAGGAGGCATCCGCAGGGTGACCCGATCCTCGGAGCACGCGGACCGCCCGACGATGTTCAGCTTGCCAGGCTGGCAAGGATGCCGAGCGGATGGTGCGCCCGGGCGATACTGATGATGAGCGCGTAGATGCCGAGAGCGGCGAGCCAGCTGACGACGCGTATCTTTCGCGTCTGCCCGCGCTTGAGCGCGTAACTTCCCAGCACCACGTAGGCGACGAGCAAGACGACCTTCGCGGTCAACCAGGTATGCACGAATGGATACTGATGCAGAATCGTCGCCAGCATCAGCGCCGCCGTGAGCAGGATCGTGTCGACCGTGTAGCTGAGATATCGCAGCGGCGCAGCCATCACCCAGCGCGCTCCGGCATGTAGCGCGAGGCCACGCAGAAAGAACAACGACCCGCTCGCCATCACTGCTGCGACATGAACCCACTTGATCTGCGGGTAGAACTCGATCATCTGCTCAGCTCGACTTGCGATCCCGGCGCGCGGCCACCAGCTATGCGGTCCACCACGTCATTGTCCGCAGCACATTGGCGTCCATCGCCAACGTAGCGCTTATCACCGATGCGGGCCGAGCGGTTTGTGACCACCCGGCCCTGTCCTTGTGATCCGCCAATGATCTTCACCCGTTCTGCGCCACGCGTGCGCCTTCAGGCGCCTCGACCACGGATTGCTTGGGAGCAATCCACAGCCGCAGCACGAACACAGCCAGCGCCAGCGCACCAACGCTGAAGATCGTATCGCCAGGCACTCGCATCCATACCAGCAACTGGATGATCGGCTGCTGCATCAGCTCCGCGGAGCGCGCGTACCAGTAACCGTGCTGGACTGCCGCACTCAGCTGGATCACGCCGATCGGCAGCAACGTCAGCAGCGCCATGCCGCTCAGCCCGATGTTGAGCGCCCAGAAGCTCGTCTTGAGCAGCTTCTCGTTCCAGATCACCGTGGGCCGGATACCGCGCAGGCAGAACAGCATCAGGCCGATGCCGAGCAACCCGTACACACCGAACAGCGCCGTGTGTCCGTGCAGCGGGGTCAGGTTCAGACCCTGCATGTAGTACAGCGGCAGCGGCGGATTGATGAGGAACCCGAACAGCCCGGCACCGACCAGATTCCAGAACGCAACGGCGGTGAAGAACAGGATCGGCCAGCGATAGCGCTGCATCCACGGCGTCGCCTCCCCGAGCTTGAACGTCCGGTATGCCTCGAAGCCGACGAAGGCCAGCGGCACCACCTCCAGGGCAGAGAAACTCGCGCCGAGCGCAATCACGGCCGTCGGAGTTCCCGCGAAGTAAAGGTGATGCAGCGTACCCAGCACGCCACCAGCGAGGAACACGATCGTCGCGAACAGCACGGCCACGGTCGCGGTGCTCACCCGCAGCAGTCCCAGGCGCGTGAACAGGAAGGCAATCACTGCAGTGGCAAAGACTTCGAAGAAGCCCTCCACCCACAGGTGCACGACCCACCAGCGCCAGTATTCGACCATCGACAGGTGCGTGTGCTCGCCCCACATCAGCCCCGCGCCATAGAACAGACCGATGCAAACGGTCGACAGGAACAACAGCACGGTGATGGACTTCGCTTCCCCACCCTTGCGGATGGCAGGCCACAGCGCCCGGCCGACTAGCGCCAGCCACAGGCACAGCCCCACGAACAGGAAGATCTGCCAGAAGCGCCCGAGATCGACATACTCCCAGCCCTGGTGGCCGAACCAGAAATTCCTGTCCAGCCCGAGCTTCTGCATGACGGCCAGCCACTGGCCGGCAAACGCGCCGACCACGATGAGGACGAGACACGCGAACAGGAAATTCACGCCGAAACGCTGGAACTTCGGTTCATGTCCGGAGATTGCAGGCGCGATGTACAGGCCCATGCCGAGCCACGCCGTGGCGATCCACAACACCGCCAGCTGCGTGTGCCAGGTGCGACTGAGCGAGTACGGCAGGAACTCCGACAACGCAAAGCCGTAGGCGTCCTGCCCTTCGACCTGATAGTGCGCCGTGATCGCACCCAGCAGGATCTGCGTCAGGAACAAGGCGATCACCAGCCAGAAATACTTGGCGCTCGCCCGCATCGAAGGCGTGACCTGGATCGAGGCGAGCGGATCCACCGTCGGCAGCTTCGCCGGCGCCTCATCGCGATGCCGCGCATGATGCCAGCCGAGCAGCGCGATGCCGGCAATCAGGAACAGCACGCTGAACACGGTCCACAGCAGCAGATGGCCGGGCGGCTGGTTGCCGACCAGCGGGTCGTGCGGCCAGTTGTTGGTGTAACTGATCTGCTTCCCCGGCCGGTCGGTGACCGCAGCCCAGGCCGACCACCAGATGAAGGCCGTCAGCGCCTGGCGATATTCCGGGTCGTGCACCGTATCGTTCTTCATCGCATAGGCTTTGCGCAGTTCGAGAAGCTCGGCGTCATTGCCGAACAGCGCGACGTAATGCTGCGCGACCTGCGCCATGGCCTGGGCACGATCTGCAGACACCGTGATCGTTCCGGCCTGACTGTCGAACGTGTTCTCTCGTATCTGCGACTGCAACCGGGCGGCAAACCCGGCCTGCACGTCAGGCGCCAGCTGCGCGTACGGCTGGGAAGTGTTGCGCAAGGTTTCGATATCCAGCCAGGCGAGCGCCTCCCGATGCAGCCAGTCCGCGGTCCAGTCCGGCGCCACGTAGCTGCCGTGGCCCCAGATCGAGCCGAGCTGTTGCCCGCCGATGGACTGCCATACCTGCCGGCCCTTCTCGATGTCCGCCCGGGTATAAACCGTCGTGCCTTCGGGCGTCACGACCACAGCCGGGATCGGTGGCATGAGGCGATGGATCTCGCTGCCGACCCACAGCAACACGGCGAAAGATACGAACAGCAACGTCCCCAATCCGATCCAGAGTTTCCTAGCGGTCATGATCCTTCTCCTAGAACGTTGCGCGATGCTGGGCCCGGTTACGACAGTCGACACTGATCCAGATCACGTCCGTCGCGCCGGCAGCGTGTGAAAGCTACGTAGGAAGCTAGGGACCGGCCCGGAGCGGGGTCAGCTCGCCATGTGCCCGAGTCATGCTCGGGCGGATCTCAGCCTCTTAGAACGCTGCGCGCCAACCGTTCGAGTCCCGGCCGGTCGAGAAGCTCGATCTCGCGGCGTTCCACGCGCAGCAACCCTTCGTCCTGGAAGCGACGGAAGACACGGCTGACGCTTTCGGCAGCCAGACGCAGATAGTTGGCGATATCGGTGCGCGTCATGGTGAGCACGAATCGATCGGCCGAGAACCCGCGCGCCGCGTAGCGCCGGGACAATCCCAACAGAAAAGCCGCCATGCGCTCGTCCGCAGCGAAATTTCCGGCCAGCAGCGCCGCCTTGCCGATGTCCTCGCTCAGCAGCCGAAACAACTGCTGTTGCAATCCCGGCATGCGCAACGCCAGCGCCGACATGGTCGGAAACGAGAACCGGCACAGCATGACCGACTCCAGGGCTACCGCATTGCACGGATAGCGCGCCTGCGAGATGGCGTTGAGCCCGATCACCTCGCCCGGCAGAAAGAACCCCAGCACCTGTTCGCGGCCATCGGCATCGTTGACGTAGGTCTTGACCGTTCCTGCGCGCACCGCCGCTATCGCATTGAACGGATCGCCCTCGCGGAACAAATGCTCACCTTCATGGAACGGCCCCACGTGATCCACCAGCACGTGCAGCTCCCGCAGATGCTCCTTGTCGTAGCCGCTGCCCATGCAGGCAGCCGAAAAGGCGCAGGTCGAGCAGAAATTCAGCTCGTCGCCATCATCGGCAATCGCAGAGCGTCCGGGACGGCGCGACGTTGCCTCCATCATTCGCATCTCGCAGTCGCCGCGGGCGGACTTCCCACCCGGACACAACCACCGCGAACGGCCGTGCTCAGATGACCCGCGAGTAACGCGGTTGTACAGCGGGATCCGGATGGTGAAGGTAGCTGTCGAAGCACATGGCAATGATACGCAACAGGAAGCGCCCACGCGACGTGGCGCCGATCGCCGTCCCATCGACGATCGCCAGCCCATCCTCTACCAGGGGCCGCAAGCGTTGCAGCGATTCGGTGAAATAGGCGTTGAAGTCGATTTCGTAACGCTTCTCGACCTGGGCAATATCGACAGCGCCCTGGCACATCAATTGCTGGATGACGTCAGCACGCACGATGTCGTCGAAGCCAAGCCTCAGCCCGCGCCATACCGGCAGATGCCCCTGATCCACTGCGATCTCCCAGCTCGCCAGATCGCGCGGACTTTGGCTGAAACTGTCACCCACATGACTGATGGCGCTGACCCCGAACCCGACCAGGTCGCAATCGGCATGTGTCGTATAGCCCATGAAATTCCGGTGCAGCCGGCCCGCCTCCTGAGCCTGCGCGAGCGCGTCCTGCGGCAGCGCAAAGTGATCCATGCCGATGTAGCGATAGCCGGCCAGGGAGAGCTTCTCGACCGCAAGTTGCAGCAGGCGGAGCTTGGCCTGCGCGTCCGGCAAGTCGACGCTGTCGATATGCTTCTGAGGCTTGAAGAGCTCCGGCAGGTGCGCATAGCCGTAGATGGCGAGCCGATCCGGCCGCGCGTTCAGCACCGTATCGAGAGTGCGTGCAAAGCCCTCGGGAGTTTGCTTCGGCAAGCCATAAATCAGGTCCACGTTCACCGAGCGAAAGCCGCTGGCGCGACATTCATCGATCACGCGCAACGTCTCTTCGACGCTCTGCACGCGATTGACGGCTCGCTGCACTTCGGGATCGAAATCCTGCACGCCCAGGCTCGCACGATTCAGGCCCAGTGCAGAGTACGCCGCGATGTCACCGCCCTGACTATATCGGGGATCGATCTCGATCGAAAAATCCCGTGTCGCGCAGGCGCCGAAATGGAAATGCCGGTCAAGACTCTCCAGCAGCTCACCCAGTTCCGAGGGCCGTAGAAAATTCGGCGTGCCGCCCCCCAGATGCAGCTGCACTACGTCACGATCGCGGTCGAACAGCGGCGCCACCCGCTCGATCTCGCGAATCAGTCGTTCGAGATACGGTCGGGCGCGATTCTGATCGCGCGTGATGATGCGGGTACAGCCGCAGTAAAAGCAGGGGCTGAAGCAATACGGAACGTGTACATACAACGACAGCTGGCGCGGGATGGGATCTGCATTGCTGCGACGCGCCTGGTCGCGAAACGCCGCTTCGTCGAATTCATCGGTGAACTGCGGCGCGGTGGGATACGACGTGTAACGCGGGCCGGGGCAGTCATAGCGCTGCAGCAGCTGCGCGTCGAAGACGGGCATGGCGTTCATGCACCTATCCTGCCCAAGTACGGCCGCCGGACCTTGACCTGCGTCAAGAGAGCGCTCATTGCTTAGCCGGCACGCGGAGCTCCGTATGGCTGCCTGCCCGGGCACCACAGTGGCGTCATCAGGGATAGCAGTCAGTCGCCGCCGTGAGTCGTGTGCGGGGCGAGATTACGTCGTTCCATGATCGGCATCGTCGTCCGGCCTGTCGAACTGAGCCAACGGCAGCGTGAAATAGAAAGTCGCACCCTGCCCGACTTCGCCGTGTGCCGAGACGATTCCGTCGTAACGACGCACGATGCGTTCGACCGTCGCCAGTCCGATGCCTGTTCCCGGAAACTCACTGACCGAATGCAGCCGCTGGAACGGCTGAAACAGGCGCGCGGCATACGACATGTCGAATCCGGCGCCGTGGTCGGTAATGCGATACACGGTCCCGTTAGCGTCGTGCTCGCAGTCGAACTCGATCTCGACTTGCCGCTTGTCCGCACTGTATTTCCACGCGTTGGATACGAGATTGGCGATCAAGGATTTCATCAAGCGCGGGTCGGCCATCACCACCACGCCTTCTTGAACGTGGTAATCCACCTCGCGCGCCGGTTCTCGCTCACGGATCTCGCTGATGCATTCATGCACCAGCGCGCTCAGCGAAACCTCTTCGCTCTGGAGCTCGTGCCGTGAAACGCGCGCCAGCGAAAGCAACCCGTCGATCACTTCAGCTGCGCGATGCACGCTCGACTGAATACGTTCCAGGCGATCTCGCGCTTCTGCGTTCACGCCATCACCGAGAT
>DATMEZ010000181.1:0-27854 GCA_035556415.1 Povalibacter sp.
GCATCTCTCATGGTCGTATTCAGCGTGCCGTTGCCGACGCTGATCGCCGCAAGGCCGGTTTGCGGATCGGCTGCGGCGACGACTCCCGTCAACACCGAACCCACGGCATCGGGCCCGACGATCGCACGCAACTCGGGATGCAGGCTCACCCGCTCGATCCCGCCCTGGGTGACAACCCGACCCTGATCCATCAGCACCACATGCGTGGCAAGCCGCAACACTTCGTCGAACTGGTGGCTCACGTAAACGCTGGGCAACGCGAACTCGTCGCGCAGCTTTTCGAGGTAAGGCAAGACTTCTTCGCGACGCGCCACGTCGAGCGAAGCCAACGGTTCATCGAGCAGCAGCAGCCGCGGTTGAGACAGCAGCGCGCGACCGAGCGCAACACGCTGCTTCTCCCCACCGGAAAGATCGCGAGTGCGCCGGCTCAACAGCGGCTCCAGGCCCAGCACGTGAACGACGTGATCCAGCGTGATGCGCCGCTCGGACAAAGGCGCGCGACGCTCGCCATAGCGAAGATTGCTGATCACATCGAAATGCGGAAACAGGCGCGCGTCCTGGAACACGTAGCCGATACGGCGACGCTCGGCGGCGATGCGATGCCGCGTCCGCGTGTCCTCGAGCACGATGCCGTCGACCTCGA
Organism: Povalibacter sp.; assembly: GCA_035556415.1. Lineage (GTDB taxonomy): Bacteria > Pseudomonadota > Gammaproteobacteria > Steroidobacterales > Steroidobacteraceae > Steroidobacter. The sequence goes on from DATMEZ010000181.1 coordinate 644, forward strand.
TGCTGGCAGCGTCCGGCTGCAGCAGGCCGGCAACGATGTTGGCGAGCGTGGTCTTGCCGCAGCCCGAACGACCGAACAGCGCGACGATGCCGGGCGTGGGCATGTCCACCGCCACTTCCAGAGTGAAGGCGCCGCGACGCTTGGTGGCGTGAATCTTCAGCACCTAATGCCCCAGCACCCGGCGCAGCCGACGCGCGATCAGCTCCGCAGCCACCAGTCCCAGCAGTCCGAGCGAGAAGGAAATCGTCGCCAGTCGCGCGGCGAGCGCCTCACCGCCTGGCGTCTGCAATGCGGTGTAGAGCGCGAGCGGCAACGTGCGGGTCTCGCCGGGAATGTTGGAAACGAAAGTGATGACGGCGCCGAACTCACCCAGCCCGGCGGAGAACGCCATCACCGCCCCCGCGAGAATCCCGGGCAGCATCAACGGCAGGGTAATCGTGGCGAAACGATCCCACGGACCAGCGCCCAAGGTGCGGGCCGCGTCTTCCAATCCCGGATCGATGCCTTCCAGCGAAATACGGATCGCGCGCACCATCAATGGAAAGGTCATGACCGCGGTCGCAAGCGCCGCGCCGGTGCTGGTGAAAATGAGCTGGATGCCGAAGGTGTCATACAGCCACCCACCGATGGCGCCGCGCGTACCGAACAGCAACAGCAGCAGATAGCCCACGACGACCGGCGGCAACACCAGCGGCAGATGCACGAAGGCATCCAGAAAAATCTGGCCAGCGAGACGCCGCCGCGCCAGCACCCACGCCACCAGCACCGCGAACGGCAAGCCGAACAGCACGCTGCGCAGGGCAACGGACAGGCTCAGACGGACGGCATCGAGTTCGGCAGCAGTCATGGGACGACGGCGATTCGGGCGCTTCTGGTTGAATTGCAGCCAAGTATAGGGTGCGCTGCGATATGAACCGCGTGTGGCGCTGATCTTAAGCGGCCAGACGCAGCCGCAACTGATGCCAGCACCGCACAGGCCGCCCCGAATCGACCACATGAAACTGCGCTCGCCGCCGACGACACGGCGCGGGCTTTGGACGAGCCCCGCGGGGAAAAGCCCCGCGCGGAGCTTTTCGGCTGTCTGCCCTTTTCGACTGCCTGCTAAGATGGCCCACGAAATCGGGGTCCGCCGCGCACGTGGCCGGGCCGAAACTGAACAGACCGCACGGCGGCAATAATTTACGAGGGGTATGCGATGAAGATCCAACTGGTGTCCGGACTGCTGTTCGCCGGCCTGCTGAGCGCCGGCCTGGCCAACGCCGAATGCGTCTATCCCAAGGCGCCCGGCAGCCTCCCGGACGGCACCACCGCCACCGAACAGCAGATGATCGAGGGCATGAAGGCGGTGAAGGAATACAACACCCAGGTCACCGGCTACCTGAACTGCCTGGACATCGAAATGCAGTCGCGCATCGAAGCCGCCGGCGCCGACGCGCCGCCCGACACGGTCGCCCAGATCAAGGCCATCCAGACCAAGCGCCACAACGCCGCCGTCGAAGAGCTGGAGGCGCACGCCGCCCGCTTCAACGAGCAGGTCAAGGCGTACAAGGCACGCGAAAAGAAGAGCTGATCGGCTCGCTTTCCCGACTTGGCGAAAACGCCCGGCCGCTGCACAGCGCCGGGCGTTTTGCATTTCTGCCCCCCCCATTTCCGAGCCGCCGGTCACGATTCGCCGCGCCCACCTGCCTTTATGTGAAAACCACGGCGCCCCACGGCTCAAGTCGTCGCGATCGGCCGCCGATGCCAGCGCAAAGCGCTCCGGCACTCACACCCAAGCGGTGCGCCGGGGAGAGGACCAGTCCAGCATCGACGGAGGCGTACGAGTCATGAAAATTTCCCTTTGGATCCGAGTATTTGCGGTTGCCACCCTGGCTTGTGGCGGCAGCGCGCAAGCCGACTGCGCATTCCCCAAGGCGCCCGCCGCCATCCCGGACGGCAAGACCGCCAGCGAGCAGGAAATGATCAGCGCCATGAATGCCTTCAAGGCGTACAACGACGAAGTGACCGCCTTCGGCAGCTGCCTGGACGAAGAAGCCAACGACAAGGCCATGGCCTCGGCGCAGCGGATGCAAATGAAGACCCTGAAGACCAAGAAGCTCAATGCCGCGGTCGACGAGCTGCAGGCCAAGGCCAAGCTGTTCAACGAGCAGGTGCGCATCTACAAGGCCCGCAGCTAGCTCCCGCCGGGCGACTAGGGGTATCTACGCTTCGCTCGCCCGGCGATTCGCTCTGGGTGCGATCGGAAAAAGCGCCCGCCGGTGATGCATTGCGTCGCCGTAGGTGCGACCCCCGTCGCACTTGCACAAAAGAGCGCCGCCAGGGCGTCAAGTCAGCCCCCGCCCCAGCCGATGCAGGCAGCGTCCGCCGTCGCGACCGACGGCAAGGCCGGTGCGCGAACCGCACTGGAATCACGGATCCAATGGAGACTCTGGGAGATTTGCGATGAAGCTGAAGCACGTCACGTTCACCGCGGCACTGGCACTGGCCGCTTTCTCGTTCGCGGCTCACGCGGACTGCCCGTATCCGAAAGCTCCGGCCACCGTGCCGAACGGCGCCACCGCCAGCGAGCCGGAAATGATCGCCGCCATGAACGCCTTCAAGGCCTATGACGCCGACGTCAAGGCGTTCGGCACCTGCCTGGAGGAGGAGACCAAGGAAAAGTCGACCAGCACGGCGCAGCTGATGCAGCTGAAGACCATGCAGAGCAAGAAGCTGAACGCCGCCGTGGACGAACTGAAGTCCAAGGCCAAAGAGTTCAACGAGCAGGTGCGCGTGTTCAAGGCGCGCAGCTGATCTTTCCGGGCCAGTGGCCGCAGGCCACCGGCTCGTGACACACTCCTGAACGCCCGGCGGAGCCGCTCCGCCGGGCGTTTTGTTTTGTCGCCGGTCCCGCAAGAGTTTCGAGAAGAACAGGCTGCCGCCCATGATCTCGCCCGCCGAAGCCGAAGCCGCCATTCGCGTCCGGGCGCCGACGCTCGAACCCGAACCCCGGCCGCTGGCCATGCTGGCCGGCGCCGTGCTGCGCGAGCCGATCGTGGCCTCGCGCGATCAGCCGCCGTTCGATCGCGTCACCATGGACGGCATCGCATTCGCGAGCGCCGCTGGACGGCGCGAGTTTCGCGTCGCGGGCACGCAGGCCGCAGGCGCACGGCAGATGGTGCTCGCCAGCGACGATGCCTGCTTCGAAGTCATGACCGGCGCGGTGCTGCCGGCGGGCTGCGATTGCGTGGTGCCGGTGGAAAGGATCTCGATCGACGACGGCGTCGCCCGGCTCCAGGACGACGTCGTACCTTCCGCCTGGCTCAACGTTCACCGCCGCGGCATCGATTGCCGCGCGGGCACCCTGCTGCTGGAGCCGGGAACCACGCTCGGGCCGCCGGAGGTTGCCGTCATCGCCTCTGCCGGACTATCGCATGCCCAGGTCAGCCGCGCACCCCGCATCATCGTGATCTCGACCGGCGATGAGCTGATCGAGCCGGGCGACCCGGTGGCCGACTGGCAGATCTATCGTTCCAACGCCTATGGCGTGCTCACTGCACTACGCCGGCACGGCCACACCCAGGTGGCGCACGATCACCTGCCCGATGACCTCGAAACTCTGCGCAGCCGTTTGCGTACGCACCTCGATACGCATGACGTGCTGATCCTGAGCGGCGGTGTCTCGATGGGGAAATTCGACTACGTCCCGCAGGTGCTGACCGAACTGGGCATCGCCGTCGTGTTCCACAACGTGGCGCAGCGGCCCGGCAAGCCCATGTGGTTCGGCGTAGGCGGCGGCACAGCGACGGTGTACGCTTTGCCGGGCAATCCCGTATCGACCCTGATCTGCCTGAGGCGCTATGTACTGCCGGGACTGGCGGCGGCGATGGCCGCTGCCGACACAGCCCGCGAAGTGATTGCGCTGGCGGAGAGCTTCGAAGTGAAACCTGCGTTCACCCTGTTCGTGCCGGTGAAGCTCGCGACCGATTTCTCCGGTCGCAGCGTCGCGCTGCCGCGCCCCACGCAAGGCTCGGGCGATTTCACCTCGCTGATCGGCAGCGACGGCTTCGTCGAGCTGCCGCCCGGCCCGGCTGTCGTCCCCAGCGGCACGATCGTGCCGCTGTACCGGTGGTAACCGTCGCATGAACCGCATCGTCGATCTGCCGGTGACGCCGCGGCCGCGCGATATGCTCGGCCGCCCGCTGCACGACCTGCGCATCTCGGTCATGGACCGCTGCAATTTCCGCTGCCCGTACTGCATGCCGCGGGAAACCTTCCACGAGCACTACCGTTTTCTCAAATCCACCGAGCGGCTGTCGTTCGAGGAGATCGTGCGGCTGACGCGCCTGTTCGTGGGTCTGGGTGTAAAAAAGGTGCGGCTGACCGGCGGCGAGCCGCTGTTGCGCCCGAATCTTTCGGAACTCGTGGGCGAACTCACCGCGCTGGAAGGCGTTCGTGACGTGGCGCTGACGACCAACGCAGTGCTGCTCGCGCAGCATGCGGCGCAGCTGAAGGCGAACGGCCTGCATCGCATCACCGTCAGCCTGGATTCGCTGGATCCGGACATCTTCAAGCAGATGAGCGGCGGCTTCGCCGAGCGCGACCGCGTGCTCGAAGGCATCCAGGCCGCGGTCGACGCGGGACTGATGCCGATCAAGATCAATACCGTGGTGGAGCGCGGACTGAACGATCACACCGCACTCGACCTGGTGGAGCACTTCCGCGGCAGCGACGTGATCGTGCGCTTCATCGAGTATATGGACGTGGGCAATCGCAATCACTGGAGCCTGGACCGGGTAGTGCCGTCACGCGAGCTGATGGAGAGAATCCACGCCCGCTGGCCGCTGCACGCGGTCGAAGAGAACTATCGCGGCGAGGTTGCCGAGCGTTACGCCTTCGACGACGGCGCAGGCGAGATCGGGTTCATTTCATCGGTGACCAATCCGTTTTGCGGCTCCTGTACGCGCGCACGGCTCTCATCCGAAGGAGTGTTCTATACCTGCCTCTTCGCCAACCAAGGCACGGATCTACGAGCCCCACTGCGCAACGGAGCCAGCGACGACGAACTGCGCGCACTGATTACCAGCACATGGCAGCATCGCAACGATCGCTACAGCGAACAGCGCGCCTCGCTGAACAAGGGCGAACATCCCTTGCGCAAAATCGAGATGTACTACATCGGTGGCTAACGCTGCTGCCGCCGACCGTCACCGACTGCACGTCCTTCACCGCCGCTTCCGTTGACATCACCGACTAGCACGCTCTCTGACGCAGCCGCCGCTGCCCATCACCGACCGGCACGCTATTAATTCTGCTTGCCGCCGTGACCATCGTCGACCGGCACGCTCTTTCCGGCATCGGTCTGGGCGGGGCCACGCATTTCCAGGATGAGAGGAGGAACAGGACGTTCCGAGTGAGCAAGCCTACAGGGACGTATTCACGTGCGGTCCTGGAAATGCGTGGCCCCGCCCAGACCGATGCCTGGCACCCCACCCCACTTCTGGCTCCAAACCTCTGGCTCCGAACCTCTGGCTCCGACCTTCTGCCCCTGACTCCCGGCTCCGGTCAGAGCACCCTCGGCACACCACCTACCACCACCCGCGCCCAATCATCCCGATCCCTGAGCCGCATTTTTCTCATCCCGATGACGAGCCGCCCCCAGACACGAGCCCGGATTCGCCGCCTGTCCCCCGTAGCCCGCAAGCTGTAATCTTCCGGCATGGCCCCGTTCACCCACATCGATCCGCAAAGCCGGCCGACCATGGTCGACGTCGGCGACAAGGCAATCACCAAGCGCACTGCGACTGCCGAAACGCGGGTACGGTTTCCGGCGCAGGTCGCCGAGGCGCTGCGCACCCAGGGCTTCAGCACGGCGAAAGGCCCGGTATTCCACACGGCCATCATTGCCGGCGTGATGGCGGCCAAGCGCACTCACGAACTGATCCCCTTCTGCCATCCGCTCGGCATCGAAAACTGCAAGATCGCCATCGACATGGATGGCGACGAGGCGCTGATCCGCTGCACCGTCTCGGTGACCCACAAGACCGGCGTGGAAATGGAAGCCCTGACCGGTGCAAGCGTCGCGGCGCTCACCATCTACGACATGTGCAAAGCGCTGTCGCACGACATGGTCATCGCGCAGACCCGCTTGGTGGAAAAGCGCGGCGGCAAAAGCGACATCGGAGGCTGAACATGTCCGCTGCTCTTTTTGGTTTGGTTCTCGCCGGTGGCGCCAGCACGCGAATGCAACGCGACAAGGCCGCGCTTGCTTACCACGGCCGGCCGCAGCTCGACTGGGCGTATGAGTTGTTGTCCGAAGTCTGTGCAGCGACGTTCATCTCGGTACGGCCGGATCAGCGCAATGAAGCGACGCGCGCGCAGTTTCCCCAGATCGTCGACCGTCAGCCGGGCGCCGGGCCGATCGCCGGCATCTCGGCCGCCTTGCAGGAGCATCCGAAAGCGGCATGGCTGATCGTAGCTTGCGACCTGCCCTTCCTGACGCGGGAAATCCTGCAGCACCTGGTCGCGCATCGCGATCCGCAGCGTGTGGCTACGGCGTATCGCAGCGCTCATGACTCGCTGCCTGAACCTCTCTGCGCCATCTGGGAACCTTCGGCGCGTGAAGCGGTGCTGGCGCACATGCAGTCGGGGAAGCAGTGCCCACGCAAGTTCCTCATCAACTCGAACGCGCTGCTGCTGGATCTGCCGGATGCAAGAGCTTTGGACAATGTGAACACCGTCGATGAATTCAGCGCCGCGAACGCGGCGCTGAAGAGTCCCGTCACCCGTGCTTCGCATGACCTCTCCCACAAGGGGAGAGATGAAGAGACCAACACCTCGTCCACAAAGACAGCAGCCCCATCTGCGTCCCTCCCTCCCGTTGCGGGAGAGGGTCGGGGTGAAGGAGCGGCGAAACGAACCATCGCCTTGCGAATCCAGTATTACGCGCTACTGCGCGAGCAGGCTGGCCGCAGCGAGGAAACAATCGATACTTCGGCCGGCACACCCACCGAGCTCTATCGCGAACTGCAGGCACGCCATCCTTTCAAGCTCGGGCCCGAGCAGCTCAAGGTGGCGATCAACGCCGAGTTCAGCGACTGGAACACGGCGCTGCGCAGCGGCGACACCATCGTCTTCATTCCACCGGTGGCAGGCGGATGAAACCTTTCTCCTTCAGCACCACGGCCCTGCAGGTGGACACCTATCGGCAGGCTCTGGCAGACCCGGCCGCCGGCGGCTACGCGTCGTTCGAAGGCTGGGTGCGCAATCACAACGAAGGACACGAAGTCACTCGACTCGAGTACGAAGCCTTCGAAGCGCTGGCCCACAAGGAAGGCGAGCGCATCGTGACCGAAGCCATCGCGCGCTTCGGCGTCATCAGCGCCGTCTGCGTGCATCGCATCGGCTCGCTCGGCATCGGCGAACTGGCGGTCTGGGTCGGCGTCAGCTCACGGCACCGCGCCGAAGCCTTCGCCGCCTGCCGCTACATCATCGATGAAGTGAAGCATCGCGTGCCGATCTGGAAGAAGGAGCACTACGTCACCGGCGACTCCGGCTGGGTGAACTGCGAGCGTTGCGCCGCACATGGCCACGAGCACGATCGTGTGCATGAACACGGGCACGGGCACTGAAAACCCGACCGTTTTGCCTGCCTGTTCGACTTCCCCTTCTTGCCCTCTTCTCGCCGTGAAGTAAGGAATCTTCCTTAGCGCATTCGGCGGCCGCCTTCGGCAAACGGGCATCCGCCCATCGCACTGGGGCGGCGTAGAATCGACTCGTGTCCAGGACGTCCAGGGACCTGCGCAGGTGTCGTCGACACCGGGAGGAACCATGAGCACCATCCTGATCAGCGCGTCCTATCTGCAAAATTCCGACCGGCCGGGCAGCGACCGGCTCGGGGCGCTGCTGTCGATCTGCGAGCGCTCGGCTCCACCGCAGCCTCCCGCCGCATCTGGGAGCTGCTCGAAACGCCGCAGACGGTGGCGACGATCTGTCGCGTGCTGAGCCACGAGCATCGCCTCGATCCGCAGATGCTGCTCCCGGCCGTGGAGTCGCTGCTCGCCGAACTCTATGAGAGCGACCTGATTCAGGTGTCCCCGGACACCTGACGCGGCATCGCGCCGGATCGGTACGCCGGTCGAACAGCCGTCATCGGCCGAATGAACCGAAATCGGTGGCTCGTCTCGTTTGGCGAGAGCGGGGATTCGTGCGCCGTTCAGTTGCGCAGCGTGTCGACGTGAATGACCAGGTCGATGCGGCGATTGCGCGTGCGGCCTTCGGCGGTCTCATTGGTTGCAACCGGTCGCGCCTCGCCGTAGCCGATGGAGCTGACCTTCTCCTGGCTCACGCCCAGGTTCGCCACCAGGTACTGGCGCACCGCGTCGGCCCGGTCCTGCGACAGGATCAGATTGGCCGAATCGCGGCCGTTCGAATCGGTGTGCCCTTCGACCACCATGGAGGAGCCCGGAAACAACGCCAGCGCCTGCCGCAGCTTGCCCATCAACGCCGCGCTCGAGTTGTCGATGGTGCTGCTGCCGGAAGGAAACCGCAGGCCCAGCAACGAGATCACCACATCGTCACCCTGCCGATAGACGCGGGCTTCGTTCGCAGTGAAGGAGTTCTCGATCGTCGCCACGTTGGCGCGCAGGCGCTCCTGTGCATCGACGCGCCGCTGCAAAGCGATGCGCTCCTGAGAGACCCCACCGAGCTTGGTTTCCAACCGTTGCATCTCCGCATTCAGCGCCGCGATCTGCTCGTTTCGATCCTCCAGCTCCAATGACAAGCGGTGAACTTCCTTGCGCTGCTCTTGCGTCTGCGCCAGCAACTCCTGCATCAGCGGCTGCATTCCCGCATCGAAGCTGGGCTGCAGGTCGACGGCCGTGGCGATCTGCCGCAGCGGCTCCTCCCAGGAAAGAATCAACGCCTCGAGCCCGGCCTCGTCGCCACTCTTGTCGAGCGTCGTGCGGATCACCTGCGACAGGTACATGGAATGCCGGGCCTCATAAGCCGCCTGCGAGGCCAGGTTCACCGCGATGGAGGTGTCGTAGCGATTGCGGTTGATCTCCTGGTCCGCCTGCAGCAGATAACGTTTGGCGGCAGCAATGCTGCGCGGTGCGTACTTCTCCACCTTGGCCGCATCCGCCTGCGCGATCAGCTTGCGGGCGTCGTTCAGCAGATCGTTCTTGATCGCAATCAGCTCGACGTCGCGCAGCAATACGTCCGCTTCGGCGGCACGCTTCTGTGCCTGCTTCAGGTCGTTCTTTTCCAGCGCGGCAGTGGCATCGTTGAAGCGTTCGGCCGCCTTCTGCCATTGCTCCGGCGCCAACTGGGGCGCGTTTGCAGCGAGTGCGTCGCTACGAGTGCTGACCACGGCGCTCAGGGTTTGCCGAGCCGTGGCGGCGGCGGCGTTGGCGCGCTGAATCGCCGCCATTGCGTTGGTGAGCTGCGTATGAATTCGTTCGGGATTGCGGCCCCGCTCCGTATCTTTCAGCGCACTCTGCTGCGCATCGACCGCGGCGCGGAAACTGGTAGGCGCAAGTGCGTCGATTTGTTCGGCACGCGCCTTTTCGATGGCGGCGGCAAGCTCCGCGAGCAGTGGATCCCGGGCGGACTGAGCCATCGTTGCTACTGCGACACTGCACAACAACACCAACAGCGAGACGCCCCGTGCCAGCTTGATCGGATGAGTCATACGCAAATGATCCGCGGACAAATGCGGGCGAGTATACCGACGCAGCGCGGCTGCGGCTGCAAACTCCGTCAGGTCGCAGGCCATCTCAGCCAACCTGGCTCCTGGATATGGCGGCACGAGATCGGAACCGATTCTGCCGAAGGCCCGTTGCTTGGATGAGGAGACTGCGCAGCCCCCGGGCTGAGGAGGAAACGATGCCTGTCAGTACTATCCGCTCGATGACGCCCATCATCCTTGCATGCAGCCTGGCTGGCTGCGTGACGACCAGCAGCGGCGTTTTAACGACTTCGGCGCAACGGCTGGAGCACAGCACTTACAATCTTTATGACGAGGCACGCGCCGAAGGGGTAAGCGATCGCTACTCGCGTAATGCGCAGGAACTCGCCGAGGAAGCCCGGGATTTCCGTCACACGCTCAGCGATCGCAAGGCGGACGATGACGACGTGCAGGAGGCATTCCATGAACTGTCCCGCAGCTACCATGCCCTGCGCGACGACGTGGAGCGCTCACGTAGCGCCGCGGTCGACCGGGAATTCAAGCCAGTGACGCAAGCCTACCTGGACATCGAAAGGGAAATGCGCGATCACCGCGACTACCGGGATCGGCACATTCGCGGCTGAGGAAAGCGCCGGCTTATGCCCTGACCTGTCCTGCGCCACGCACCACGTATTTGTAACTGGTCAGCTGCTCCACTCCAACCGGTCCACGGGCGTGGAACTTGTCGGTGGAGATGCCGATCTCCGCGCCCATGCCGAACTCGCCGCCATCGGCGAACTGGGTCGAGGCGTTGTGCAGGACGATGGCGCTGTCGACACCGGATAGAAAACGCTCGGCTGTCGCGGCATTGCCGGTCACGATGGAATCCGTGTGCGCCGAGCCGTACTTGGCGATGTGCGCCATCGCGCCATCGACACCCTCCACGACCTTCGCAGCGATGATGGTGTCGAGATACTCGGTGTACCAGTCCTCTTCAGTGGCCGGCGTCACGCGCTGATCCACGGCACGCACGGCCTCATCGCCGCGAACTTGGCAGCCCGCATCGAGCAACGACTTTACGATTGGACCGAGATGCGTCGAAGCGCAGGCATGATCCACTAGCAGGGTTTCCGCGGCGCCGCAGATTCCAGTGCGCCGCAGTTTCGCGTTCATGACGATCTCACGCGCCATGTTCAGATCGGCATCCCGATCGACATAGACGTGACACACGCCTTCGAGATGGCCGATGACCGGCACGCGCGCTTCCTGCTGAACGCGCGCCACCAGGCTCTTGCCGCCGCGGGGCACGATCACGTCGATGTAATCGGTCATCGCGCCGAGCATGTAACCCACCGCTGCGCGATCGGTCGTCGGCACGATCTGTATCGCCGTCTCCGGCAGGCCGGCGCTGCGCAGACCTTCGGTCAGGCATTCGTGGATGGCACGGCTCGAATGCGAGCTTTCCGAGCCACCGCGCAGAATGACCGCATTGCCTGATTTCAAACACAGGGCGCCGGCGTCGGCCGTCACGTTCGGGCGACTTTCGTAAATGATGCCGATGACGCCGAGCGGCACCCGCACCCGCTGGATGCGCATTGCATTCGGGCGCGTCCATTCGGCGATCACGGTGCCGATGGGATCGGGCAGCGACACGATGGCCTCGATGCCTTTCGCCATCGCTTCGAGGCGCTGCTCGTTCAGCATCAGGCGATCCAGCAGCGCACCGGACAGGCCGCGCTCGCGCGCCTGCTGCAGATCAATGGCGTTCGCGGCGAGAATCACGTTAGCGCGTGTGCGAATTGCCGAGGCAGCAGCCACGAGCGCGTCGTTGCGGGAGTCCTTGCCCGCATTGGCAAGGGACTGCGCTGCTGCAACGGCAGCGCGGCCGATCGGCTCCATGATCGAGGCAATGACATCGGGGGTAACGGCAGCGTTCATGCCGGCATTCTAATCCGAGCCGCTCGCAGCAGCGCGTAGTTTCCGCAATCGGTCACGGCCCGGCCGAAGTTGCGGCTCGGCGGAGCAGCTTGCAAACTGCCGGCGCTCCTCCCCGGTTTTCACAGGAAGCGCTCGTGCCTCAAGCGACGGCCAACGGCATCCAGATCGAATACGAATCGCTCGGTTCCGCGGCGGACCCGGCGGTCGTACTCGTCATGGGACTGGGGGCGCAGCTGACGCGATGGCCACTGCCCCTGTGCGAGAAGCTGGCGGCGCGCGGCTATCGTGTCTTGCGCTTCGACAATCGCGACATCGGCCTGTCGACCAAGCTCGATCATGCACCGGTGCCGAAGTTGACGGCCCTGATCGCAGCCCGCATGGCGGGACTCAGGCCGTCGCTGCCGTACACCGTGGACGACATGGCCGGCGATACCGTCGGTCTGCTCGACGCGCTGGGCATCGCCCGCGCCCACATCGTCGGCACCTCGCTGGGCGGCATGATTGCGCAGCAGGTCGCCGCCCATCATCCAGAGCGCATCCTGTCGCTCACCTCCATGATGTCGACGACGGGCAATCCCACGCTGCCGCCACCCACGCCGGCCGCGGCTGCCATATTGATGTCGCGCCCGCCGGACCCGATCAGGGATCCGGAGGGTTATGTAACGTATGGCCTCAATACGCTGCGCGTGATTGGCAGTCCGGGCTATCCCTTCGATGAAGGGGCAGCGCGTGAGCGCATCCGCGCCGAGGCCCTACGGTCGTACTACCCGGCGGGCTATGCCCGGCAGATTGCCGCCGCCACGATGAGCGGAGATCGCCGCGAGAAGATTCGCCGCATCCAGGCGCCGACCGTCGTCGTGCACGGCGCGGCCGATCCGCTGGTGCCGCTGGCGGCCGGACGCGATACCGCCGACAACATCCCTGGCGCCGAGCTGCTGGTGATTCCGGGCATGGGCCATGATTTACCGCCGCCATTGTTCGACATCTTCACCGACGCCATCGACAGCGCAGCCAAACGCGGCGCCGCCCGAACCCACTGAGCGCCACCCTGCCAGCTCGCAATCCATGTGAGGAGAGATGCAATGCGCGAATCGGACGAACGTCGTCGCGCCGGACTCGACCTGGTGCAAAGCATCGCGATGATCGGCGCGCTCGGCCTGATCGCCATGCCGGCCATCAAGGGCATCGCCCGGCGCTGGCGCATCTTGTATCCGCGTGCCGCCTCGGAACAGGCGATCGACGAATCGCTGGACAAGACGTACCCGGCCAGCGATCCGCCAGCGAGCCGTTACGTGGATATTCCGGGGAATCGGCGCTGAGGACGCCGGCTAGTCGCGGACCGTGACCACCAGGTCGTCGCGATGAATGATCTCGTCGCGCCCGCGAAAACCCAGCAGCGTTTCGATTTCGGCCGACTGCCTGCCGCGCAGGCGCTCCGCATCCGCGCTTGAATACGCCGACAGGCCGCGGGCAATTTCCAGACCTTCGGCGTCACGCACGATCAGTGCATCGCCGCGCTCGAAGCTGCCGGCTACCTTGGTGACACCCGCCGGCAGCAGGCTTTTGCCGCGGCGTAACGCCGCAGCGGCGCCGACGTCCACGTACAACTCACCGGCCGCCTTGAGCGTGCCCGCAATCCATTGCTTGCGAACCGTGGCCGGTGTTGCCGCAGGATAAAACCAGCTGCAGCGCGCACCGTCCTCGATGCGCTGGAGCGGATGCAGCTCGCGGCCCGCAGTGACACACATGTGACAACCCGCGGTCACTGCGATCTTGGCCGCCGCGACCTTGGTCGCCATGCCGCCGGAACCCACGGCCGAGGCCGCTCCGCCGGCCATGCGCTCGATTTCCGGCGTGATCCGATGGACCTCGGGAATGAACTGCGCACTAGCGTCCTTGGTCGGATCCGCCGTGTACAGGCCATCGACATCGGACAGCAGCACCAGACAATCCGCGCTCATCATCTGCGCCACGCGCGCCGCCAGACGATCGTTGTCTCCATAGCGGATTTCCGAGGTCGCGACGGTGTCGTTCTCGTTGATGACCGGCACGGCGCCCAGGCGCAGCAAGGTGCCGAGCGTGGCGCGCGCATTCAGATAACGACGTCGTTCCTCGGTATCCCCGAACGTCAGCAGAATCTGCGCGACCGCGACCGAATGGGTGTCCAGCACTTCCTTCCAGGCGTGAGCCAGGCGGATCTGCCCCACCGCCGCAGCAGCCTGGCTTTCCTCGAGCTTGAGCTTGCCGGGCTCCAGGCCCAGACCGCGGCGTCCCAGCGCGATCGCGCCGGAGGAAACCAGCAGGACCTCCTGGCCACGCTGCCGCAGCCGCGCCAGGTCGGAAGCCAGCGTCTCGAGCCAGGCACGGTTGAGCTTGCCGCTGGCCGCGTCGACCAGCAGTGCCGAACCCACCTTGACCACGACGCGACGCGCCACGGCCAGCGGCGAAGCCGGCGGCTTGGGATCCACCTTGAGTCCAGGATCGTTGAGCATCGTCACGGAATTGAAATGGAGTTGGCCGGCGACCGCATCATGCGCTGCGCGGACGACACCGAAGCGATGATCGTACGCGCATTCTCGCCGGTGGCGGCTTGCGCGCCGCAGTCTAGCAGAAGGTCCATTCCCGCAACGCGCCGCTGCCTATGGAACTCAGGTGCCGGCCGCTTTGTGGGTGCCTCGCAACGTGCATGACGCAAGTTGCCTGCCACCCGGCGAACCCCCTAATATGCGGCCGCCGGGCACTGCAGCGCCGGCTCCCTAAATTGGTTAGTTCGAACCGTCAGCACGGTTTGTTTTGAGGTGTCACGTGGGCAGAGACTACGACCCGGTCAAGGGGCAGTGGTTTGAAGACCTGGAAGAGAACGAGATCTTCCAGGTGGTATCGGTGGATCCCGATGCGGAGCTGGTCGAGATCCAGTACGAGAACGGCGACGTCGAGGAGATCGATCTGGACACCTGGCATGAGCTGGACTTGGAGCGCGCCTCCGAGCCGGAAGGCTGGGCCAGCGATGACGACGAAGACGAAGACGTCGACCTGGACGACGAGGATGAGGACGAGGACGAAGACGACTGGGACGAAGACGAGGACGACGACTGGGACGAAGATGACGACGACATGGACGACGACTACGGCGACCGCGACGAAGGCTAAAGCTGCCGTCCGGTACCCTGATTCCTGGCATTGACCGCACTGCTTCGACCCCCCGCCCGCCACCGCAGCAAGGACGCTGCCGATTCCTTCCGCGCACCCAGCCCACCTGCTTGAATCCGCAGCTGTTTGTCCTTATATGACGGACGATCGCCGCCCGATCGTCACCGCCCCGGAGCCTGAAGTCGTATGAAGCGGATTTTCCTGTTCCTCGCCACCAACCTGGCGATCGTCCTGGTGCTCAGCGTGACGCTGCGCCTGCTGGGCGTGGACCGCATCCTCGACCAGCAGGGCGTGGGGCTCGACCTCGGCAACCTGCTGGTGTTCTCGGCCGTGCTGGGCTTTGCCGGCTCACTGTTCTCGCTCGCCATCTCCAAGTGGAGCGCCAAGCGCATGATGGGCGTGCGCGTGATCGAGCAACCGCGTAACGGCAACGAAGGCTGGCTGGTGGAAACGGTGCGCCGCCAGGCGCAGGCCGCCGGCATCGGCATGCCGGAAGTCGGCATCTTCGATTCGCCCGACATGAATGCGTTTGCCACCGGCGCTCGCCGCAATAGCGCGCTGGTCGCCGTCAGCACCGGCCTGCTGAACGGCATGACGCAGCAGGAAGCGGAAGCCGTGCTGGCGCATGAGGTGAGCCACGTCGCCAATGGCGACATGGTGACGCTGGCGCTGATCCAGGGCGTGGTGAATACGTTCGTGGTGTTCCTGTCGCGCGTGATCGGCTACACGGTCGATCGCGTGGTGTTCAAGACCGAGCGCGGGCACGGCCCGGCATTCATCATCACCGTGATCATTGCGCAGCTGGTGCTGGGCATCCTGGCCAGCATGATCGTGATGTGGTTCTCACGTCGCCGCGAGTTCCGCGCCGACGCAGGCGGTGCGCACCTCGCCGGTCGCCAGGCCATGATCGGCGCGCTGGAACGGCTGCGTCAGCGTCACTCCGGCCCGCTGCCGGATCAGATGGCGGCCTTCGGCATCAACGGCAAGCTCGGTCAGGGACTGAAGCGCCTGTTCATGACGCACCCGCCGCTGGAAGAGCGCATCGCGGCCCTGCGTGACGCCACCGGCTGATCTTCTCGACAATGCGCAAACCAACGCGCCCGGATTCACGACAGTGAGTCCGGGCGCTGTGCTTTGGGGCCGGCGATAACTGGAAAAGAAGCAGCTTGCGCGCTGTTGCTCTCTTTGCTCGACTCGCTGCAGGAACCGGGCTTGCTGCGCTCAAGGCAACTGTGGTCAGCCAGCCTCATGAGTTCGACGAGATCACACAGCCGCCGGGCGCGCAGGTGGATACCGTAACGCGCCGCGTACTGGTTGCGTCTAGAATCCCGCCCATGAATCTAGCCTCCCCTTTGCGGCAGGAATTGCTGGACCGGCTACGGGTCATCGTCGGCCCCGGCGGTTACCTGGATCAGCCCGGCGATGTCGAGCCGTACACCGTCGATCATCGCAAGCTGTACAAGGGCGCCACGCCGCTGGTGCTGCGCCCCGACAGCACCGAGCAGGTCGCCGCCATCCTGCGCTTCTGCAACGAAGCCGGCATCGGCGTGGTGCCGGTCGGCGGCAACACCAGCTACTGCGGCGGCGCCACGCCGAGCGGGGACGGATCGCAGATAGTGGTCTCGCTGGCGCGAATGCGGCGCGTGCGCTCGATCGATCCGCTCAACTACACCATGATCGTCGAAGCCGGCTGCGTGCTGGCGCAAGCGCAGGCGGCCGCGGCGGAAGTCGATCGACTGTTTCCATTGAGCCTGGGATCGGAAGGCTCCTGCCAGATCGGCGGCAACCTCTCGACCAACGCCGGCGGCACCGCCGTTCTGCGTTACGGCATGATGCGCGAGCTGGTGCTCGGCCTGGAAGTCGTGCTGCCCGACGGACGCATCCTCGAATCCCTGAGTTCGCTGCGCAAGGACAACACTGGCTACGACCTGCGCGATCTGTTCATCGGCGCAGAAGGGACGCTGGGCATCATCACCGCCGTCGCCTGCAAACTTTTCTCACGACCCGTCACGACCGTCACGGCCTTCGTCGCAGTGCCGGAGCCGCGTGCGGCGGTTGCCCTGCTGGCACGATTGCGTTCGGCCAGCGGCGATGCCGTCAGCACGTTCGAGCTCATTCCACGGCTGGCGATGGACCTGGTGCTGCGTCACATCGGCCAGACCCAGGACCCGTTCGATGAACCCTACAACTGGTACGTGATGCTGGAGATCGGCAGCGGACGATGCGACACGGGACTGCGTGAAGGCATCGAGAATGAGCTGGCGACTGCATTGGAACAGGGCGAAGCACTGAACGCCGCGATCGCCGAAAGCGAAGCCCAGCGCGAAATGTTCTGGCGCCTGCGGGAGAACATTCCCGAAGCGCAGCGACGCGAAGGCGCCAGCATCAAGCACGACGTGTCCGTCGTCAGCAGCGAATTACCGCGCTTCATCGTCGAAGCGTCGGCGGCCGTGCAGCAGATCTCACCGCAGGCGCGCATCGTCGCTTACGGCCATCTCGGCGACGGCAATCTGCACTTCAACGCCAGCCAGCCATTGCACGGCGATCCAACCGAGTTCACGTCACTGGCGCCGCGCATCAATCGCGCAGTGCACGATCTGATCGCGCGTTATGGCGGCAGCTTCAGCGCCGAGCACGGTATCGGCCAATTGAAGCGCGGTGAGCTGCAACGCTACAAGAATCCGGTAGCGCTCAGCGTGATGCGCTCGATCAAGCAGGCGCTCGATCCGAAGGGAATCATGAATCCAGGCAAGGTGCTGTAGCCACGAACGCCGCCGGAACCCGGCAGGTGCGGCCGGCGTTTGCTCACGACACTTCTTCAATCCCGATGCGACTGGAGTCGCAGGCCGCGCATCCGGCGGCAGGTCCTTCATGCGAAGCCGACACGAGATCCCGAGCCCAACCCCGATCCGCAGCCATTGCGCCCGATATCTTTCCATCGTTGCGCTGCTCATCGCGTACGGTGGTTCGCCGGCCTTCGCACAGGAAGCTCCGGAACAGGCACAGGCACAAGCCCAGGCAGATGACGGCACGTCCGGCGAACCGGCCTGGAGTCACGTCGGCCTGTTGCGCGCACGCGATCTGTCGCCATTCGGCCTGTTGCGCCTGGACATGCTGCCAGCGCACACCGCGGATGCGCCGGACGACAAATGGACGTTCGAACTGCAGATGGCGTATCAGAACACGTTCATCCTGAGCGACAACGTGCGCAAGTATCTCGAACGGCGCAACATCGGCCGCCGGCCGCTGCGGCCCGAGGATGCCGCGGCGATCCTGGCGCTGCCCGACGATGCCTACTACGTCGACGGCGAGGTCGGCCTCTACGATCTGATCGTTCAGCGCCGCATCAACCAGTACTGGAGCGCCTATGTGACCATGCCGTACATCCGCTACGGCGAGGGCGTGCTCGACAGCACCGTCGAATCCTTCCACAGCATCTTCGGGCTCGGCCAGCAGGGCCGCAACCTGGTCGCGAAGAATCATTTCCAGGTGGTGTACGGCATCGGCGATACCCGCTTCACGCAGCTCGACCGCGAGACCAAGGGTGGCTTCGGCGACCCGGTGATCGGCATCCGCTACTCGCTGCCGGAGCCGCGTTTCGGCTGGGACGTGGTGGTGGAGTTCGCGGCCAAGATCGCGGTGGATGGCGAACGCTTCCTGCTCTCGACCGGCCGCGACGACTACGGCACGCAGATCACGTTGCAGCGCCGGCTGGGTAAAACAGGACGCCACGCGGTCTACGTCAGCGGCAGCGCGGTGTACTACTCCGGCGGACCGGAAATGCCGGATGAGGACGCGCAGGTGATCCCGACCTTGATCGCCGGCTACAGCTTCGGCCTGACACCGCGCACCAGCGTGATCCTGCAAGGCTACGTCAGCCGCAGCGTAGTGCAGGACACCACCATCAACCAGCTGAAGGACGACAAGTACCTGCTCAGCCTCGGCCTTCAGTCGCGCAACCGGAATTTCCTGTGGAGCCTGGCGCTCACCGAGAACGTGAAGAACTTCGAGAACACACCCGACATCAGCGCGCAGCTCGGCTTTGCGTACATGCCGAAGGCGAAATAGCGATTCGCGGCTTCGGACAGATTGCAGACCACCTTCACTACGACCCCACTCTTCTTCCATCGAGCCGACGCACGGCAATCACGGTGGCCCGCGGCTGCGTGCCCGGCCCATCCGGCCAGTGGCTGATCGGCGCGGCGACGGTGCCACCTTCGCCGGGATGCTGGATGCTCAGGAACAGCGTCGAGCCGTCCGGCGTGAACTGGCAGCCGCAGATCTCCGCGCCGACCGGACCGCTCATGAATTGCTGCAATCGGCCCCGCTGCGGTCCGGACGTGGGACACACCCAGCAGCCATTGTTGCTTCCATTGGGCTGATCGCCGTCCGTGACCATCCACAGATGGCCGGATCGATCGAAGCCGATGTTGTCGGGCGAACCGATCGGGCTCAGGTCGGCGGCCTTGGCATAGCCGGCATAGTACGCAGCATCGTCGACCTTGCCGGGCTGCAACTCGCTGACATCGGTGATCAGCCGGCCGGCCGGATCGCCGGCCAGCAGGAACACTTCCCAAGTGAATCGCCGTGCCGTGTGATCGTCGCCGGCCTCGTGGATCTCGATGATGTGTCCCCATTTGTTTGCACCGCGCGGATTCGCTGCGTTCGGTCCTGAGTCGATCTCGCGGCCTGCGTAGGTTTTCTTCGTGGCTTGCCTCGCGCGCTGCTCATTGCGCGTGCAAGCGATGTAGATCCGTCCGGTGACCGGATTCGCTTCCACGTCTTCCGGTCGATCCATCGGCGTTGCGCCAAGCACGTAAGCCGCCGCACGTGTCTTGACCAGCACGTCGGCTTGATCGCGGAACCCCGCAGCCGCATTCAACGGTCCCTTCGGATCGTAGACCAGCGGCAACCACTCGCCCTCGCCGCTTGCATCGAAGCGCGCAACGTAGAGCGTTCCTCGATCCAGCAGATCGCGATTCGCTTGCGGCTGCTTTGCATCGAACCGCGCGCTGGATACGAACTTGTAGACGTACTCGAACCTGTCATCGTCGCCCATGTACACCGCAACGCGACCGTCCGGCGCGATCACGGGACTGGCGCCTTCGTGAGCGAACCGGCCCAGCGCGGTGCGCTTCACGGGTGGACGCTGC
Source organism: Povalibacter sp. (assembly GCA_035556415.1). Classification (GTDB taxonomy): domain Bacteria; phylum Pseudomonadota; class Gammaproteobacteria; order Steroidobacterales; family Steroidobacteraceae; genus Steroidobacter. The sequence goes on from DATMEZ010000181.1 coordinate 20,531, forward strand.
GGATCGCGCGGATCGATTTCCACGATCCAGCCGAAGCGGAAGGGCTCGCACGGCTCCTGCGCCAGGTCGAAGCGCGAATCGATCACTTCCCAACCGTAAAGCGACGCGTTGTCCCACATCCGGAAACACCGATGCGCGTCCACGACGAATGGATCGGCGTCGGCGCGAGAGCGCAATCCGGCGAGATTGCCGAAGTAATCCTGGATGTTCTCTTCGGCCGTCAGGTAAGTGCCCCACGGAGTTTCGCCGCCGGCGCAATTGGCAAACGTTCCGAGCACACGCGTGCCGTTCGGATCGGCTTTCGTTCGCATCAGTGCACTGCCACGCGCCGGCCCACCGACGTCGCTCGGCGTGGTCGCAGTGATGCGGCGGTTGAAACGGGAATCCTTGACCAGTTGCCAGCGCCCGCGCCGGCGCACGATTTCGATCACCGAGACGCCTTGCGCCGCCTGCGTGACCGGCACGACCTGCGGATGCTGCCGTACGTAATCGAGGCCCTCGCCTTTGATCGCGCCGATGAAACCGGGATGTCCCACGAACATGAGCGCATCGTCGGTGTATTCGTTGTTGACGCACAGGATGCCGCGATCGCCGCGCCGATCCAGCGGGAAGAAATGGATCGCATCGCAGTTCTGGCCGAACTGGCTGCGCTGGTGCTCGGCCGCCTGCGGCTCGAACAGTGCGCCTTTCGTCAGCCGCGCAGTATCGAGATCCGGCACCGCCGAGCTGAAACTATCGCCCCAGCGAGCGACGATGTCGTAGGTGTAACCGGGCGGCAATACGATCGTGTCGGCATTGCTGCCGCGGATCGCCGCGAAACTCAGGGCGTCCTGGGTAGTCGCTGCCACATCGGCTGATTTGAGGAGTGTCGGCGCCGCTGCCAGCGGCGCGAGCGCCAGGCCGGCGTCGAGCACCTGTCGCCGAGTGAGTCTGTGTTGCAGCAGATCCGCGAAAGGAATTGCGCGGGTCGAACGATCCGTCATGAGCCTGAAATCCGGGAGGTGGAGCAGCGCAAGCCTAACCTGATTTTCCCGCCCACGCCTCCGCCCCACCCCACCCCACCCCGTCACGCCCGCGCAGAGCCTGTCATCTCATCCGTGCAGGCTGAGCGGACGTCCACATAGATTCCCGTCCCTGCACGGGAATGACGTAGTACTCGAAATCAGTCGTCAGCAGCCGCTAGTGGGCACGGAACCACTCGATCTGGCGCTTGAAATAGTCCGGCTCGTAGCCCAGGTCGCGGCGTCCGCCGTTGCCATCGCTCTCGAAGCGAACGATGCCGTGGTCGGCGTCGGGGTAGATGAAGTAATCGATGGGCTTGCCGGCCGCCTGCAGCTTGGCGAGCTGATCGAGCGTCCACTGCGTCGGCATGCTCGAATCCTGGCCACCGAAGACCCACAGGCTCGGCGTCGTCAGCGCCGCCGCCGTCGGCACCGGATCGTAGAGCCGGTCGATGAACGGCACCTCGCCGCCGAGATCGTATTTCCAATCTGCGTACAGCCGCACCGCCCACATCGGCAGCTTGGCCTTGGCGATCTCGGCGAGCATGGAATCGCCGCTTTCCATCGCCGCCATCCACGGCTCGTTGCGCGAGTCATCCAGCATCCGGCCCAGCTCGCTCCAGCGATCCTGACCGCGGTCGACGATGTCGGCGACCACCGCGTTCAAGCGATCCACCTGCGCCAGTGCCGCCTCATCGAACCCCTGCTGGCGCATCGGATACACGTAACCCCAGCGATCCTCGTCGATGACCGGCACCATCGGGCCATAACCGACCAGCAGGCTGCGGATGTGGCCGTCCTTGAGCGCAGCCAGCGGCGCGATCCAGCCGCCCTGGCTGAAGCCGGCCAGGTGGATTCGCGTACCGTCGACCTCCTTCTGGGTACGCAGCCAATTCACCGCGGCGACCACGTCGTCCGCAAGCACCCGGAAGTTCGCCGTGAACTTGCCCTGCGATTCACCGGTGCCGCGCTTGTCGAACACCAGCCCGGCGAAACCGTTGGCAGCCCACATGTAGGGCTCGAAGTAATAGTCGACGCCGCTGAAATCTTCGGAGCCGTGCACCATGACCACGGTGGCAAACGGGCCGGCGCCCGCCGGCAACACCAGCTTGCCGCGCAACGTCAGGTCACCGCTCTTGAACGTGAACTGCTTTTCGGCGAGCTGCAGCGCCTTGGCGTGACGCGCCGGTCTTCCGGACCGTTCCCAGATGAAACCGCTGGGCTTGCCGCCCTCCATCTCGAAGCGGATGCGGTTCACCACCGGCTCGCGCTCGCTCCAGCCGTTGCCGCCCTCGTACTGACCTTCGGCGACTGGCCACAGCGCGCCGGTCTCGCCATCCATCGTGCGATATCGCAACACCTTGCCTTCGCGCGGCGTGATGAATACCAGCGGGCCATCGTCGAGAACATAGGCGCCGGTGAAACGTGTGTCAGCGGGTTCGGGCCGCGTCGCTATGTAAGCACCGAGCGCACCCAGCAGCACCACCGCAAGCACGCTCCACAGAATCTTCTGTTTCATGACCGATCGCTTCTTCCGCACTGTAACGACAGCCTTGTGATGCGGTGGCGCGACGAAAGGTTGCGCGGCGGGTCGGTCGGATTTGGGGCTGGCACGTACGCGAGCGGCCGTCTGTCGACGGAATGCCCACGGTAGGACACTTACCTGCGCAGCGAGTCACGCACCGGAGAATCGAACGGGAAAGCGCGAATCGCGGCCCGGACGCTCAGCACGGACAGGACGCAGGACTCGTGGACGGGAAACGGATCAAGTGCCCTGACGGGCCTCGACCTGGAGCCATTCGATGCCGGCAGGAACCTGCCCGGTCTGCGACGAATAGCGGAACGAGGCCACCCATGCGGTGAGCGCCTGCTGCAGGCAGGCCGGCGCGGCCGCAGGCTGGATGTCGCGGGTCGTGCCGTTGCGTTCGACGGTGAAGGCTACGAAAACGCTGCCCTCGGCCCGGCAGGTCTCAGGCACCTGCAGCGGATCCGAACCCAGCAGTTGCAGCGGCGAAGCGGGCGGCGCGGGGCGGACTTCGGGAGGCGCATGACAGGCGGCCACGACACCCAGCACCAGGCCCAGGATCGCGAAACGTGTGGTCATGACAACCGGTCGATACAGCATGCGGCCGATACTACCTCGGCCGCGGCCATTTGTTTATCGGCAAATGACGCTCGGATCCGGGGACGTCATTGACTCGTCACTCCTGCGCAGACTTGCACCGCGCAGGCGGGGGCGGGAGTCCGCCCGACTGATTCAGATGGATTCCCGCCCCCGCCTACGCGGGGCGGGCTGTGCGCGGAATGACCAAAGATGAGCGAAGCAAACCTTCCCTAAGCGCGCAGTCGCTGCGGGTAGCCGCCATCCACCACGCGTGGCGTCTCCAGGAGCGAGCCGCCGGGCTGCTGTCCGAGCGACTGCGTCAGGCCGGCCGCTTCGAGCAGGCCCTTTTCGGCCAGCCATTTCCTGTTGAACAGGCGCGACTGGTACTTGGCACCGGTGTCGCACAGGATGGTCACGATGGTGTGGCCCGGGCCGAGCCGGCGCGCGAGCTGCACCGCGGCCGCGACGTTCACGCCGCTGGTGCTGCCGAGGAACAATCCTTCCTCACGCAGCAGCCGATAGACCGTGTTCACGCATTCCACGTCGGTGACGTGCAGCGCTTCGTCGATCGGCGAACCTTCGAGATTGGCAGTAACGCGACCGATGCCGATGCCTTCGGTGATCGAGCCGGGGCCGGTGGCCTTCAGCTCGCCGTGACTCAGCCAGTGATACAGCGAGCTGCCCTGCGGATCGGCGAGCGCGATCCGCACCTTGGCACCGCGATCATTGGTCTGGCGCGCCAGGAAGCGCGAGATGCCTCCCAGCGTGCCGCCGGTGCCGGTCGCAGCGACGAAGGCATCGATACGGCCTTCGGTCTGCTGCCAGATCTCCGGTCCGGTGGTGCGCTCGTGCGCGTCGCGGTTGGCCGTGTTGTCGAACTGATTCGCCCAGATGGCGCCAGGCAGCTCGGCGGCGAGCCGGCCGGCAATTTTCTGGTAATGGTTCGGATCTGCGTACGGAACCGTCTTCACGCGCAGCACTTCCGCACCGATGGTTTCGATCGTCTGATATTTCTCGGGCGACTGGTTGTCTGGCATCACGATGATGCAGCGATAGCCGCGCGTGTTGCAGACGTGCGCCAGCCCGATGCCGGTGTTGCCCGCCGTGCCTTCGACAACAGTGCCGCCGGGCTTGAGCCGGCCGCTGCGCTCGGCGTCTTCGATGATGGCGAGCGCGGCGCGGTCCTTGACCGAGCCGCCGGGATTCAGGAATTCGGCCTTGCCGAGGATCTCGCAACCGGTTTCTTCGCTGAAGCGGGTCAGCCGGATCAGTGGAGTGTTGCCGATGGTGTCGGCGAATCCCTGCCGGATGGTGTGTCGGCTGCTCATGCGGAGAGCCTCCCGTGGGAAATATGGGTCAACGCGAACAAACCTTGCGATACGTCACCCGCCGCGCCGGCGTTGAACCAGCGTAGCGTTTGGTGCAGACGCGTCACTTCGCCGACGATCAGTAGCGCCGGCGATTCGACACCTGCCTCAGCGACTTTCGCAGCCAGATCAGCCAGCGTTGCCGTCACGACGCGCTGGCCCGAACGCGTGCCCTGCTCGACGATGGCAGCGGCGCGCTCGGCGGGAGCGCCGTGCTTGCGCAGATTCGCGACGATGCTCTGCAGGTGCCCCAGTCCCATGTAGAACACGGCGGTCTGGCCCGGCCGCGCCAGTGCCTGCCAATCGACGTTGTCGGTCTCGTCCTTGCCGTGACCGGTCACCAGCGTCAGTGCCTGCGCATGATCGCGATGGGTCAGCGGAATGCCCGCGTAGGCGGCGCATCCCGCGGCGGCAGTGACACCCGGCACGACTTCGAAGCGAATGCCTTCCGCCGCGAGCGCTTCCAGTTCTTCGCCGCCGCGACCGAAGATGAAGGGATCGCCACCCTTGAGTCTGCACACACGCTTGCCGGCGCGCGCGAGCTTGATCAGCAGCGCATTGATTTCATCCTGCGAGACATGCGCCTTGCCTGCAGCCTTGCCCACGTAGACCAGTTCGGCATCGCGACGGGCGAGATCGAGCACTTCTTCGGAGACGAGACGGTCGTACAGCACGATGTCGGCATTCTGCAGAGCCCGCAGCGCACGCAGAGTGAGCAAGCCCGGATCGCCGGGCCCGGCACCGACCAGCACGACTTCGCCCGGCGGCGTATCCGTCGCGTTCACGCTGCGCAACAGATCGTTGACGTTGAGCTCGGTGAGCTCCTTGTCGGCATCGAGGCGACCGGCCAGGACGTCGCCAGCAATCGGACCGTCGAAGAAATTTTCCCAGAAACGGCGCCGCGCGGCCGGTTTCTCGACCCGCGCCTTGATGACGGGACGCAGCTTTCCGGCGAGCCTCGCCAACGCGCCCAGCCGCTGCGGCAGGAGCGATTCGAATTTCTCGCGCAGTCGCCGCGTCAGCACCGGCGCATCGCCGCTGCTGCCAATCGCGACGATCACAGGCGAGCGATCGACGATCGCCGGCACGATGAACCGCGACAGCTCGCGATCGTCGACTACGTTGACCGGAATGTTGCGCCGCTCGGCCTGATGCGCCACCCAGGCGTTCACCGAATGCTTGTCGGTGGCGGCGATGGCGAGGCGCATGCCGTCGAGATGCTGCGGCTGGAATTCGTCGGCGACATGCACGATGCGGCCGGTGGCCGCGGTCTCGCGCAGAGCATCGATCAGCGTCGGTGCGACCACCGTCACCTTGGCACCGCTACGCAGCAGCAGCTCGATCTTGCGCGCCGCAACTTCACCGCCACCAATCACCAGCACCGGTTCGTTCGCCAACCGCAGAAAGATCGGGAAATAGTCCATGGACTGCGATTCGTGCGCGCTATTGCCCAGCCGCGCGACGCGGCTCGACCTTGATGGGAATCACACGACGGCGCGGCTGCAGACCGCACTCGCGCGATTCCGGATTCTCCCACCACCAGCGGCCCGAGCGTGGGTCGGCGCCCGGCTCGATCGCCCGCGTGCACGGGGCGCAGCCGATGCTGGGGAAACCTTTGTCATGCAGCGGGTTGTACGGGAGATTGCGCGCCTTGATGTAGGCCCACACGTCCTCTTCCAGCCACTCCAGCATGGGGCTCACTTTCCACAGACCGTAGCGCTCGTCCCAGGCCAGCGCTTCGCCATGCGCGCGCTCAGCCGACTGTTCGCGGCGCACGCCTGTCACCCAGGCCTTGTGGCCGGCGATGGCGCGGCGGAACGGCTCGATCTTGCGGATACCGCAGCAGCTCTGGCGCTCTTCCAGCCCCAGGTAGAAGCCGTTGATGCCGTTGTCGCGCACGTACTGCTCGAGCGCCGCGGCATCGGGGTAGAAGACCGGAATGCGGCGCTGGTAGCGGCGCTCCAGACGATCCAGCAGGGCCAGCGTCTCGTCGGGCAGCCGGCCGGTGTCCAGCGTGAAGATCTCGATTTCCGGCACGTTGGCGGCAATGATGTCGGTAAGTACCATCGCCTCCGCGCCCAGGCTGTTCGAATACACCACGTCCTGATACTCGCGCACCGCATGTTCCAGCAGCGCGCGGGTGTTCTGGACCAGGGATTGCAGGCGGGGTGAGAGCGGCTCCAGACCGGCGGCCGGACTGACGGAAGGCGTGGACGAGGTCATGGATTCTTCTTTCGCTGCGAAGGCGTGACGTAAGCCGGTGATTCTCGAGGCTGCAGCGACTGTATCTAACCGGCTTATAACCAGGGAAAGACCCTTTTGTTCTGTCATGATGCGGCCGCGTTATGACTTCGCGAGCGACCGTTCGGGTACATTCAAGCCCATGAAACTACAACAATTACGCTATCTGGCGGCGATTGCCGAGAACGACCTGAACATCACCGCCGCGGCCGAGAAGCTGCACACTTCCCAGCCGGGCGTCTCCAAACAGTTGAAACAACTGGAGGACGAGCTGGGCTTTCCGATCTTCCTGCGCCAGGGACGCAACCTGACCCGCGTCACGCCGGCCGGCAAACGGGTCATCGAGCGGGCACAGAAGATCCTCAAGGAAGTGCAGAGCATCAAGCGCCTGGCCGACGAGCAGAAAGGCGACGGCCGCGGCTCGCTGTCGATCGGCACCACCCACACCCAGGCCCGCTACGTGCTGCCGCAGGTGCTGCGCAAGTTCCGCGAGCGCTACCCGGAAGTGGAGCTGCACCTGCACCAGGGCACGGCCGAGCAGATCGCCGACATGGCGGCGCGCGACCGCATCGACTTCGCCATCAACACCGGCTCGCAGGAGCTGTTCGCCG
>DATMEZ010000182.1:0-47296 GCA_035556415.1 Povalibacter sp.
TGGTTCTACAAGCACGGCACCAACGCGCTGTTTCCGGACTATTGGCAAGGCTTCATCGGCGCGATCCCACCCGCCGAGCGCGACGATCCGATCAAGGCCTTCTACAAGCGCCTCACCAGCAACGATCGCAAAACCCAGGTCGATGCGGCGCGCGCCTGGTCGATCTGGGAGGCGGCGACCAGCTACCTGCACGTCAACGAGGACAACGTCCACAAATGGGGCGAGGAAGACTTCGCCATCACCGTGGCACGCATCGAGTGCCACTACTTCCTCAACCGCGGCTTCTTCGATTCGGAAGATCAGCTGCTACGCAACGTGGAGCGCATCCGGCACATTCCGGGCGTGATCGTGCAGGGTCGTTACGACGCGATCTGTCCCATGCAAACCGCCTGGAACCTGCACCGCGCCTGGCCGGAAGCCGAATTCCACATTACTGCCGACGCCGGCCATTCGGCATTCGAGCCCGGCAATACGCATGCGCTGGTCAGCGCCACCGACCGGTTCAGATAGCAGGCGAGAACTTCGACGCTACGCAGTCGCAACGGACGGTGAATTCGCGGCAATGACAAAGTCGCCGCAGCCTGCTCACGCTGCAGCGTCGGTTCGCGCGCACTGGAAGGTCGGCCGCCGCTCTTCGTCGATGACACCGTGCACTAGCAGCCAGCTGCGCGCATCCTCGGCATCGCGCTCGAACCACGCCCGCGCCGAACCCAGGCGGAAGGTGTAACCCCAGGCGTCCATGTCGGACCACATGCGTTCGCGCCCGAAGCCGGCAATCTCGCCGGCCAGCAGGATTTGCAGATAACAGACGGCGTTTTCTTCGTCGTAGTCGCCGCCTGCGTCACGCTCCAGTGCCACCCGGCGCGCCTCGTCCATGCAGATGAAATGACTGGCTTCGTGCAGCACCGAGTGCAGCGGCGTGTCCAGCCGCGCATAAAGTCTGTTGCCGACCAGTCCGGCCTCGCTCTCACCCCAATAGGAGCCCGGAATCTCGGCAGCAGCCGGAACCTGGATCAGCTCCATACCGTAACGTGCAAGCAGTCGGGCGATCAGCAGACCGTCGGTCTCGCCCAGACACAGAACGTTCACAAGGAAGCAAGCCGCCTGACCACCAGCCCGGCCAGATCGCGCGCCAGCGCTTCGCGCAATACGCCCTGCTCGCGCTGCTTGGCGAGCACCGCCCTTTCGTCATAGCTGTAGTCGCGGGTCAGCTCCAGCTGTTGCGGAGCGATCAGTTCGCCAGTGGGGCTTTCGACGGAATACTCCACCGAGTAGAAGACTTCGTATTCCTCGGGCGTATTGCGCGCGGAGACCGATAGCACGCGCTGACCACTTTCGTCCTTGCGGATACGTACTACCGCCGTGGCCTGTGATTTGTCCGCCGTCACGCGCGCGCCTGACGCTTCGAGGCTCTCGCGCAGTACCCGATTGAAGTCGGTGTAGCGATCGTCGCTTTCGATGTAGGTCACCGACATGATTTCCGGCAGCCGCGCCGTCCCCTGCAGACGCCAGCCGCAAGCACTGAGCAACGAGACCGCCGCCACGACCAGCACCATCCATCCGCAGCGACGCGAATCCGCTGCAACACGCTTCATCCAGCTCAATTCCGATAACTCCCGTCGATCTTGTCCATCTTGCGCAGCAGCGCCGGCCAGGTGAGCGCGCCGCCTCCGCCGCGAGTCGCTGCTTTCACGTAGCCCGGCACCGTGTCGAGCACGGACTGTGGAATATGAATCAACTCGGCACCCTGCCCCTGCGCCAACACCTGGATCTCGCAGGCGCGCTGGAACGTGAACATGGAGAGAAACGCATCCGCCACGCTGCGCCCGACCGTGAGCAAGCCGTGATTGCGCAGCATCAGATACAGCGTATTGCCGAGATCGGCTTGCAGCCTTTGCTTCTCGTCCGGGTTGAGCGCGATGCCTTCGTAATCGTGGTAGGACAACGAGCAGGCGACGATGCTGGCATGCTGCGAAATCGGCAGCAGCCCATCCTTCTGACACGACACTGCGATGCCCGCCGTGGTGTGCAGATGCAATACGCAGATGGCGTCCTCGCGCACCTCGTGGACCGCACTGTGAATGGTGTAGCCGGCCGGATTGATCTGGTACGGGCTTTCCAACGTCTTGTTGCCCTGCAGGTCGACGCGCACCAGGTTCGAAGCGGTGACCTCATCGAACATCAGCCCATAAGGATTGATCAGAAAATCGTGCGTACCCGGCACGCGCGCCGAGATGTGCGTGAACACCAGGTCGTCCCACCCGAAATGCGCCACCAGCCGATAACAAGCGGCCAGATCCACGCGCATGGCCCACTCCTCGGCGGACACCTGGCTGCGTACATCGGGAGTCGTGGGATTGGCGGGACGCGTTTGCATGGAGCACCTCGGAATGGGTGGCGGGCGCTGGCGCAAAGGCTAACCCGGATGAGGAATGAATGACAGTTGGGCGGGGTGGACGTGTGAAGGCTGTGACCAGAAAGAACCGGGAACCGGAGCCGCTTCGCGGCGCGCGCAGCCTGTCGGCTGAGTCGGCATCCGGGATGGGAGGTCTGTGTTTTGCTTTGGTTCTGCCAACAGCACTCCGGCTTCTTCGATGGCAACCGCAGGATTTGTGCATCTGGCACTCGGCACCATCGAACCGCGCCGCGACAGTGCCGCCTGAAAGCGGCAACGTGCTAGTCAGTGTAGGTCCGTGGCGAGTGAGCGTTCCGTGAGCAAAACACAGACCTCCCACCCGAACACCGACTCGAAGATGCGCTTGAAGAATTCACCGAACCCACTCTCCGAGCGCCACGACACCACAAACCTCTGCGGTTCCGGCGGGGGTGTCTCGTTTCGGGAGCCTCAAAAACAGGATGTTTTTGTGGCAGCCCCCAGGCAGGGGTTCACGGCGGTCCCGAAACGAGACACCCCGCCGGAACCGCAACACTGTCAATCGAGAGCCAGCTCTGCCTCCGACGCAGGCCTACCAGACCCGCACGCTACCAATGGAAGCCACCCTCCTCGCACACCACAAGGCTTCTCATACCACCACATTCACCAGCTTGCCCTTGACCACGATCACCTTGCGCACCGGCTTGCCCTCCACCCACTTCTGCACACCAGCATCCGCCAGAGCGGCCTGCTGAATCTGTGCGTCGTCGGCGGCGGCCGGCACGCTGACGCGGCCGCGCAGCTTGCCATTCACCTGCACCACGATCTCGACGCTGTCCTGCACCAGCGCCTGCGGGTCGGGCTGCGGCCAGGGACGGTCGATCAGCGCATCGGTATGGCCCAGCTCCTGCCACAGAACGTGCGTCATGTGCGGCACGATGGGCGACAGCATCTGCACGATCAGCTCCAGCGATTCCTGGACCACCGCACGACCGCGCGGCGAGCGGTCTTCGAACTTTGCCAGCGTGTTCATGAATTCCATCACGGCAGCGATGGCGGTGTTGAAGATGCGGCGGCGACCGATGTCGTCAGTGACCTTGGCCAACGTCGCATGCGCAGCACGACGCACTGAGCGCTGCTCGTCGGTGAGGCCTTCACCCGTTACGGGAGCGGCGACTGAGCCCGCCGTCGCTACCGAAGCAACATGCTCGTACACCATGCGCCACAGTCGGCGCATGAAGCGCGCGGCGCCTTCGACACCGTCGTCGGACCATTCCAACGTGTCTTCCGGCGGCGCCTTGAACATCATGAACAGGCGGATGCTGTCGGCGCCGTATTCGGCCACCAGCTTCTGCGGATCGACGCCGTTGTTCTTGGACTTCGACATGGTGCGCATGCCTTCCCATTCCACCGGCTGTCCGTCCGCGATCAGGGTCGAGCCGATGCGGCTGCCCTTGGCATCGACCTGCACCGTCACGTCGGCGGGATTGAAGTACTGGATGCGCCCGTCGTCGCCTTTGCGAGAGTAGATGTCGTTCAGCACCATGCCCTGGGTCAGCAGGTTCTGGAACGGCTCACGCACCTTCACCAGCCCGAGATCGCTCATGACGCGCGTCCAGAAACGCGAATACAGCAAGTGCAGGATCGCGTGCTCGATGCCGCCGATGTATTGATCCACCGGCATCCAGTAGTCGGCGCGCTGGTCCACCATTGCCTGGTCGTTGCCGGCGCAGGCGAAGCGCATGAAGTACCAGGACGAGTCGACGAACGTGTCCATCGTGTCCGTTTCACGGCGCGCGTCGCCGCCGCACTTCGGACATTTGCACTGGTAGAACGACGCCGTCTTGTTGAGCGGATTGCCGCTGCCATCCGGCACCAGGCCTTCCGGCAACACCACCGGCAGATCTTTATCCGGCACCGGCACGTCGCCGCAGCTCGGGCAATGGATGAGCGGCACCGGACAGCCCCAGTAGCGCTGGCGCGAAATGCCCCAGTTGCGCAGGCGCCATTGCACCTGCTTCTCACCCAGACCGCGCGCCTGCAGGTCGGCGGCGATGGCATCGACCGCCTGCGGATACGTCATGCCGTCGTACTTGCCGGAATTGCAGACCAGGACTTCGCCCGGAGCCTTCGATCCGTACCATGTCTTCCAATGCTTGCTGTCGAAGTACAGATCCTTGTACTTCTCGCGCGGATGCTCCTGCTTGAGCGCCTCGGTGTACACCGAGGCGTTCTCGATGACCTGCTGGATCGACAGACCATAGCGATTGGCGAACTCGAAGTCGCGCTCGTCGTGCGCCGGCACGCCCATCACCGCGCCTTCGCCGTAGGTCATGAGCACGTAGTTGCCCACCCACACCGGAATCTCTTCGCCCGACAGCGGGTGCGTTACGGACAATCCGGTCGGCAGACCTTTCTTCTCCATGACCGCCAGCTCGGCTTCCATCGCCGTGCCCTGCTTGCACTCTTCGATGAATGCCGCGAGCTGCGGATTGTTGCGAGCCGCGTGAGTCGCCAGCGGGTGTTCCGGCGCGACGGCGCAGAACGTAACGCCCATGAGCGTGTCGGCGCGCGTCGTGAACACGTTGAGCGTGTGTTTCTCGCCATCCAGCTCGTAGGGGAATCCGACCCGCACGCCTTCGCTGCGGCCGATCCAGTTCGCCTGCATGGTGCGCACGCGCTCGGGCCAACCCGGCAGCGTGTCCAGCGCTTCCAACAGATCCTGCGAGTAGTCCGTGATGCGCAGGTAGTACATCGGGATCTCGCGCTTCTCCACCGGCGCGCCGGTGCGCCAGCCGCGGCCGTCGATCACCTGCTCGTTGGCGAGCACGGTCTGGTCGATCGGGTCCCAGTTCACCACGCCGGTCTTCTTGTAGGCGATGCCCTTTTCCAGCATGCGCAGGAACAGCCACTGGTTCCAGCGGTAGTACTCGGGCTGGCAGGTGGCCAGCTCGCGGCTCCAGTCGATGGCGAAGCCGAGCGAGCGCAGCTGGCCCTTCATGTAGGCGATGTTGTCGTAGGTCCACTTGGCCGGCGGCACGCCGTTGGCCATCGCGGCGTTCTCGGCCGGCAGGCCGAACGCGTCCCAGCCCATGGGCTGCAGCACGTTGTAACCCTGCTTGCGCATGAAGCGCGTGATCACGTCGCCGATGGTGTAGTTGCGCACGTGTCCCATGTGCAGCCGGCCGCTGGGATACGGGAACATGGACAGGCAGTAGTACTTGGGCCGGGCCGGATCCTCGCCGACGGCAAAAGCGCCGGTGGTTTCCCAATGGGCCTGCGCCTGCGACTCGACGGTCGTAGGGTCGTAACGCTCTTGCATGGAAAAGAACTTCGCCAGAAATTTCAGAGATTTGAAGCGGCGAAGGATAACGTATGCGAGGCGCGCGCGGACAGGGGCGTGCCCGGTCGGGGGCGGTAGGAGGCGAATTTCAGCAACCCGCTCAGGCGTCGTCGACCGTCACCCGCGTTACGTGCGGCCTCTCCCTGCCTGATGCGTCCGGCTCAGGCTGAGCGGCCGTCGGTCTCGAATAACGCGCCCGATCCGGGCTCAGCGGCATCGACCCGCTTCAATCGCCCAGCGCCGAGCGCAGCGCGGCGATCTCTTCCTTGCAGTCCTGCATGACGTGCACACACTTGTCGTTGTCCAGGCCCAGCCGCCAGAACGCCTTGACGCCCTGCATGTTCAGCTCCAGGTCGGCCTCGTGCCCGACGAAGGTGGACATCATGACGGCGGCGGTCAGCACATCGGTCACGTCGGCCTGGCCGGCCGTGCGATCGATGTCTTCGTGCTCGGCGATGGCCTCGGCGATGTGCTCGGGGAAACCCCAGTTCTCGACGATGGCCTTGCCGACATTGGCGTGCCAGTCGCGCATCACCTGGCCGAGTGCGGCCGGATCCTTGAACAGGCGGCCGTGCCGGTTGGCGCGCGCCAGGATGTAGATCTTGCCGACGTTGTGCAGCAGGCCGGCCAGCATGGATTCATCGGCATTCATGCCGGGTGCGCGCGAAGCGATCGAGTAGCACAGCGCGGCCACCATGGTCGCTTCCTGCCACAGCTCCTCCAGCTCGCCGGCAATGTGCTTGAGCTCGCTGGCACGCCGCAGCTGTGCGATGGCGAAAGACACCGCCGCGGTGCGCACGTTGTTCTGGCCAATCCGGTTCACCGCGGTCTTGAGCTCGGAGATGGTCTTGCCGCCGCGATTCAGGGCAACCGAGTTGGCGAGCGTAAAGACGCGTGCGGCGAGCCCGGCATCGGAGCCCACCACCCGGGCGATCTGCTCGTTGGAAACCTGTTCGTCGGCCAGCACCTTGCGAACGCGCACCGCCACGTCGGGGAAGGACGGGAGCTCGACTCGTCCCTTGGAGACTTCCTCGGCCAGTTCGGCTACGAACTGGAAAGCCCCGGACGCACCGGCCGGTACGGTGGCCTCGTCGTTGGCCGCTGAATTGCTCGTGGTCATATTCTTGCCTATCGGCCGGCGCGACCGGGACTTGAGCGCCGCCGGGCTGGAGGCAAACGCAGCAACCGCTGGCGGCACTGTCGACCTGCCGGCGCCGGGGTTGGCGCACGTCCAAGCCCGGCCCAGCCTGCGATCGGTTCAGGTGTTCCCCGATCAGGACACGAGATGCACCACCGCTACATGGACCCGCCGGGAGCGGACCTCGTCCGATTCGAGCCGGGGCCCTCAACCGTTGGCGGCCTTGCCGCGGCCGCCGTCCGATACCAGCTGCAGGAGCAGCTCCGAGATGCGGTGCAGCGGCAGGACGTGCTCGGCGGCACCGAGTTTGACCGCAGCGCCCGGCATGCCCCAGACCACGCTGCTCGCCTCGTCCTGGGCGATGGTGTGGGCACCCGCCTCGAGCATTTCCTTCAGGCCGCGCGCGCCGTCGTCGCCCATGCCGGTCAGGATCACGCCGGTAGCATTGAGCCCCACGTTCTGCGCCACCGAGCGGAACATGACGTCGACGCTGGGCCGGTGACGATTGACGTGTGGCCCGTCGCTCAGCCGGCAGCGATAGCGGGCACCGTCGCGCTCCACCATGAGGTGCTGGTCGCCCGGCGCGATGTAGCAATGGCCGGGCAGGATGTACTGGCCGTCCTGCGCCTCGCACACCGACATGGCCGAGATGCGATTGATGCGCTCGGCGAACGGTTTGCTGAACGCCGCCGGGATGTGCTGCGAGATCACGATGGCCGGTGCATCCGGCGGCAGCACCTGCAGCACTTCCCGAATCGCTTCGGTGCCGCCGGTGGAAGCGCCGATGGCGATGATGCGATCCGTGGTGCGCAATACCCGACGCGCTGGAGCAGCAGGCAATACCGCGTCGGCGCTGCGGCGTTCATCGATGACACGTGTCACCGGTGCCGGCCGTGGAGCACCGGCACGAGGATTGACTCGTGCGGACGCCGCCATCTTCACCTTGGCGATGAGCTCGTCGGCATAGTTCGCCAGGCTGCCGGCCACGTCCACTTTCGGCTTGGGCACGAAATCGATGGCGCCCAGTTCCAACGCGCGCAGCGTGATGTCGGCACCGTGCTGGGTCAGCGACGACACCATCACCACCGGCATCGGCCGCAGCCGCATCAGGTTCTCCAGGAACGTGATGCCGTCCATGCGCGGCATTTCCACGTCGAGCGTGATCACGTCCGGGTTGAGCTGCTTGATGCGCTCGCGCGCGACGTAGGGATCCGCGGCCGTGCCGATCACTTCGATCTCGCGATCGCGACCCAGCATCTCCGTGAGCAGTTTGCGGACCAGGGCCGAGTCGTCAACGATGAGCAGTCGGATGGGCATGATGGTTCTTAGAACAGGTCGATCTCGCCGGCCACCGGTTTCTGGTCGAGGCCGCGCAGGTACTGCTGTTCGTGCGAAGCCACGTCGACGCCATGACGCGAAGTCAGGTGGCGCACGCGCACGCGCCCGCTCAGCGGAAAATACTGGACATGACGCGGACAAGTTTCGCCCACGTCTTCGGAAGACACTCGCAGTCCTTCCTGCTTGAGAAATTCGCGCACGAACTGCACGTTGTGATTGCCGACGTCGGTCAGGCTGGACAGCACCCGGCCGCCGCCAAAGATTTTCACTTCAAGATCGGCACGCGTGCCGCCGGCGCCGAGAATCCTGTTGATGAGCTGTTCCATCGATGCCGTGCCGTAACGCGTGGCGCGGCCGGCGACGCTGTCCCAGGTGTCGTTGCCATGACCGCTCGGCCGCGGCAGCATGAAATGATTCATGCCGCCGATGCGCAAGCGCGGATTGCGGATGCAGGCCGATACGCACGAGCCCAGCACCGTATCCAGCACCTCGTCCTGCGCGGTGACGTAGAAATCGCCGGGCAGCAGCTTGGCAATGATCTGGCCGGTGGCGTTGCGATAGCGACGCACGGACTCGAAGCCCGGCAGCGCCCGCGGCAGATGCTCGGTGCCGAAGCGTTCAGCTGCCACGCGCGCTGCTCCCTGTCTTGCGATAAATGGTCTTGCCGACCAGGCGGAAAGGCGCACTACCGGCATGGATGGATTCGGAATGACCCAGGCACAGGTAACCGTCCGGCGCCAGCATGGAGGCAAAGCGCGCCACCAGCTTCTCGCGCGTCGGCTGATCGAAATAGATCATCACGTTGCGACAGAAGATCACGTCGAACGGCCCGCTCATGGGCCAGTTGTGCAGCAGGTTCAAGGTGCGGAAGCTCACCAGCCGGGCGATGTCCGGGCGCACCAGCGCCTGGCCGTGATTGGTGCCGACCCCTTTCCTGAAAGCACGGCGCAACTGCTCCTGCGGCACGGCGGCAAGGCGATCGAGCGGATACATGCCCTGCTGTGCGAACGCGACCACGTCGCTGTCGATGTCGGTCGCGAGAATTTTCGCGTCCCAGCGGCTCGAAGCCGGCAGCGCCTCGGCCAGCGTCATGGCGATGCAGTACGGTTCCTCGCCGGTGGAGCAGCCGGCCGACCAGATGCGCAGGCGACGCGCCTGCTGGTTGCGCTGCATGGCTTCGGGGAGCATGTACGCGGCCAGCGCCTCGAAATGATGGTTTTCGCGGAAGAACGAGGTGACGTTGGTGGTGAGCGCGTTGATCAGTCCGACCAGCTCTTCCGGCCCGGAGTCGCGCACGTGATCGCAATACGCCTCGTAGCTGGGCAGACCCAGCTCGCGCAGGCGGCGCGCCAGACGCCCTTGCACCAGCTGACGCTTGTTCGGCCCCAGCACGATCCCGGCGTTCTCGCCGATCACGTGACGGATGAAATCGAACTCCTTGTCGCCCAGGATCGGTCCGAAGCTGGCATTGGCCGCTGCTTGAGCCGCCGGATTCGCACTCACGTCGGTGGTCCTGTCTCGTCCCTTCAGCCGTTGGCCACTTCGGGCAGCGGCGGCGCCACGCCGGCGACATCCCCGCCGATCAGCTGATCGATGTCGAGCAACATCACCATGCGTCCGGCCACGGCCGCCAAACCTTGGATGAACTCGGTGCTGACGTGCGCGCCCATCTCCGGAGCCGGCTTGATGTCGCCGCCGGCCACGTCGATCACGTCGGAGACGCCGTCCACCACCACACCGAAGTCGCGCCGGCCCACCGCCGACTCCACCGACAGCACGATGATGACGGTGAGCGGTGTGTATTCGGCGCGTTCCAGGTTGAAGCGCATGCGCATGTCGACGATGGGCACGATCGAGCCGCGCAGGTTCAGCACGCCCAGCACATGTGCCGGGGCCTGCGGAATGCGAGTAACCGTGGAATAACCGCGAATTTCCTGCACCCGCAGAATGTCCACGCCGTAGGTTTCCTCGCCCAGCGTGAACGTCAGTACCTGGTGCGAGCCGGCTTCGCCCGCTGCGTTGCTGGTCTGTGCTGCCTGCGTGCTCATAACTTGATCCTTACCTGCTGTCTCTCAATCTCGAAGCTCGAAAGCCGGCCTGCGCTACCGTTATCGGCGCAGCCGCCGTCGGCACGAGTAGGGCTTTCACTCTATCGGGCCTGCGCAATCCGCTGCCGCTTGGGCCCGTGCTCAGAACTCCTGCCAGGCGCTGTCGTCGCCCGCGGCGCGCGCCAGCGGCGCCGGAGTGGCGATAGCCGGCTTGGCTGCAGCAACCGGGCGGCGCGAAGTCGCGGGACGAACCGGCTTGCGCACGACCGTCGCGGCGGGACGCTCTGCGGCGGGCTGAGCCACGGGAGCCTGATGCGACACGACCGAATCGTGGGCACGGAAGTAGCCGATCTGCGTGACCAGCTTGGTCGACTGCTGCTCCATCGACTTGCTCGCAGCGGAGGCCTCCTCCACCAGCGCAGCGTTCTGCTGCGTGACGCTGTCCATCTGCGTGACTGCGTTGTTGACCTGCTCGATGCCGGTGGACTGCTCTTCGCTGGCGGCGGCGATCTCGGCCACGATGTCGGTGACCTTCTTGACGCTTTCCATGATCTCCGAGAGCGTCTTGCCGGACTCGTCGACCAGCTCCGAACCCACCTTGACCTTGTCGACCGAGTCCTTGATCAGGTCCTTGATCTCCTTGGCGGCGCTGGCGCTGCGCTGCGCCAGGTTGCGCACCTCGGTGGCGACCACGGCGAAGCCGCGGCCCTGCTCGCCGGCACGCGCCGCTTCCACGGCGGCGTTCAACGCCAGCAGGTTGGTCTGGAAAGCGATCTCGTCGATGACGCTGATGATGTCGGCGATCTTGCGGCTGGAGGCGTTGATCTCGCCCATGGCGCCGATGGCCCGGTGCACCACCGCCCCACCCTTCTCCGCCTGTTCACGCGCACCGACGGCCAGCTGATTGGCCTGGCGAGCGTTGTCCGCGTTCTGCTTCACGGTGGCCGTCATCTCTTCCATGCTCGATGCGGTCTCTTCGAGCGCGGCAGCCTGCTGCTGCGTGCGCTGCGACAGATCGTCATTACCGTGCGAGAGCTGGCGCGCCGCCGAGCCGACGGCCTCGGCGCTGCCGCGCACGCCGCCGACGATCTCCACCAGCTTGGAATCCATGCGACGCAGCGAGTCGAGCAGGCGGCCCAGCTCGTCGTTGTTCTCGATGTTGACCTGGTTGCCCAGCTCGCCGCTGGCGATGCGGTCGGCAATGTTCACTGCGGAATTGAGCGCGTTGACGATGGAGCGCACCAGCAGCACGCCCAGGACCGCCGCCAGGCCCATGCCGAGCGCAATCGCGCCGAAGATGATCGCGGTGTTGCGCTTGAACGCCTGTTCGGCGCCGGTGCGCATCTCCTGCGCCACGTCGATCTGCGTCTTGAGCAGCGCCTCGCTGGCGCCGGTCATCTTGTCGTAGGTCGGGCGGGCCTTCTCGATCAGCAGGCTCTCGGCCTTGTCGAAGGTGCCGGCCTGCGCCGCGACCAGCGCCTCCTGCACGAAGCCCAGCACTTCGGTGCCGTAGCGACCGAAATTGTCGGCGATCTGTCGCTCCTTCGCCGTCAGCTCCGTGGCCTGCAGCTTGGCGAACAGGGCTCTGACCTCGACTTCACGCTCCTTCAGATGCTCCAGCGCGGCGTTCACTGCGGTGGCGTCCTGGCGGATCACCACGTCCTCGGCGCCGGTCAGCAGTTCGCGATCGGCGGATTCCATCGCGCCGACCCAGCCCGTGGGCATGAAGCGATTGGAGAAGATGGCGTCCAGGTTGCTGTTGCTCGAACGGGTGCCGGTGAGGCCGACGACGCCGACGCCGATCATGATGATGGCGGTCACCGCCAGGGTCGCGTACAGCTTGGCCTTCACAGTCAGGTTCAGACTCGTCATGACAATTCCTCTCGCTGCGAATCGTTGCTTCTTGAAAATTCGTCGTTGAAATCGTGGGGCGTCGGCTTCAGGCCGCCGCGCGCTGGGTGGCGCCGCGGATCAGCCCCGCCACGTCGAGAATCAGCGCTACCGAGCCGTCGCCGAGAATGGTGGCGCCGGAGACGCCGTCGACGCGCCGGAAATTCGTTTCCAGCGACTTGATGACCACCTGCTGCTGGCCGAGCAGGTCGTCGACGAACAGGCCGACGCGGCGGCCCTCGCCTTCCACCACCATGATCAAACCCTCGTGCAGCTGCGTGGTGCGCGGCTTGACGCCGAACACTTCGTGCACGCGCACGATCGGCAGGTAGCGGTCGCGGAACCAGAACACCTCACCCTGGCCGGCGACCCGGTTGACCATGCCGGCCTTGAGCTGCAGCGACTCGATGATGGTGATCAGCGGCACGATGTAGCTCTCGGTGCCGACCGAGACCGACTGGCCGTCGACGATCGCCAGGGTCAGCGGCAGCGTGATGATGAAACGCGAGCCCTTGCCGAGCTCCGAGCGCACCTCGATGGTGCCGCCCAGCTCCTTGATGTTCCGGCGCACCACGTCCATGCCGACGCCGCGGCCGGAGATGTCGGTGGTCTGCTCGGCGGTGGAGAAGCCGGCCATGAAGATCAGCTCGTAGATGGCTTCGTCGGTCAGCACCTCGGTGGGACCGATGAGGCCGCGCGAGCGCGCCTTGTCCAGGATGCGATCCTTGTTCAGGCCGCCGCCGTCGTCGCCCACTTCCACGGTGATGTTGCCGCCCTTGTGGTAGGCCTCCAGAAACACCGTGCCGGTCGCCGACTTGCCCGCGGCCGTGCGCACGTCCGGCATCTCGATGCCGTGATCGACGCTGTTGCGCACCAGGTGCACCAGCGGATCGCCGATCTTCTCCAGCACCGTCTTGTCGAGCTCGGTCTGATCGCCGGTCATCTTCAGGTCGACGTTCTTGCCCAACCGGCCGCTCAGGTCGCGCACCATGCGCGGGAAGCGGCTGAAGACGAAGCTGATCGGCAACATGCGCACGCGCATGACGCTTTCCTGCAGCTCGCGCACGTTGCGTTCCAGCTGCGCCAGCCCCGAGCGCAATTGCTCCACCAGGGTTCCTTCGAGCTTCGCACCCAGCTGCGTCAGCATGGACCGCGTGATGACCAGCTCGCCCACCGTGTTCATCAGCTCGTCGATCTTCTCGGTGCTGACACGGATGGAGCTGCCGTCGCCAAGCCCCTGCTTGGCCGGCGTGTCGTGAGGCGGCTCGTGCGCCGGCACTGCGGCCAGATGCGGCCGTGCCGGTTCGGACTGCTGCGGCTTGCTCTCGACGGCTTTCACCGGCTCCGCCACCGGCGATGCGGCAGCGGCAACGGGCTCGGCAGCGGCCTGCTCTTCGATCTTCAGCTCGCAGTCGCCTTCGGCCCAGTCGAAAACCTGTTCGATGACCTCGCGCGTGGCCTCGGTCTGCAACCGCAGATCCCACGCCAGGAAGCACGACTCCGGATCCAGCAGCGTCAGCGCCGGCAGGTTGCCGGCGTCCACCGTGACGTCGAGATCACCGAGCTCCGACAGCTCGCGCAACATGCGCAACGGATCGTTGCCATGCACGAACAGCTGCGGATAAGGACGGAACACGATATGCCACCGATGCGCTGCTGCCCCTGCGGGGGACGCTACCGGCGTCGACGGTTCGGCAACGGGCATCGCTGCCGCGGGAGCAGGCACGGACTCAGCCGCTGCCGCCGCATTCTTCTGCACGATCGCCAGCTCCAGGTCGAACTGCAGATCGGCGACCCGCTGGGCATCGATCGGCGTCTTGTGCTGGACCGCACGCAGCATCTCGCGCATGACGTCCACCGAGCGCAGCAGCAGATCGGTGATCGCACGGGTGACGTTCATGCGATTGCCGCGCAGCTCATCGAGCAGCGTCTCGCAGGTGTGGGTGAAGGACGCCACTTCCGAGAAGCCGAAGGTGGCGCTGCCGCCCTTGATCGAATGGGCGACACGGAAGATGGTGTTGATGAGCTCGGGCTCGGGCGCGCCGACGTTGAGCTTCAGCAGCGAAGCCTCCATCGTATCCAGCGCCTCGAAGCTCTCGTCGAAGAACGCATCGTGAAACTGTGCAAGATCGAGCGCCATAATTACCTCAGCACGCGCTGCATGGTGGCCACCAGCTGTTCGGGATCGAACGGTTTGACGATCCAGCCGGTGGCGCCGGCATCCTTGCCTGCGCGTTTGCGCTCGACCGAGGACTCGGTGGTCAACATCAGAATCGGGGTGTGCTTGTAGGCGCTCTCGGATCTGAGCGCGCGGATCAGGTCGATACCGTCCATGCCCGGCATGTTGACGTCCGACAGCACCAGGTCGAACGAACCCTGGCGGGCGAACTCGAGCGCCTCACGTCCATCGGTGGCCTGGGTGACCTCGTAGCCGGCGTCGGTGAGCGCGATGCGCACCATGTCGCGCATCGACGGCGAATCGTCCACGGCCAGGATGCGGATCATGCTGCTGCTCCGGAAGATTCGGACAGGGGCAAGCCAAGATGCGACTGCAGGCCGAGCAGGCGCGCAGCCTCGTTCAATGCAGAAGGAACGCCGTGCCACACGATACCGCGACTGTGAGCGGCGCGTTCGCGCACGAAGGCACACAGCAGCTGCATCGTGGCGGTATCCACTCGTTCGACGGCGGCCGCGTCGAGCACGACGCTGTCCGGCGTCTCCACGACCGCGCACAACGAGCTCTTGAGGGCGACGGCATCCTTCACACAGCAATGGGCACCCAGGGTGATGGTTGCCGCCGCATGCACAGGCGAGTCCGCAGTCACGCCGGACTCTTGCTGTAGATCGGTGGTCACGCTCGGCTGCCCGGATGAGCTGGCGGCCGCGACCGGCTGCTCGTTTGAATCCATGATCGTCGTCAGTTGCTCTTCTGATTCCATGATCGCCACGACCGGCTGGCTGGACGAGTTCGACAGCCCGGTCACCTGCTCACGCTTGCGGCGCGAGCGCGTCGCTGCGGACTCCTTTGTCTTCGCTCTCTTCGCCATCTTGCGCACCGATCCGCCGGCCAATTTCAATAAAACTGCCTGGCGTATCGGCATTTGCCGCAGGTGCTTTAGCTGTCATTGCGGCTGCGGGCGGGTTGCGGCCGCACCTCGTGTCGTAACAGTGAGCTGTGTCGCGGACAGGCCGTCCTTTCCCTCAAGCCGCGGCGGATGCGGCCGTTAAATGCTTGAAGTACGTCACAGTGGAGCGGTACAGCCAGGTCATGCGCGTCGATCTCCCCAGCATTCGCAGCCTGGGCTTTGCGGGACAGAGCCCCAGCCTGCTGTCGGATTGGCGCGTCGGCGCCATCCTGCAGGCGACTGCGCTGCGTGATGCGCGCACCGGCGAGCTGTGGCTGAAGATCGCGGACATCAAGTATCCGGCACGCATTGCCTCGGGCGACGGAGCCGGCCCGGCCGACGGCGAGCGCCTTACGTTGCGCGTGCTGCGCAACAGCCCGGTGCTGGCGCTGGAAACGCTGTCGTCGGAAAGAAATGTCAGTGACGACGTCGCCACCGATGCCTTGCGCAAGTACCTGCCGCGCCAGGCCAGCCCTGCCCCGCTGGTGTCGAACCTCGCATGGATCGCCAACGGCAAAGGTAGCGCCGAGCAGTTGCCGCCGTCGGTCACCCAGGCCGCCGCCAGGCTGTGGCAGGCGCTGCCCGATGCGGCGACGCTCACGGATCCCAAGGGACTGCAGAGCGCCATCGCTCGCTCCGGCACATTCCTGGAGTCGACCCTTGCCGCTGCCGACCGGCGCATGCTGGCTGCCGCTGTCGCCAACGACGTGAAAGCGTTGATGCTCAATCTCACCCGCGTCCTGCGCGACCACGGCGCGCGACCGAGCAGTGCGACGACGGATTCCGCGATGCACTCTCCGGTGCCGCTCACGCGCGGGCCGCTGACGTCGCTGCCCGCCGCTCCGGCAACGCTGGCAGTGCTGGATACGCCGGCCGAACAAATGAACGAGCTGGCCCGCCAGACCGATGGCGCGGTTTCGCGCATGACGGCACTGCAAGTCAGCAATGCTCCGCAAGACACACCGCCGCAATCGATACTGCTGGAACTGCCGATGCGCCACGGCGACCGGGCGAGCGTGATCCGGCTGCGCATCGAGCAGGATCGACCGCGACAGCACGAATCGGGTGGCGGCGATTCCTGGACGATGGAAGCGGCGCTCGATCTAGGCGCCATCGGCGCGCTGCACGCACGCGTCACCCTGGTGGGTCATCGCATCGGAGTGCAGCTACGCGCGGAATCGCCGACCGTCGTGAATACCCTGTCGGCTCGCTCGTCCGAGCTCGAGTCGATGTTGCGCGAGGCGGGACTGGAGATCGATCGCGTCGTCTGCCTGCACGGCATGCCGGCCGGCGACGCCGGTATCCGCACCACCCGTTTGCTGGATGTACGCGCATGAGTGAGCGCACTCATTCGCCGCTCGCGGTCGCGCTGCACTACAACGGCAATGGCGCTCCACGCGTCGTCGCCAAAGGCGGAGGCCCGATCGCCGAGCGCATCATGGAGACGGCGCGTGAGCACAAGGTGCCGCTCGAAGAGGACGCCGCGCTGGCGGCAACGTTATCGCGATTGGATCTCGGTGCCGAGGTACCGCGCGAGCTTTACGTTGCGGTAGCGCACGTGCTGGCGTTCGCGTGGGCCGTTACGGGCAGAGGCAAGTGATCGGCTCGCCCCGAACCCGTCGCCCGTAAGCATCCGGCCTGCGAAGGCTACCCGACCACGCTCAGCAGCGATCCGCGCTTGCGCCCTGCGGCGCCCTGCGGCGGCTGCGCATGCGCACCTTGCTGTTCGACACCCAGGCCAGGCCTGCTCTCGTGCCGCATGGCTTCTTGTTGCCCGCGTTGCGTAGCCCTGGATGCAGCCGACGCCACTGTTTCGCGTGCGCTGTGCAGCCGAGCCAGCAGCTCCGCCTCGTGCCGTGAGATGCCGCAGTTTGCGATCAGCTCCTCGACGCCTGCACCGTTCTTGGCCAGACGCGCGGCCATGTCGTAGCCGCGGTGAGCGCTGGGCGAGCCAGCCGGCGCCAGCCGCGACTCCATTTCGCTGCGCTCGCACATGGCTTCCAGCCTGGCGCTCATCACCATGACGCTTTCGTGCAGGCTGCGCATTTCCACGAACGCACGTTCGAGCTGGGCCTGCAGCTGCGCATTGTCCCGCTCGTTGGCGCGGCGCCAACGGATGAAAGCCAGGGAAAACACCCAGAAGGCACCGACCAGCAGCATCGCGCGGCCGGCCAGCAGCAGGGTTTCCAGGGAAGGATTGGGCAGAATTTCGAACATCGGGCGACTCCTGTGACGTGGGTCACGTCGATCCGGACCGTCGGCACCGCCAGCGTCAAATCGCTGGCGGTGCACGGTCCGGTGCTACAGGAGTCAAGCAGGAAGCGTGCCAGTCGACCGGCAAAAGCCGGTCTCTCGCTCCTGCCCGCGCCGATACCATGCGGCGCGGATCGGCCGGATCGTCAGCTCATGCCCAGCAGCTGCAGGACTTCGGTGCCCTTGTCCTTGGCTTCCTGCGCCTTGGCCACGGCGTCCACCGGCTCGCCGGTGCTGAAATGGCTGCCGGCCTCGCTCCAGCTCGCCTTCATGGTCTCCAGCCCCTGCTTGGCGGCCTCGAACGATTCGGCACTGACGTTCTTCGGCAGCCGCTTCGACTTGCCGAGGATGTCGACGCGGCTCTGGATCGCCGCCACCATGTCCGGCACCTCGGTGCTCAGCGTCTTCCATTGCTCGGTGGCCGCCGCGAACGCGGCCTCGGCCTGCTGCTTCTTCTCGGCAACCGTCTGCTGCAGCGTCGACAGCTGCGTCGAGACTGCCGGCGCCGCCGCCAGCACCGACTTGTAGTCGCCGTTCGCCAGGCTCGCCTTGAGCGAAGCCAGGCCGTCTTCCACCGTCTCCAGCTCGGTGGCCGCGTACTTGGCTGCATCCTCGCGCAACGTGTTCACCGATGCTTCGATCTCGGTGACGGCCTTGGTGGCCGGCTCCTTCTGACCCGCGCAGGCGGCCACGAACAGCGTCACGACCAGCAGCGCCAGCCATTTCATCGTCGTTCTCATGAGCGTCACTCCTTCGTCCTCGTTGTCATGGGATGCGCAGCTTCTGCCCCGGCCGGATCTTGTTCGGATCGGTCAGCACATCGCGGTTGGCCTCGAAAATCTTGGTGTACAGACGCGCATCGCCGTAATACTCATCGGCGATCTTCGACAAGGTGTCGCCCTTGCGGACGACGTAGGTCTGCTGATAGGGATTGTCTTTGGTCGGCGGAGAGCCGGATTCTTCGGACGCCACGGTCGCAACCTCCTGCAACTGGGAAGGGCCGGCCGATCATAGCGACGCGCTGCGGCATCGCCATCGTGGAAAGTTGCAGCAGTCGAAGTTGCAGCAGCTACTGAGTGGACGCGGATTCAGCGGAGGCTGGCGACGCGACCAGCGCCGGAGCACTGCCCGCAGGTTCAGGCTCTGCGGCGGCGGGAACCGCTTCGACTGACTGGATCGGTGAAATCGGCAGGTCCGCCGGAAGGTCCGATGTCGCGATGACGGCTTGCTCTGCCGGCGCCTCCTGCGAATCCGGCCTGCCGCGGTCCTTGGCATAGGTGCCTTCGGGCGGTGCGTTGCCGCCGAGGATCACCAGCAGCACGCGCCGGTTGGCATTGCGCCCTTCCGGCGTGTCATTGGGTTGCGACGGCCGATATTCGCCCAGGCCGATGACGGCAAGCCGCGCCGGGTTGAGTCCCGCCTGCGTGAACAGATGCACGACGCTGGCAGCGCGTGCCGAGGAAAGCTCCCAGTTCGACGGAAACGCGGCCGTATTGATGGGACGGTCGTCGGTGTGGCCTTCGACCCGGATGGGATTGGGAAAAGGCTGGAGCGTTTCGGCAAGCTGCTTGAGCACGTCGACCGCCGCGGGCGAGAGCGTCGCAACGCCGCTCGGAAACAGGATGTCGGTGCGGATCTCCACCTCCACCCACAGCTGATGGCGCCGCACGGCGATCAGCTTCTTTTGCACCAGCCCCGACATGGCCTGCTCCACCTGCGCGGCCACCTCCTCCAGCTGCACCATGGCACTGTCGCTGCGTTCGGCCTCCGAGTCGTACGTGGTGTCGCTGGCGTGCAGCGCCTTGCGCCGCGGCTCGTTCATGTGGATCGGGCTGGGTTCGAGCATCGAGCGCGGCTGCCCTTCGAGCATGGCCTGCTGCACGATGGTCATCTGGATGTCGGCGCCCGAGCCCACGGCTTTCTCGCCCACCTGCACCGGCTCGAGCGTGCGCGGCGCGCCGCGGAACGCCGCGAACAGCGAATCCGACAGCACGCGATACTTGCCTTCGTTGACGGACGAGATCGCGTACATGACCACGAAGAACGCCAGCAGCAAAGTCACCAGGTCGCCATACGGAATGGCCCACGCTTCGTGGTTGACGTGCTCCTCGTGTTTGTGACGGCGGCGGGACATGGGCACAGCCCTAGGCTCCGGATGCCTGGCCAGCAGGCGCCCGGGACCTCAATGCAGGTACCCCTGCAGCTTGGACTCGATGCTGCGCGGGTTCTCGCCCTGCGCGATGGAGATCATGCCTTCGATCGCCATCTCGCGCGCTTCGCTCTGGCTGGCGATGACCACCTTGAGCTTGTTCGCCACCGGCAGCAGGAACAGGTTGGCAAGGCCAATGCCGTAGATGGTGGCGGTGAACGCCGCGGCGATGCCGTGACCTAGCTTGCTCGGATCGGCCAGGTTCTGCATCACCGCCATCAGGCCGAGCACCGCGCCGATGATGCCCAGCGTCGGTGAGTAGATGCCCATGCCTTCGAACACTTTCGCCGCGCGCATGTCGGCCTGTTCGCGCACGTGCAGATCGACTTCGAGCGTGGTGCGGATGATCTCGGGCTCGCTGCCGTCGACCACCAGCTGCAGGCCCTTGCGCAGGAAGTCGTCCGGCTCCTTCTCGATGAGCGGCTCCAGCCCCAGCAGGCCCTGCTTGCGCGCGGTGTTGCTCCACTCGACCATCTTCTTGATGAGCTCGGGCCGCTTGATCGAGGGCGGGCGGAACAGCCAGGGGAAGATGCGCATGGCGTGCTTCATCACCCCCAGCGGCGTCTGCACGCAGATGGCGGCGATGGTGCCGACCACGACGATCATGAAGGCCGCTGAGGACAGCAACGCTTGCAGGCCCGCGCCCTTGAGCACCGCGCCGACCAGCAAGGCGCCGGCGGCGAGAACCAGGCCGATGATGCTGAGAATATCCATGAGAAATTAGGGACGGCGCGCCGCCGGCCTTACATTCCCAGACCGGACAACAACGCGTCCACGTCCTGCTGCCCGCTCACCGCCGGACCATTGTCGATTCCGGGCACGGCCGGACCGAAGCCGCGGCGCACATCGACGCTGACACTCTCCTCGCTCTTGCGGGTGCTGGAACCAGCCGACAGACGCAACAATTCGCTCAGCGCGGCTTCGAGCTCGCCGACCAGTTTCATGACGCCACGGATGATCTGGCCCGACAGATCCTGATAGCCCTGCGCCAGCAGCACTTCCGCCAGGTTGCCGCGCACCTTGTCCATGTCGACGCGCGTTGCTTCGAGAAATACGTCCATGCGCTGGATCATTTCGCGGAAGTCGTTGACGGCGATGCTGCGCGCACGGAACCGTCGCCACATCTCCACCAGCTCACCCGACTGCCTGGCCGTGCGCTCGGCCAGCGGGCCGGACTGCTCCACCAGATCCATGGTGCGATGCGCGGCCTCGTCGGTCAGCTTGATCACGTGATCGAGCCGGTGGCGCGCGTCGGGAATCTCTTTTTCTGCAAGGTCCACCAGGCGCGAGTCGATGCTGAAACGCACCAGCGCCGTCTGCAGCCCGGTGGCCAACTTGCGCAGCTCGCCGAACAGCTTCTTCTCGCGTCGCTCCATCAGCGCATCCAGCTCGCTCAGGAACAACTCTTCGTTGTCCGCAGCCAGCGCGCCGGCCAGCGCGGCGATCGAGGCGCCGAACTCTTCCTGCAGGGCTGTGATACCAGAACTCATGATGTGACCTTTGCTAAAGCGGCGCTGCCGTTTGCTCGAGGCGACCTGCGCTTGCCGCATCTTTCGATGCCGGCGTACGGGAAAATCGCTGCAGCCGGGCCGACATGGACCCCTCAGGCAGCGCGTGCTTCCAGGATCTTGTCGATCTTTTCCTTGAGCGTGACCGCGGTGAACGGCTTGATCACGTAGCCGTTCACGCCGGCCTGCGCCGCCTCGATGATCTGCTCGCGCTTGGCTTCGGCGGTCAGCATCAGCACCGGCATTTTCGCCAGGCGCGGATCGGCGCGCACTGCCTTGAGCAGGTCCAGACCGGGCATGCCCGGCATGTTCCAGTCGGTCACCAGGAAATCGAAGTCGCCGGCCTGCAGCATCGGCAGCGCGGTGGCGCCGTCGTCGGCCTCGGTGACGTTGGCGTAGCCCAGATCGTTCAGCAGGTTCTTGATGATGCGGCGCATGGTCGAGAAGTCGTCGACCACCAGAAACTTCATGTCTTTGCTCACTGTCTCGATCTCCTGCAAAACTCAAAAGCGCAGCGCCACTTACTTGTCCGTGCGGTCGCGCCAATCGACGAGCCGCGCCTTCAATCTCACCAGCGCCTGGCCATGCAGCTGGCATACGCGCGACTCGGTCACCTTCAGAACCGCGCCGATCTCTTTCAGATTCAACTCGTCGTCGTAGTACAACGACATCACCAGCCGCTCACGCTCCGGCAGCTCGCGGATCGCCGCTGCCAGCGAGCGGCGAAAACCTTCGTCACTGGCGTCGAGGAACGGATCCGCGGTCTCGTCCTCCACCCGCCCGAGCAGCGAATCGTCCTCGCCGCTGGAGTCGTCCAGGCTCGCCATGCGGCAACTTGCCGCATCGTGCGTGATCCGGTGGTACTCCTCGAGCGAGACACCCATGCGATCTGCAATCTCGCCGTCGCGCGCTTCGCGCCCGAACTCCGCTTCCAACTCCCGCACCGCGGCTGCCGCCGCACGCGCCTTGCGATGCACCGAGCGCGGCGCCCAATCGAGCTTGCGCAGGGCATCGAGCATGGCGCCACGGATGCGGATACCCGCATACGTCTCGAAACTCGCACCGCGGCCGGACGTGTAGTTCGCCGCCGCCTCCAGCAGGCCCAGCATGCCGGCCTGGATCAGATCGGACACTTCCACCGACGCCGGCAAGCGTCCGGCGAGGTGATAGGCGATGCGCTTCACCAGTTCGGCGTGGCGCATCACCATCGCATCGACGTCCCGGCTCGCGGGCCGGGCGCTGTACGCCGCCACGCCGCTCACCGCACCACCTCCAGCCGCATCTGCGGCCGGCGCACCAGGCGCTCCATGAAGAATTCGAGATTCCCCCGCGGGCCGTCCGGTACAGGCCACTTATCGGCCTTGAGTGCCAATTTCTTGAATGCCCGCGTCGAAGGGCTGGCCGGAAAGGCGCCGACCACCGGACGCTGTTCACGGATTGCGCGGCGCAGGTACGGGTCCTCAGGGATTTCCCCGAGGTACTCCAGGGTGACATCCAGGAATTTCGACGTGACCCGCTCCAGCTTGCGGAACAGGGTCTCGCCCTCGCCCGGCGTGCGCACCATGTTCGCCACGACGCGGAAGCGGCTGACGCCGTGGTCGCGGCTGAGCACCTTGGCGAGCGCGTAAGCGTCGGTCATCGAGGCGGGCTCATCGCACACCACCAGCAGCACGTGCTGCGCCGCCTGCGAGAACTGCAACACGCTGTGCGACAGGCCCGCGGAAGTGTCGACGATCAGCACGTCCACGCGACTGCTCAGGCTGCTGAAGGCTTGCACCAGGCTCAGGTGCGCCGCCGCCGACAGGTTCGCCATGTTGGCGACGCCGGAGGCGCCGGGCACCACCTGCACCCCGTGCGGGGATTCGAGAATGATCTCCTCCAGGGCGCGCTCGCCCGACAGCACGTGCGCCATGGTGTGTCGCGGCGAAAGCCCCAGGAACACATCGACATTGGCCAGCCCCAGATCGCCGTCGAGCAGCATGACGCGCCGTCCGGTGGTGGCCAGCGCGGTGGCCAGATTGACCGCCACGCTGGTCTTACCGACTCCGCCCTTGCCGCCGGTCACGGCGATGACCTGCACCGGCCCGGGATTCGCGGCTCTGCGCAGGCCAGCGGTTTGCATTGATTCCATGAATTGACCTTGTCTCATCGTTGGTTCTTGATCACGCCAGCGCGTGCGCCACGTTGCCGAAGCGGCGTTGCAGCAGATCTTCGTCCGCTGTCGCTCCTGCCCTGCGCGACAGCTCCACCGCCCGCGCGATCAACTGATGCGCGCGTGCGGCAGACAAATCTTCGGGAACCCGCTGACCTTCGCTCAGGTAAGCGACCGGCAAGCGGGAACGAATCAGCATGGAGATGGCGCCGCCAAGACTGGTGGCCTCATCGAGCTTGGTCAGCACGCAGCTCGAAGCGCGCGCGGCAGCGAAGCGTTCGACCGTTTCCTCGATGGCACCGGCCTGCGCCGCTGCGGACAATACGAGCGAAACTTCCAGCTTCGGATGAGCGGCGGCGAGTGTTTCCAGTTCGTCCGTCAGGCGCGCATCGCGCTGGCTCAGTCCTGCCGTGTCGATCAGGATCAGGCGGCGATCCGTCAGGTGATCCAGCAGCTCAGGCAGTTCGCGTGCGCTTTCGATTGCATACGCCGGCGCGCCCAGCAGCCGGCCGAGCGTGTGGATCTGTTCCTGCGCGCCGATGCGCACGGAGTCAGCCGAGACCAGCGCCAACGAACGCGGGCCATGACGCATGACCCAGCGTGCCGCAAGCTTGGCGATCAAGGTCGTCTTGCCGACGCCGGTCGGACCGACCAGCGCGATCATGCCGCCCTGCTCGATCCACTGCTCTTCGACCACCTCGATGCGACGCGCCAGCAGCGCCAGCGCCAGGCGATGCGCTTCGGCCAGCTCGAGCTTGGACGGCAACTGCGCCACCAGCTCACCAGCCAGATCGTGCGCCAGACCCAGCACGGTCAGCTGCTTCAACAGCTCGACCTGCAACGGCGAACGCCGTGACAGATCGTTCCAAGCCAGCGTGGCAAGCTGCGTTTCCAGCATCTGACGCAACGTGCGCAGCTCTTCGTTGACGTCGGCCGCGCCAGCCGCGGGCCACATTCCCTCTGGAAGTGCGCCATACCCTTCTGCCGCAGCGAAAGGCGCTTCGCCTCTTCCGTCCCTGTTTCTCCGATCGCGTGCCGTCGTCGCTCCTTTCTCAGAAAGAGCGGAAGAATCGTCCTCACCTCTACCACCGCGGGAAAAGTCACGCGACGTGCGAGTGGGAGACGCATCTGCGGACGCCGTCTCCGCCTCGAAGTCCACGGCTGCCACGACCTCGACGCCGCCTTCGATGCGCTGGCTCGACAGAATGACCGCGTCCGGCCCCTGCGCCTCGCGCACCTGGCGCAGCGCCTGGCGCATGTCACTGGCTCGGTAGTGTCTGATTTTCATGATCCGTTAAGTCCTGTCACTCAGCGTCCGACGGCCGTCACCAGCCGCACCTTGCGGTTGTCGGGAATCTCGTTCCACGCCAGCACGTGCATGTTCGGCACGATGGTCCGCATGAAGCGCGCCAGCGTCTGTCGCAACTGCGGCGGCACCAGCAGCACTGCCGGTTCGCCCGTCATTTCCTGCCGCTGCGCGGCTTCGGCGAGGCGGCGCTGCATGCGCTCGGCCAGGCCCGGCTCCAAACCAGGCGTCGCAGCATTCGAACCGGCCAGCGAGCTGCTCAGCAGCTGTTCCAGATCCGGCTCCAGCGTGATCACCGGCAACTCGGTGGCCATGCCGGCGATGTCCTGCACGATCTGGCGGCCGAGCGCCACGCGCACCAGCGACTGCAACTGAGCCGGCTCTTGCGTACGCGGCGCGTGCTCGGCGAGGGTTTCGACGATCGTGCGCATGTTGCGAATCGGCACGCGCTCGGCCAGCAAGCCCTGCAGCACACGCACGACAGTGCCGAGCGGCAACAGACGCGGCGTGAGATCTTCGACGAGCTTCGGTGCGCTCTTGGCGAGGGCGTTGAGCAGGTGCTGCACTTCTTCGTGACCGAGCAGCTCGTGCGCATGGGTCTGAATCACATGGCTCAGATGCGTTGCGATCACAGTGCTGGCGTCGACGACGGTGTAGCCCAGCGTCTGCGCGTGATCGCGCGAGGAAGGCTCGATCCACACCGCTTCCATGCCGAATGCCGGATCGCGCGTCTCGATGCCGGTGAGCGTGCCGAACACCTTGCCCGGATTGATGGCGAGCTCGCGCTCCGGATAGATCGCGCCCTCACCCACCGGCACGCCGGCGAGATTGATGCGGTAGGCGTTCGGCGACAGATCGAGGTTGTCGCGGATGTGGACCGCCTGCACCAGGAAGCCCAGATCCTGGGTCAGCTTGCGTCGCACGCCCTTGATGCGCGCCAGCAGATCGCCGCCCTGCGATTTGTCCACCAGCGGCACCAGCCGATAGCCGACTTCCAGGCCGATGATGTCGACCGGCTGCACGTCGTCCCAGGTCAGCTCGCGCGATTCGGACGCCGGCACCGGCGGCGGTGGCGCTTCGATCGGTGCAGGCGGCAGCTCCTGCGCTTTCTTGTGCAGCAGCCAGGCACCGCCGCCGCAGATCGCCGCCATCAGCAGGAACGGCACGTTCGGCATGCCCGGAATCAGCCCCATCGTGCCGAGCAGCGCGGCCGCAACCGCCAGCGCACGCGGATGACCGAACAGCTGCTTGGCCAGCTCGCCGCCCATGTCCTGCGAGCCCGACATGCGCGTGACGATGATTGCAACGGCCGTCGACAGCAGCAGCGCCGGGATCTGCGCCACCAGGCCGTCGCCGATGGTCAGCAAGGTATAAATGCGGGCGGCATCCTTGAAGCTCAGGTCGTGCCCCATCATGCCGATGGCGATGCCGCCGAGGATGTTGATCACCAGCACCAGGATGCCCGCCGTGGCATCGCCGCGGACGAACTTGCTGGCGCCGTCCATCGAGCCGTAGAAGTCCGCCTCGGCCCGCACTTCGCCACGACGCACGCGCGCTTCGTCCTGGTTGATGAGACCCGCATTGAGATCTGCGTCGATCGCCATCTGCTTGCCGGGCATGGCGTCCAAGGTGAAGCGCGCGCTCACTTCCGAGATGCGGCCTGCGCCCTTGGTCACGACCACGAAGTTGATGATGGTCAGGATGGCGAACACGATCACGCCGACGGCATAGTTGCCGCCGATCACGAACTCGCCGAAGGATTCGATGACCTTGCCGGCTGCGTGCGAGCCGGTGTGGCCATGCAGCAGCACCACGCGGGTCGAGGCGACGTTGAGCGCCAGGCGCAGCAACGTGGCCAGCAGCAATACGGTCGGGAACACGCCGAAGTCCAGCGGCCGCGCCACGTAGAACACGGCCATGACCACCACCAGCGACAGCGCGATGTTGAACGTGAACAGCACGTCCAGCGCCATCGGCGGCAGCGGCAGCACCACCATGGCCAGCACGGCCAGCACGCCCACGGGCACACCGATGCCGGAGCGCAGGATGGAACCGAGATTGAGGGCGGATGCCGCGGCCATTGCTTGCTGGTTGCTTCCAGGACGTCATCAAGTTGACACCCCGATCTATGTGCAACTCCCAAGCCATGCGGCCAGCGGCGGACCGGGATTCGTTCACACTTTGGAAAGGAGCCGGGTCGAGGTATCGCGGCCCGGTACGGTCGCCCCTTACGCATCCCTTTCCGGGCCGGACTACTCGGTCACCGACACGACCGGCCGCTGCGGCGGCTGCTGCCCGGAACGGCGGGCGGCACGGAGCTGGAAGATGTAGGTCAGAACCTGGGCGACGGCGACATAGAGCGAAGACGGCACTTCGCCACCGATATCCACGTTCTTGTAGAGCACGCGCGCCAGCGGCGGCGCCTCGAAGATCGGCACGGAATGCTCGTTCGCCACTTCGCGGATACGGGCGGCCACCAGGTCCACACCCTTGGCGACCACGATCGGCGCGCGCATGCGCTTCTCGTCGTAGCGCAGCGCCACTGCGAAGTGCGTCGGGTTGGTCACGATCACGTCCGCCGTGGGCACGTCCTGCATCATGCGCTGGCGCGCCATCTGCTGCTGCAACTGGCGGATCTTGCCCTTGACCTCCGGCGAGCCTTCGCTCTCTTTCATTTCGCGACGCACTTCCTCGCGCGTCATCTTCAGCTGCTTGGCGTATTGCCACAGCTGGTACGGCACGTCGAACCCTGCGATCAGCAGCATGCCGGCGGAGATGAGAATCAGGGCGCTGCCGCTGAGTTTTACCGCATGAATGATGGCCTGCGCCGTCGGTTCACGTCCCAGCGCAAGCAGCGCCGACGCGTTGTTCCACAGCACCAGCGTGGCAACCAGGGCCACGACCCCGAACTTCGCCAGCGCCTTCATCAGCTCGATGATGCTGCGCATCGCGAACATGCGCTTGATGCCGGAGAGCGGATTGAGGCGATTGAACTGCGGCATCAACGCTTCGGTGCTGAAGCTCCAGCCACCGAGCGCCAGCGGCGCTAGCAATGCGGCCAGCACGATCAGGCCGAACAGCGGCAGGCATGCCAGCAATGCGTCGAGGGCGGCGCTGCCAAACGCCGGCAACAACTGAGAAGCGTCGAGCGCCTGGTCGCGTGACAGCATCAGCGAGCGACGCATCAGAGCGTGCAGGTCGCCACCGAGCTGACTGCCGAGCGCGGACAAGGCGATGCCGGCCGTCATCAGCACCGCGGCGGCACTCAGATCGCGCGAGCGAGGAATCTGCCCTTTCTTGCGCGCCTCCTCGCGGCGTTTTGGAGTCGCGCTTTCAGTGCGTTCTTGACCGTCTTCGTTTTCAGCCATGGCGGCGGCCTACGCTGCGGTTCAGGTGGCTCGTTTCCGCAGCGTGCTGAACCCATCGGAGAAGAGGGGCAGCTTCGGTTGACGGTGTTGCGTTCCCGGCGGGGGTATCTCGTTTCGGGACCGCCGTGAACCCATCCCTGGGGGCTGCCACAAAAACATCCTGTTTTTGAGGCTCCCGAAACGAGATACCCCCGCCGGGAACGCGGGAACTCCTGGTGCAGTGACGCTCGTCGGGCGCGCTTCCGGAAAGGCAGTTGGCACTCTCTTTCGGGCGTCGTTCTGGCCGGGGCCACTCATTTTCAGGATGAGAGGAGAAACAGGGACGTTTCGAGTGAGCAAGCGCTACAGGGACGTATTTACGCGCGGTCCTGGAAATGAGTGGCCCCGGCCAGAACGGCGCCTGGCACGATAGCTCCAGGTACTCCGGCTGCGCTGCCAAGACTTTCCCTGACCGCGACATTACCCTGACACTCCCATCAACCCGCGAATCAATCCGAACGCCGCATCGAGCGAGTCGATGAACGTGCTCTGCACCGCGGGCAGGCCCACGTAGATGATCATCAGGCCGAAGATCAGCGAGATCGGAAAACCGACCGCGAACAGGTTCAGCGACGGTGCGGCGCGGCTCATCACGCCGAACGCCAGGTTCACGACCAGCAGTGCCGTCATGCCGGGCAGCGCCACCATCACTGCGCCGGTGAACAGCTGCGAGCCCCAGGCGGCGACGTTCCACAACTGTTCCGCACCGAGGCCGGCAGACCCGACCGGCAGCGTCGTAAAACCCTGCACCAACAGCTCGATCAGCAGCAGATGGCCATTGAGCGCCAGGAAAGTGAGCGTCACCAGGATCATGTAGAGCTGGCCCAGCACCGGTGTGCCCACTCCGCGCATCGGGTCTACGTTGTAGGCAAAGCCCAGGCCCATCGTGTTCGACAGGAGCTGTCCGCCCATGGAGAGCGCATCGAAAATGAGCTGCAGCACGAAAGCGACGGCCAGTCCGATGATGATCTGCTGGATCGTGACCACGACGCCTTCGATGGAGAGCGGCGTGATCGTCGGCACCGGCAAGAGCGGCGCGACGATGATGGTGACCGCGCCGGCGAGCAGCAGGCGCACCCGCGGCGGAATGAAATTGGCGGCAAAGACAGGTGCGGCCAGGAAGCAGGCGCCGATGCGGATGAACGGCCAGAAATACTGGATCAGCCAGGATTCGAGTTGACCGCTGGTGAGCGAGAGCATCGCTTGGGCTTCCGGCTAGCGGCTGCGCGCTGCGGCAGCGAGCGATCCCGAGATCGGCCGCGGCGCACGGCCTGCGACGAGCCGGCGCTTCATCCAATCAACCCCGGAATGCTCTCGAACAGCTCGCGCGTGTAGCTCACGATCACCTTGAGCATCCACGGACCGGCAATCACCAGGGTGGTGGCCATGCCGAGCAGCTTCGGAATGAACGACAGCGTCATCTCGTTGATCTGGGTCGCGGCCTGGAAGACACCGACCAGCAGGCCGATGGCGAGCGCGGCCAACAGCAGCGGCGCGGCCAGCAGCATGGTGATTTCGAGCGCCCGCTGGGCGATGGTCATTACGGTTTCGGGGGTCATGTGTAGAAGCTCGCAGCCAGGGTACCCATCACCAGCGACCAGCCGTCTACCAGCACGAACAGCATCAGCTTGAACGGCAGCGAGATCAGCACCGGCGAGAGCATCATCATGCCCATGGACATGAGCACGCTGGCCACCACCAGGTCGATGATGACGAAGGGAATGAAGATCAGGAACCCGATCTGGA
This sequence comes from Povalibacter sp., assembly GCA_035556415.1. Taxonomy (GTDB): domain Bacteria; phylum Pseudomonadota; class Gammaproteobacteria; order Steroidobacterales; family Steroidobacteraceae; genus Steroidobacter. The sequence continues at coordinate 29,838 of DATMEZ010000182.1, forward strand.
AGGCCGACTTGAGCTCGCTGGTGGCGAACGCCGGCACCAGGATGCGCAGCGGCACGTCCTCGGGCTTGTCGAAGCCCTGCCCGCCCGAGATGCGCACGAAGGTGGCAATGTCGCTCTCGCGCGTCTGGTCGAGCATGAATTTCTTGAGCGGCTGCGCGCCCTTGTCGAGCGCCGCGGTCGCATCGATGGTGCCGGCCATGTACGGCTGCACCGCGTCGGTGTTGATGCGGTCGATCACCGGCCCCATCACGAACAGCGACAGGAACAGCGACAACCCGATGATGACCTGATTCGGCGGCGCCTGTCCGGCGCCCAGCGCCTGGCGCAGGATCGCCAGCACGATGACGATACGCGTGAACGAAGTCATCATGAGCACGATGCCCGGCAGCAAGGTCACTGCCGTCATCAGGATCAGGATCTGCAGGGTCAGCGAATAGGTCTGGCCGCCGTTGGGATTGGTCGTGACCGTGACGGCGTCGAGCCCGGGCGCCGCGAATGCGACCACCGGCAGCAGCAGTGCGAGCAATGCGATCAGCCGCTTCACAGGCCGAGACTCCGCTTCAGGATGGCCTTGAAATCCACGGCGCCCTGTGGCGAGGTGGCCGGCGCGATGCCTTGTGACAGCGGATGGGCCGGGCTCACCGGCTCGGTCAGCACGTGCAGCGTATTGATGCGGCCAGGAGCAACGCCGAGCAGCAGCTGTTGCTGGCCCACCTGGATCAGGACCGCCCGCTCCTTCGTGCCCAGCGGCGCATCGGCGATGATCTGGATCGTGTTCGCGCCGAACCTGCCGAAGCCGCGCAGGCGCCGCATCATCCATGCCGCGGCAAACACGACCGCCAGCACGAGCAGCAGCGACAACGTCACCTGCGCAAGGCTGCCTGCCGTCGACGGCGGAACATGCTGAGCGACCTCGGGTGCAGCGAACGGCTTGTCGGCGGCCATCGCTGCCGACGCCAGCAACGCGAAGACCGCGCCGACGGCGAGCCGTCGCGCCCGCGACGCCCATGGTCCTGGTCTGGTCACTGAAGCACCCGTCACTTCAGCTTGCGAATCCGTTCCGCGGGCGAGATCACGTCGGTGAGGCGAATGCCGAACTTCTCATTGACCACCACCACCTCGCCGTGCGCCACCAGCGTGCCGTTGACGAACACGTCCAGCGGTTCGCCGGCAGCGCGGTCCAGCTCCACCACCGACCCCTGGTTCAACTGCAGCAGGTTGCGGATTGGAATGCGGGTGCGGCCGACTTCCATCGACAGCGTCACCGGCACGTCGAGAATGACTTCGAGATTGACGTCGCGTGCGCCTTCGGTAGAGCCCGCGTCTTGCAGGTCTCCGAACTCGGCGCGGGCCGCGGCATCAGAGGACTTGGCGTTCATGGTCGGGCTCCGTCAGATCTTGTGGGCCAGCAGGGTGTCGAGAATCTTGGGTTTGAAACGGGTGACGCGCTCCTCGATCTGCACGGCCTGCTGGCCGTGCGAGACGCCGAAGGTGCCGCGGAAGATCGGCACGTCCTCGGCAAGGATGGTGGCGCGGCCGCCGAAATCGCAGGGAATGATGTCGCCGGGCTGCATGTCCATGAGCTGTTGCATGGTGATGCGGCCGCGGCCGAGCGAGGTGCTGAGTTCCACCTCGGCGTCCTCGATCTCTTCCTTGAGCGCCAGCACCCAGCGCTCGTCGTGCTCGACGCGATCGCTCGCCACGCCCGCATCCAGCAGCTCGCGCATCGGTTCGATCATCGAGTACGGCATGGTGATGTGCACGTCGCCGCCGCCGCCGTCGAGCTCGACGTGGAAGCTGGTCACCACCACGATCTCGGTGGGACTGACGATGTTGGCGAAGTGCGGATTGATCTCGGAGTTCAGGTATTCGATGTCGAGCCGCGCCACGTGCGACCAGGCTTCCTTCAAGCCGGCGAAAATGTGCTTGAGCAGCATGTGGATCACGCGGGTCTCGGTCGCGGTGAACTCGCGGCCTTCGATCTTGGCGAAACGGCCATTGCCGCCGAAGAAATTGTCGACCACCGCGAACACGAACTTCGGATCGAGCACCACCAGGCCGGTGCCGCGCAGCGGCAGGATACGCACCAGGTTCAGGTTGGTGGGCACGTGCAGGGAGTGCACGTACTCGCTGAACTTCTGCATCTTGATCGGCGCCACCGCCACTTCGGGCGTGCGGCGCAGCATGTTGAACAGCGCGGTGCGGAACAGGCGCGCGAAGCGCTCGTTGATCATCTCCAGCGTGGGCATGCGTCCACGCACGATGCGCACCTGGTTGGTGAAATCGTAGGCGCGCGCTTCGCCCGGAGGCGCAGCGTCCTCCGTTTTCACGACACCGCTGTCGACGCCGTGCAATAGCGCGTCGATTTCGTCTTGGCTGAGTACGTCTTGACCGGACATGGTGCGGATTTCGAGTTATTGCATGACGAAGCTGGTGAAATACAACTGCTCGACCTTCCTGGCGTCGCCGCCTTCCTGGCCGATGATCTTCTTCACCGCCTCCAGCGCCTGGGCCCGCAGCCGGTCCTTGCCTTCGGAGGTGCTGATGTTCTCGTACTGCTGGTTGCCGAACAGCATCAGCAGGTCGTTGCGGATCATCGGATCGTGCTGCTTGAGCAGCTCGGAGGTGACTGGATCGCGCGTCATGATTTCCACCGAGACCTGCAGGAAGCGCACCAGGCCCTTGGCCTCGAAGTTGGCGACGAACGGCGGATCCATCTTGACGTACAGCGCCGGGCCCTTGGGCTTGGCAGGCACCTTCTCGGCGTCGGCCTTCTCGGCCGTCTCGGTGTCACCCTTGGCGGCCGCGAAGAAATACACGCCGCCGCCGGCGACGGCGGCCGCCAGCAGCGAGACAAGAACGATCACCAGCAGACTCGAGCCGGACTTTTTCTCGGCGACGGCATCGGCGGTGGCAGTGGCTTCCGACATATCGACTCATCCTCGGGACTTAGAGCGCTGCGATTCGAACTCGCGCTCGGTAACTAGCAAGGCGCGTGCCATGCCGGCCCGGAGATGACCAAATGCCTTTAAAACAAGGGTTTTATTGTGTTTCGACGAGTGTGAAATACAGCACACTCGCGACGCCGCGACGGAAAGTTGGCGCAGCGAATGTGACGTAGCGCACGGGCGGGAGTTAAAGGAGTTAAAGGGGACAGATTTATTTTCCCTAGAGGACAGGGAAAATAAATCTGTCCCCTTTAACGCTTTACTAGGCGTAGGCGTCGACCAGGCCCAGCCGGATCGGGCCGACCCGTGCGATGGCCTCGGACTCGGTCGAGCCGGCCTCGGCAGATGAAGACAACGACGGCGCGAGCCTGGGCTGATCGCGCGGCGGCTCGCGGAACACTCCGGCATCCGCCAGCGACAGGCCTTGGGAAGCGAACAACTCACGCAGCCGCGGCAACGCCTGTTCGAGCGCCGCGCGAGTATCGGCGTGACTGGCGCCGAACCAGACGGATGCCTGGTCGTCACGAACCGAGATGCGGACTTCCAGCGGCCCCAGATGCTCCGGCGACAGACGCAACGATGCCGTGTGCTGGCCACGATCGGCCATCAATGCCAGACGCGTTCCCAATTCGTCGGCCCACGCAGAACTGCCGACTGGATTGTGCAGCCCGCGCGGTACATCACCACCCAGAGCGACACGCGACGCGTGCTGATTGTCGACAGATTGTGGCGATTGAACGCCCGGATTCGTTGCCGCCGTGAGCGCATCGGCATCCTTGCCCATCGCTTCGAGCAGGGCGGGCGCCAGCTTCGCGTCACTCGCTTCAGACTTGGACGCCGTGCCAAGCGGCATCAGATCCAGAGACTTGAGAGCGTCGCCGGCGTCGGACGCCGCGTCCGCAGGCTGCAGGTTCGTCCAGGGGGTCGGCGGAGTGAACGGCACGCCAATCAGGGCAGCCGCATCGTCCGTCGCCTCGGAAATTTCCGTATCCGAATCGGTCGTTGCGGTCGCGGCCTTGGCCGATCCAGCCGCGGCGGCCTGTGCCGGCACGGCACCGCCGAGCAATTGGCCCAGCATCAGGAGAAAATCCGCGGGCGCGACATCGCCGGGGGATGTAGACGATGCCTGCGGCGCAGCCGCGGGCAGATTCGTTGCGATGGGGAGGCCGGTGGCTGCCATGGTCATCTCATCACTCCGTCCCGCCTGCCCCGCTGCGCTCTTTCGTCGGTATCGCGCTGCTCGCGGCGCTCGAGTGTGCGCCGCTCTTCCGCTTGCCATTGACCCACGACATGATCGAGCGCTTTCACTCGTCGCGCCGCATCTTGCCATCGCAATTTTTCGGCGTCGCGTTCCTGATGCGCTCTCTGTAGCAGATTGCGCTGCTGCCGTATGGCCTCACCAAGCCTCGCCAGAAATGCCTGGTAGTCGCGCAGATCCGTCACACCGATGCCTTGCGCTGCGCGCGCGTTGAGCTGGTGTTCGTATTCACCGCGATAGCGCTCGAGCTCCAGCAACTTGGCTTCCGCCTCGCTGACGCGCCGCTCGAATCCAGCGACGCTCTGGGCCAGCCGCTTCTCGGCGTCGTCGACCAGCTCCTGAACGGGTTGCAATCGTTTGGCGCGACTCATGAGCCGTCATCCTCGATCATTTCGCCCAGGGCGCGAAGACTGTCTGCGTATTCCACTTTCTCGTGCATGTCCTGCTGCAGAAAGCGCTGCATGGCCGGCCATTGTTCGATCGCGGCGTCGATGCGCGGATCGCTGCCCTTCTGATAAGCGCCGATCGCAATGAGGTCGCGGTTCTGCTGATAGGTCGAGAGCGTCTGGCGGAATCGCCGTGCCAGCGCACTGTGCTCGGGCGGCACGATCTCGTGCATGACGCGGCTGACCGAGGCTTCGACGTCGATCGCCGGATACTGGCCGGATTCGGCGATGCGCCGCGACAGCACGAAATGGCCGTCGAGAATGGCACGCGCGGAATCGGCAATCGGGTCCTGCTGATCGTCGCCTTCGGTCAGCACCGTGTAGAAAGCGGTGATGGATCCACTGCCGGCAGCTCCATTGCCGGCGCGCTCGACGAGCTGCGGCAAACGAGCGAACACCGAGGGCGGATAACCCTTGGTGGCCGGAGCTTCGCCGATGGCTAGCCCGATCTCGCGCTGCGCCTGCGCGAAGCGCGTCAATGAATCCATGATGAGCAGGACACTCTTGCCCTGCTCGCGAAAATACTCAGCGATTGCCGTCGCCAGCCAGGCGCCGTGCAGGCGCATCAGCGGCGGATTGTCGGCGGGAGTCGCAACCACGACTGCGCGCCTGCGCCCTTCCGGTCCGAGAATGCGCTCCACGAACTCTTTCACCTCGCGACCGCGTTCGCCGATCAAGCCGACGACGATGATCTCCGCGCTGGTGTAACGCGCCATCATGCCCAGCAGCACGCTCTTGCCGACGCCGCTGCCGGCGAACAGGCCGATGCGCTGGCCGCGGCCGACCGTGAGGATGGAGTTGATGGTGCGCACGCCGACATCCAGCGGCTCGCTGATGGGCTGACGCGCCAGCGGATTGATGGGCGCGCCGGTGAGGCGCACGCGATCTTCGCAATTGAGCGGGCCGAGGCCGTCCAGAGGCTCGCCGGCTCCATCGATGATTCGCCCGAGGAGCTGCGATCCGACGGCTGCCGTTTCCGCGCCGACACGAGGAATCACCCGCGCATTCGGCTTCAGGCCATGAATGTCGCCGGTCGGCATGAGATACAGACGATCGCCCGAGAAGCCGACCACTTCCGCCGCAACGCGCGTGCCATCACCGGCCAGCACGTCGCAACGATCGCCGACCGCGGCCTGGCAGCCGGCGGCCTCCAGGGTCAGCCCGATCATGCGCGTCAGCACACCTTCCACCGGCGGCGGTGGCACTCGCTCCACGCGTCGCTGGCAAGACTCGATGTGCTTCAGCCAGCGCGGCGCGCCGGTGGTGTGTGCTCCAAGGTTCATCGAGTTTCCACCTGCTCCGCGCCCGGCTCTTCCACCCGGGCCGCAGCGCGCTCGTCACCCAGGATGGCGCTGATCACGCCACCGATGCGAGTCTCCAGCCGGGCATCGATCTGGGCCGTGTCGGTCGTCACTCGACAGCCGCCGCGGGTCATCACCGGGTCTTCGACGATGCTCCAGGCACGGTCGGCGCTCGGTGTCGCCAGCTTCTCGCGCACGACAGCAGCATCTTCCGGATGCAGATGCACCCGCACATCCCGCGCTGACGCGGGCAGCAGACCAACCGTTTCACGAACCACGGCGATCACCTGCGTCGGATCGGTTTTCAGCTCGCGCCGCACCAGCTGCTTCGCAATCGCCAACGCCAGGTTGACGAGCTGCTGTTCGACCTGCGCATCCATGTTTTCGAGCGGCCGGGCCAGCTGGTCGAAGATGGCGCTCATGCGCTGCACCTGCGCCTTGAGCTGCGTCAGCTGCGGCTCGCTCTCGGCGCGCGCGGCAGCAAGGCCTTCGGCACGCCCCGCGGCGTAGGCTTCCTGATGCGCCTTCTGCTCGATGGCTTCGAGCTCGCCCACGGTCGGACCGGTACGACGGACCTGCACGCTCTTGCCGGAAACCGTCGGAAGGTCCCAGAGCGCAACCTGGTCGGTGGCAGTAGCGGTTGTCGCGTTCATGCTCGGACGTTGCTCAAACAAATTCTTCGCCCTTGCCGCCGAGCTGCACGGTGCCGGCCTCGGCCATCTTGCGCACCAGCGTCAGGACTTCCTTCTGTGCCGCTTCCACTTCGCTCAGGCGCACCGGGCCGCGGGCCTCCAGGTCGTCCCTGAGCATTTCGGCCGCGCGCTGCGACATGTTCTTGAAGATCTTCTCCTTGAGATCGTCCTCCGCGCCCTTCATCGCCAGCAGCAGGCGCTCGCCGGGCACGGCGCGCAGCACTTCCTGCATGCCGCGGTCGTCGATCTCCAGCAGGTCGTCGAACACGAACATCAGATCCTGGATCTTGCCGCTGAGGGTCTCGTCGACCTTGCGGATCTGCTCGATCACGGCGCTTTCCTGGTGGGTGTCCATGAAGTTCATGATGTTCGCCGCGGTCTTGATGCCGCCGATGACCGAGGTCTTGAGCGCACCGGACTTGCCGGCGAACTGCTTCTCGATCACGTCGTCGAGCTCGTGCAACGCGCTGGGCTGGATGCCGTCGAGCGTAGCGATTCGCATGATGACGTCGGCACGCAGCCATTCGGGGAACTGCTGCAATATTTCCGCGGACTGGTCCGCATCCAGGTACGCCAGCACGATCGAGATGATCTGCGGATGCTCCTGGCGGATCAGCTCCGCCACGGCGCGCGAGTCCATCCACTTGAGCGCTTCCAGGCCCTTGCTGGACCGTCCGAACAGGATGCGATCGATGACGCCGGCCGCCTTGTCCTCGCCGAGCGCGCCGATCAGCACCTTGCGCAGGTACTCATCCACACCCACGCCGAGCGAAGTCTGGCCCTCCACGGTGGTGGTGAACTCGTTCAGAACTCCGGTCAGCTCCGCACGCGAAATGTTCTGCAATTGCGTCATGGCCGCGCCGATGCGCTGCACGTCCTTCGCACCCATGTGCTTCATGACTTCGGCGGCCTCCTGCTCGCCGAGCGAGAGCAGCAGGATCGCTGCACGCTCGGTGCCGTTGCGCTGCGGTGCGCCCTTCTGCTGGGCCGAACCGGACGGATTACTCATCTTTGCCACCGACCCACGTCTTCACGACCTGCGCCACACGCGCCGGGTCCTGCGCCACCAGGGATCGCGCCTGCGCGATCTGGGTTTCATAGTCCATTGCGGCCCGCCCGTCCGGGGCGTTTCCCGCCAGCGCGGCCGACATACCATCGGGCAACGCCGGCGGCACGTACGCCGGCTTCGGCGGCGCCAACAGGCCGCGCACCAGCGGACGCAGCACCACGAACACCAGGGCGAGCAGGACGATGAGTCCCGCGAGCAACTTGGCGATGTCGCGTATCAGCGGACGCTCCCACAGCGGAATCGGCTCCGGCTTGATCTCTTCGGTGACCTCGCCTCTGAACGAAGCATTGACCACGTTCACACTGTCGCCGCGCGACTCGTCGTAACCGACGGCGTCCTTGACCAGGCGCGTCACGTTCGCCAACTGTTCGGGGGTGAGCGCGGTCTCGACGACCTTGCCGTCCTCTCCAGGCGTGCGCAGATTGTCGACGAGCACTGCAACCGTCAGCCGCTTGAGGCGGCCCGCCGGCTGCTTGGTGTATGCGACCGTGCGATCGATCTCGTAGTTGCGGGTCGCTTGCTTGGAGGTGTTGTCCGGTGGCGCCGGCGTTGCTGCAACTTCCGGCGCAGCCTGCGCCGCCTGTGACTGTGCGGCCTGCGTTCCGGCAGCCGGCGTGCCCGGCGGCAAAGCGACGCCCGGTGTCGGCGGCTGATTCGAAAGCGCTCCGGGCACGCCTTGCGGGCCTGCGCCGGTGCGGCTGGTTTCTTCCGCAGTCTGTTCGCTGCGCACGACCTGGCTGTCCGGTCGATACTGCTCGCGCGCTTCCTCCGTCGTGGACAGCTCGACGTCCGCAACGACCTGCGCACGCACGCGGCCTGAACCGACCAGCGGCGCCAAGAGCTCTTCGATACGTTGCGTGTAGCGCTCTTCCATGGCGCGCGCCATTTCGAGCTGCTTGCCGCGCACCGCGAATTCATCGTGACTATCCGGCGAAGACAGCAGCCGGCCCCGCTGATCGACCACCGTCACCTGCGTCGCTTCCAGCTCCGGGATGCTGGAGGCCACCAGGTTGACGATGGCGGTAGTCTGCTCCGATTCCAGGTGGCGGCCCGGCTTCAATTGCAGGAACACCGAGGCGCTCGGCGGACGGCGATCGCGTACGAACGCCGACTGACGCGGCAGGGCCAGATGGACACGCGCCGCTTCGACTGGCTGCAAGTTCGCAATCGTACGCGCCAGCTCGGTTTCCAGCGCATGCTGGTAGCGCGCCCCTTCCATGAACTGGCTGACGCCGAACCCCGGATCCTTCGAGATCACGGCAAAGCCACCATCACCTTCGGGCAGGCCTTGTCCGGCCAGTTTCAGTCTCGCGTCGTGTACTTTCTCCGCCGGCACCGTGATCGCGCCGTTGTCATCGAGCTTGTAATCGATGCCGGCGGCCTGCAGCGCCTGCACGATCTGCGCCGCGTCCTGCTGGCCGAGATTGCCGTACAGCAGATTGTAGGTCGGCTCTTTCGACCACAACACGACGCCGACGCCGGCCGCCACGGCAGCAGCGATCCCCACCAGCAGCAGCAGCGGCTTGAGGGCGGCAGGAATGACCGACGGCCGCGGCAATGCGAGGGCTTCGGCGCTCATGGCAGCACCCCACTGGCCGGCAAGCGTCCTTCACCCATGTTCGTGTCCGATTTCATACGTAGATTCAGATCTGTCTCGTTGCGGCGCCGTTCTGACATCGTCAGATCGGCATGTTCATGATGTCCTGATACGCGCTCACGAACCGGTTGCGAACTTCGGTCAGCGCGCGAAAGGACACGCTGGCCTTCTGCATCTCCAGCATCACTTGCGGCAGTTCCACGCCCGGCACGCCCTGTTCGAACTGCGTTTGCAGGCTGCTGGCTTTCTGCTGCGCTTCGTTCACCTGATCCAGGCCCGCCTTGAGCACGTTCGAGAACGAGCCCGGCGCGGCGCCCTGCGGCTGTGCGGCCGCGATGGCCTGCGACGCCTCATGAGCTTGCCCGCCCACGCCGCGAATCTGCGACTGCATGGAGCGGATCTGGGAAAGCACGGCGTCGATCTGCAAGGTGGACATGGTCAGACTCCCAGGCTCTTCATACTTCGACACCCGCATCGCGCAGCTTCGCCAGCTTGTAGCGCAGCGTGCGGGCGCTGATGCCCAGACGCTTCGCCACCGCCTGGCGATTGCCGTTGTCGATGCGCAGCGCGTCGAGGATCAACTCGCGTTCGGCATTCGAGAGCGAATCGGAAAGTGCCGAGCGCTCGATGCTGGAGACGCCATCGCCGCGACCGCCTTCACCCCGCCCCTCTCCCGGGGCGGGAGCGGGAGAAGAATCCAGCATCGGCTCGAGATGAATGTGCTCGCGCTCGACCACTGCTCCATTGCACAGGATCAGCGCACGCTGCATGACGTTGTCCAGCTCGCGCACGTTGCCCGGCCACGAGTAGGTCAGCAGCAGGTGCGCTGCATCGGCACTGATCGCAGGTATGCGCTCGCCGGGACGGCAGCGCGACGTCAGCAGGCGCATCGCCAGCGGCAACACGTCATCGCGGCGTTCGCGCAGCGGCGTGGTCGACAGCGGGAAAACATTGAGACGGTAGTAAAGATCTTCGCGGAAACGGCCAGCGCTGACTTCTGCCCGCAGGTTGCGATTCGTCGTCGCCAGGACCCGGACATCCAGTGCGACCGGCACCCGCCCGCCGAGGCGCTCGACTTCCCGTTCCTGCAATACGCGCAGCAGCTTCGCCTGCAAGCCAAGCGGCATCTCGGTGACTTCATCGAGCAGCAACGTGCCGTGCTGCGCCTGTTCGAACTTGCCGGTGTGGCTGGCGTGAGCCCCGGTGAACGCGCCGCGCTCATGGCCGAACAGCATCGCTTCCAGCATGTTCTCGGGGATGGCAGCGCAATTGACCGCAATGAACGGCCGGCCCGCGCGCGGCGAGTTGCGATGAATGAATCGCGCCAGCACTTCCTTGCCGGTGCCGGATTCGCCGGCGATCAGAACCGTGCAATCGCTCGCCGCAACGCGACGTGCCAGCGCCGTCAGGCGGCGCGAGCTCGCGGCATACGCAACGAGATCGTTGTCCGGATTGGCGCGAGGTTCGAGGTAAGCGATCTCGGCGCCGGGGCCTGCCGGCCGCAATTCGACGCTCGTTTCCCGGGCTGCACGCGCCAGGCTTTCGAGCTGCGTTGCTTCGATGTAGGGATTTGCGCTCATCACGGCGAAGAAGGAGCAAGTTCCGTTCCAGCCGCCGGTTCCGCCCCTGCCAGAGCTTCATCCTGTGGACCCGGTCACAGGTGGCAAGGGTTTGCCGTGTGACCTGCGTCCGCTGGCAATGCTCTGCCAGCGCACGCGGCAAGCCGACGTCAAACTTCCGACGCGGCCTCGTTGAGCATCTCGAACTTGCGCAGCTTCTCCACCAGGGTCGTGCGACGCAGCTTGAGCAGGCGCGCGGCATGGGCCACGGTGCCGCCGGCGCGATTCAGCGCCTGGCGAATGAGATTGCGCTCGATGGCGAACAGGTGATCGCGCAGGTCCAGTCCTTCCGGCGGCAGCTGCGCCAGCGGATCCGGCGTGTCGGTCTGCGCCAGCATCGAGACCGCCTCGCGATCGTCGCAGGCGAACTCCTCTTCGTCCTCGGACAGTGCCGGCAACTGCGAAACAGGCGCGGCAGCCGGCTCGTCGGACAGCTGCAGCAGGTCCTCCACCACCGCGGCCGGACGGTACTTCGGCGGCAGATCGGCAATGTCGACGCGCTGGTTCGGACAGAGAATGGACAGGCGTTCGATCAGATTGCCCAGTTCGCGCACGTTGCCGGGCCAGGGATGGCGATTGAGCGCCTGCAGCGCACGATTCGTCAGTTCCACGCGGCTGCGGCCTTCGTTGACGTTGCGATGGGCAAAGTCCCTGATCAGCAGCGCAATGTCCTCGACGCGCTCGCGCAGCGAGGGCATTTCGATGGGAAACACATTCAGGCGATAGAACAGATCTTCGCGGAAGGCGCCGCGCGCGATCGAATCTTCGAGATTGCGATGCGTGGCGGCAATGATGCGTACGTTGCAGCGGATCGAGGTGTGATTGCCGACGCGCTCGAACACCCGCTCCTGCAACACCCGCAGCAGCTTCACCTGCATCGGCAGGCTCATGTCGCCGATCTCGTCGAGGAACAGCGTGCCGCCTTCGGCGATCTCGAAGCGGCCCTTGCGCGCCGCCACCGCACCGGTGAACGCACCCTTCTCATGCCCGAACAGCTCACTTTCGAGCAGCTCCGAGGGAATGGCGCCGCAGTTGATGGCGACGAACGGCCGCTGCCGCCGAGGGCTGGCATCGTGAATCGCACGGGCCGCCAGCTCCTTGCCGGTGCCCGATTCTCCAAGGATCAGCACACTGGAATCGTGCGCCGCCACCTGGCGGATCAGCCGGGTGACGTCGCGGATGGCGGCCGACACGCCGGTCGGCATGACCACGTTGCCCGCCTCTTCCAGCGCCGCCTGGGCCGGTACGTGCAGCGCCTTGGCCAGCGACTCATATTTAAAAGGAAACGGCAGACGGATGACCCGCGCTGCGCCGACGGCGTCGATGAGCTGGTCGGCAGCGGCTGCCGAACCGTAGGCCACGACCGGCACGTCACCCAGCTGCTCGCGCAAGGCTGCGCCGAGTTCGCGCCAGTCCGGCGAGTCGCCCACGTCACCGATCAGCAGTGCCGGCGGCGTGGTCGGCGCCTGGATCACGGCGCGCATCAGGGCAGCGTGATCGATCAGCAGCGGTTCCAGGTCCAGGAATCTGAGCACTGCAGCCACCTTCTCGGCCCGCTCGGCGTCGCAGTCGTAAACCACGGCGTGCTGCAAGGTGCTTGGTTTTGTTCTTGTGGGCTCGCTGAGATTCATCGTCGTCGCCAGTGTTCTTTTCCCGTCGTCCTTATGTGGACTTGCGCGCATTGTGGTCGCGCACCGGTAACGCTCCATCAGGGAATCCCTGAACTCGGTTCACGCGTGAACTGCTGCCAATATTTTGGCGCAGGCAGCGGTACTGGATCACGAATTGCGGACGACGACGAATCCGGCGTTTCGGGAAAAGTGAGACGAAGGTCCGCTGTGCCGCCCTACGCAGCCAGCGGATGCGCTTCTCATTTCTTGGGATGCTTGGCGCCGGCCACTTGCCGGCGATGCTTGCGGAAAGCCAGCTTCTCGAGCAGATCGGCGATGTTCTCGCCGGGGGGAATGAAGCGCGCCTTGATCCTGCCGTCCGGGCCGACCGAGGCGATGCGCCCGACCAGTCGCAGCGGATCGGCAACGCAGTCGCGCAGGTAGACCTCGAGCACGCCCTGGTTGCCCAGCGCCGGATACGGCGCACTGCCCTGCCACACCGCGCCGAGCGCATTGAAGCGGATGGAGGTTGCCTTCGGTCGCGGATTGCTTGCCGTGAGAAGCTGACCGACCATGTCGAGCAGCAAATTGACCTTGAGCTCCAGCCGCGCGATGTCGGCAGCCGGTGGCGAGTTGTCATCGACCTTGTCGACCTGGCCATGTTCGTCGAGCGCCGCCACGGCCTGCAGCGTACGCAGGTTGCGGTCCGCGAAGCTGCTGATCACGGCAGGGTCGAACGGCTCGGGCAACGCGCGCCAGGCCAGTGGCACGACGTCTTCGTAGGCCAGCTCCTCGTACAGAACGATGGTGTCGAGTCCTTCGTACATGGCACTCACCGGTGGTTCGGGTAGCCGCAGCCTACCTGCCCGCCTTGAGCAGCTCCAGCATGCGATCGACCTGGTCAGTCGGCTGCCCGGCCGGCGGCTGCGCGCCGCTCGCCGTTTTCTCGAACGGATCGACGGCCGCCATCTTTGCCACGGCCGCATCCGATTCGGCCATCGCCTGCTGCAATGCGCCCAGCCATTGCCGGTCGCGCGGCGAAGCGTTGGCGGTGAGCCGCTCCAACAGCACCCGGCGCTGCTCCACGGTCTTCGGCACTTCCTGCCACTCACCGTGCATGGCCTGCTGCACCAGCTTGTGGGTGGCAGCCATTACGCTTTCGGCAACCGCGGACGTCATGGCGAGGCCCGCGATGGAAGAACCCGCGCGTGCGGCGGAATGGCAACCCAGGCGCCGCGGATCTCGTGCAGCAGACGGGTGACTTCATCCAGCATCTCGACACGGTTTTCGCTGGTCGCCGTGAGCAGGCGCCGGCACATGTAGTCGTAGAGCTCGCTCAAGTTCACGGCGATCTGTCCGCCGGCCGACAGGTCCAGGCTGCTGCGCAGCTCCCCGACGATGGAAATCGCGCGGTTGAGCAAGCGGGCCTTCTCGATCATTTCACCGCGCTGCATGCAGCCGCGGGCGGTCACGATGCGCTCCAGCGCGCCGTCCATGAGCATGACCACCAGTCCGTGAGGGTCGGACGCAGCGACGCCACCGTGCGCTGCGGCACTTTGGTAGGCAGCCATGTTCGAGGCTCGTGAATAGGCAGACATGTTCTGTGCTTCCGCAAAATCCTGTACGAAGGATAACGGCGGTGCACGGCGGGACTTGAGGGGATTGCCCGGCGGGACCGGCGGCTGATGCCGGCAGAATGCAGCGAATCGCGAACGCTCTTCGACGTTCGCCGATGCGGGCGGCATCCGCGGCAATTATTTCGAGCTGCCCGCGCCCGGCAGCGAAGCGATCTGCTGCGACATGTAGCTGGAAGTGACCTGCAGCTTCGACAGCAGCGTGTCCAGTGCCGTGAACTGCGCCAGGTAACGCTGCTGCACCACCAGCATGCGAGCGTCCAGATCGTCCTTGCGCCGGGTGAGCACGCGCTGCTGGTCCACCAGGTTCTTGCTGCGGGTTTCGATCGCCCCGCCGGTCTTGAGCCGGTCGTCCACCTGCTTGTACAGCCTGGCGGCGATGCCGTCGGCGGAGCCGAACAGCTTGCCGACCGCCTCGAAATTGCCGGTCAGGGCCTTCTGCAGCTTTGCGTCGTCAACCGACAGCGTGCCGTCGAGCGCCAGCGAAGCCGTGCCGCCCGACGTCATCTGCACGCCGATGCTGGACAGCGTCTGAAAGCCCGGCGCCTGCCCCGGCACCACGCTGGAAAGAGCCCGGCGGATCTCGCTTTCGATGCCGTTCAGCAACGAGTCTCCCAGCATCGGACCGGCGGTCTTGGTGAGCGGATCGTAGCTGCGCAGCTTGTTGAGCTGCCCGACCAACGCGTTGTAGGAGTTGACGAAAGTCTTCACGCGGGCGGTCGCGGCGCTGGTGTCTTGAGCCACCGTCAGCGTCGCCGGCCCGTCCTCGGCGCTGGTCGGCTTCTTCAACGTCAGCGTGACGCCGTCGATCGCGTTCTCGATGGTGTTGGTGGCGCTGGTCACTGCCGTGCCGGCGATGCTGATTGCAGCATCCTGCGCCTGCTTCACGACCGTGTAACTGCCAGGCGTGCCGGCGCTGTACGCGAGCTGCGAAAGCCCGCCGTCGCCGCCGCTCTGCGCCACTTCGATGGTGTTGGCCGCGCCGGTCTTGGACGAGGACAGCACCAGTTGGGCGCCGTCCGTGCCCTGGATCAGGGTGGCGCGCACGCCGGGGTTGTTCTTCGCACCGTTGATCGCATCGCGAATACCTGCGAGCGTCGAGTTCGAATCAGTGATGTCCACCTTGAAGCTGGCGTCGCCGAGCGAGATCGTCAGCGTGCCGGTGCCGACCGCGGCGCTGCTGCCGCCGGCGAACGGACCGGAGGAAATCTGTTGCGCCTGGGCCAGCTGCATCACTTCGATGTCATAGCTGCCGGCCACGGACTTGCCGCCCGCGGTCGCCGTCAGCACCGACTCGTCGCTGCTGCTCGCCGAGCGGACGTTGAATGCGTCGATGGTCTTGAGCGACTCCAGCGCGGAGCGGAATGACGACAGCGAGCCCATCAGCTGGCCGAGCGCCGAAATCTGCGTCGTGACGCGCGTGGTGTCGCGCTGAATCTGCTTGTCGGCAGTGAGGCGTTCGGCCGCCACCAGCTGCGATACCAGACCCTGCACGTCGATCTGCGATCCACCCACTGCGCCCGTCGTCGCCATCTCACGCTTCTCCTGTCATCCGCGCCGCCGGAATGTCGACGGTCGCGCTCGTCCTGGAGTCGTTTGCAATTTTCATACCCTGCAACACGAAAAGCGGCAGGCGGCCGGGACCTCACGATCCCGACCGCCTGCCGCTGACCTGCCCGGGAGGGCGTGGGTCATCGTCGTCTCATCTCACCGCGGGGATTAGCCGCGGAGCAGGCTCAGCACGTTCTGCGGAGCCGAGTTCGCCTGCGCGACCATCGCCGTACCTGCCTGCTGCAGGATCTGGGCGCGGGTCAGGCTGGCCGTTTCCGCCGCGAAGTCGGTATCGAGAATGCGGCTGCGCGAGGCAGACAGGTTCTCGGACACAGCCTGCAGGCTGTTGATGACCGACTGGAAGCGGTTCTGGATGGCGCCCAGCGTGCTGCGCAGGTTGCTGACCGAGGTCAGCGCCGCGTCGACGCTCTGGATGGTCGAGTTGGCACCCGACACGCTGCTGACGTTCTGCGTGTTCAGCGAACCGCCGAGAGCCGCGTTGGCGTTGCCCGTATCCGTCGCACCCTGGCCGCTGATGGTCAGCGCTTCGCCCGCCGAGATCACCAGATGGTTGGTGGAATCGATCGAGGCGTACGCAGCACCGCCCACGGCGCTGTTGATCGCATCAGCCAGATCCTGCGCAGTGTCGTACGTGGCGGCCGCGACGTTCACCGCGGTGCCCGTGCCAACCTGGATGCTGAAGGCGCCAACCGCGGCCGGGGCTGCGGTGCCCGCAACAGCTGCGGTACCAGCAGTGGCCGCACCGAAAGTGATACCCGTCAGGCCACTGACCGCCATCGTATCGGCACCCGCCGTGTCGGCAGTGATGCTCAAGCCACCGCTGTCGACGGCAACCGTGTAGCCGGTCAACTGGCCGTTGACGGCAGTCGCCAGGTCCGCCAGGGAACGGCCCACCAAAGCGCCGACGTTGACGGTCTGGCCGCCGATGGTGAAGCCCACGGCGGCCGCGGCGTCAGCCACGGTGCCGGCGGCGACGCTACCGGCCGTAGCGGCGGCGCCACCCGAGGTGAAGAGCGTGTTCAGATCGACCGAGCCGGCCGAGTTGGCGACCTGGCCGATCGCCGTCGCCTTGACGCTCGAGGTGAGCGCCAGGGAAATCGTCTCACCGACGTTGGCGCCGACCTGGAAGGTCGCACCGCCGAACGAACCGTCCAGCACCTTGCGGCCGTTGAACGAGGTCTGGCTGGCGATGCGGTCGATCTCGGCGATACGCTGCGCCACTTCCTGGTTGAGCGCGGCGCGGTCGCTGTCGCTGTTGGTCGCGTTGGCGGACTGCACGGCCAGCTCGCGGATGCGCTGCAGGTTGTTGGTCACTTCCTGCAGGGCGCCTTCGGTGGTCTGCGCCAGCGAGATGCCGTCGTTGGCGTTGCGGGCAGCCTGGTTCAGGCCGCTGATCTGCGTGGTCATGCGATCGGAGATCGCCAGACCCGCGGCGTCGTCCTTGGCGCTGTTGATGCGCAGGCCCGAAGACAGGCGCTGCAGCGAGGTGGCCAGCTGATTGCCGGAAGTCGTGAGGTTGCGTTGAGCGTTCAGCGACATCACGTTCGTGTTGATTACAAGTGCCATGAAACTAACTCCTGGTATGCCTTGCGCCGTGGACGCCCGTCCGCGGCTCTAATTTCAGCACTGGCGGCGTGATGTGCGCCGGACTGCTGTTCAGGGCCTGTATCGGTGGCGCCGGCGCGAACTTGAGGCGGGTCTGCGCGATCGTTG
>DATMEZ010000183.1:0-8156 GCA_035556415.1 Povalibacter sp.
ATCTGCGGCGGCTGCGCCAACATTCCCGGCGCGGCCGAGATGATCCAGAGCCGGGTCGGCATCGAATCGCAACGCGGTGACCCGCTCGGCCAGATGAAGATCAGCCAGAAAGCCAAGTCGCAGGCGGTGAAGAAGGACGCGACGGCGTTGCTGACGGCCTGCGGGCTGGCTTTACGGAGCTTCGACTGATGCCAAGAATCAATCTGATCCCGTGGCGCGAGGCCGAGCGCAAGCAACGGCGCCAGGAATTCGCCGTGGGCGCCGTGGCGGCACTGATGCTGGCCGGCCTGATCGCGCTCGGCGTGAACTGGCAGATGCAGTCGGCCGTCGACTACCAGAACGAGCGCAACCAGTACCTGAAGGACGAGATCAGCAAGCTCGACAAGCAGATCGCCGAGATCCAGGAGCTGGAGACGCAGAAGCAGCGGCTGGTCGCGCGCATGCAGGTCATCGAGCAACTCGAGCGCAGCCGGGCCGAGATCGTGCATCTGTTCGACCAGCTGGTGCGCACGCTGCCCGACGGCATCTATCTCACGTCGGTGAAGCAGAACGACCGGCGCATCCAGCTCAAGGGCGTGGCGCAATCGAGCACGCGCGTTTCCAATTACATGCGCAACATCGACGCTTCGGAATGGCTGGCGGAGCCGGCGCTGGACATTCTCGAGACCAAGGGTTCGGGCGATGCCGGCTCGGAGTTCACGCTCAACGCGGTGCAGGAGAATCCAAACCTGGTTGCCGCGCAGGATGACGGCAAGGCCAAGGGCGGTGCGCGGGAGGCCGGCCGATGAGCAATCTTCTGGAAGACATCCGCAATCTCGATCCCAACGACGTCGGCCGCTGGCCGGCGATATTCCGGCTGGGCGCGATCGGTATCATCTTTCTGCTGGCGGTGAGCCTGCTGTCGTACTTCCTGGCGTGGAAGCCGAAAAAGCCGGATCTGGACGCGGCCCGCGTGGAAGAACAGACCTTGGTCGAGAGCTTGACCGCCAAGGCCCGCAAGGCGGCCAACCTGGATGCCTACAAGGCCCAGCTGCAGGAAATGGAGCAGTCCTTCGGCGCGATGCTGCGCAAGCTGCCCAACAAGACCGAAGTGCCGAACCTGCTCACCGACATCTCCCAGCAGGGCTCGGCGGCGGGCCTGGACCAGAAACTGTTCCAGCCCGGCCAGCAGAACAACAAGGACTTCTACGCCGAGCTGCCGATCAAGATGCGGCTGACCGGCAGTTTCCATTCGATCGGCGCCTTCGTCAGCGGTATCGCCGCGTTGCCGCGCATCGTGACGCTGCACGACGTGGAAATCACGCCGGTGTCCAGGGACAAGGGTGTCGACCAGCTGCAGCTCGACGTGACCGCGAAGACCTATCGTTACCTGGATGACGAGGAACAGGCCGCCGCCCAGCCGCAGGGTCCGACGAACAGGCGGCCGCGTCCGGCCACAAAGTGATCGGCACGCAGCACAGGCAGCGCATATCCATGATTCAGAGCAAGCTGACACCTCTCGCCGTAATCGTCCTGTTGTCGCTGGGCGGATGCTCCGACGACATGGACCAGTTGCAGCAGAAGGTCGCCGAGATCAAGAGCCGGCCGGGCGAGCGCATCGAGCCGCTGCCGGAGATCAAGCCGTCGGAGACCTACGCCTACAGCGACGGCAACCTGCGCTCGCCGTTCGTGCCCAGCGCACCGGCGCGCAGCGACGTTGCCAACGCGATTCGTCCCGACGTGAAGCGGCCGCGCGAATTCCTCGAACAGTTTCCGATCGACAGCATGAAGATGGTGGGGACGCTGTCGCTCGGGGGCAAGAACTACGGACTGGTACAGGGCAAGGACGGTCTGGTGCATCGCGTGCTGCCCGGTAACTACATCGGCCAGAACGACGGCCGCGTGGTGGGTATCGCCAGCACCCGGATCTCCATCATCGAAATCGTTCCCGATGGTCTGGGTGGGTATATCGAGCGTCCCGCCGCGCTGGCATTGACCGAATGAGTCTTGAGGGAGAGATAAGAATGCTGTCGTCAACTTCCGTCCGGCCCGTACATCGTTCCGGTGCCGGCGTGTCCGCGAGGCTCGGAATCCCGACGCTCGTGCGGCGAGTGATGTGCGTTGCACTGGGCCTGACCGCCCTGGGTGCGCAGGTCGCGCTGGCTGCGCAGGGCTCCAATCGCCTCGAGGACGTGCACGCCAACGTGCTCGCCGGCAACAAAGTCGAGTTGACGCTGCGACTCAGCGACACCGCGCCGCAGCCGCTGACCTTCACCGTGGACAATCCGGCGCGCATCGCGCTGGACCTGCCGGATACTTCGGTGGCGCTGACCTCGCGGCGCATCGACGTCAAGCAGGGTGCACTCGACACCGTGAATATCGCTGAGGCCAACGGCCGCACGCGCGTCGTGCTGAACGTCGACAATCTCGTTCCTTACGAGACCCGCGTTCAAGGCAACTCCATCGTGGTGACGCTGGATGCCAACGCCAGCCGCTCGGGGAACACGCCGGCTTCGGCCTTGGCCGCTGCGTCCACGCCGACGCCGGCTGCAGCCGCGGTGACCGGGACCCGTTCGGTGAACAACATCGATTTCCGCCGCGGCAGCGACGGCTCCGGCCGCGTCATCGTCGAGCTGACCGATTCGAAGGTGCCGGCGGACCTGCGCCAGGAAGGCGGCCGCATCGTCGTCAACTTCGCCAAGACCGCGCTGCCGGCATCGCTGATGCAGCGCCTGGACGTGGTCGATTTCGCAACGCCGGTGAACTCGGTGGATGCACTGCGGGTCGGTGACAGCACGCGCCTGGTGATCGCCGCCTCCGGCGACTATGAGCAACTCGCGTACCAGTCGGACAACACCTACACCATCGAGATCAAGCCGGTGGTCAAGTTGCCGCCGGAGCTGCAGGACAAGAAGGAATACACCGGCGAGCGGCTGACGCTGAATTTCCAGGACATCGAGACCCGCGCCGTGCTGCAGCTGCTGGCGGACACCAGCGGCCAGAACATGGTGATCACGGAAACGGTGGGCGGCAACGTCACGCTGCGCCTGCAGAACGTTCCCTGGGACCAGGCGCTGGACATCGTCATGCGCACCAAGGGTCTGGACATGCGCAAGGAAGGCAACGTGATGCTGATCGCGCCGGCTGCGGAAATCGCCGCGCGTGAGAAGGAGATTCTCGCGGCCCGCAAGGAAGTGCAGGAGCTGGCTCCGTTGCGCAGCGAGTATCTGCAGATCAATTACGCCAAGGCGGCCGACCTGGCTAAGCTGCTCAAGGCCGGCAACAACAACTCGCTGTTGTCCACGCGCGGCAGCGTGGCGATCGACGAGCGCACCAACACCCTGCTGTTGCAGGACACGGCAGAGCGCCTGGCCGACATCCGCAGGCTGGTGGCCACGCTGGACATTCCGGTGCGCCAGGTTCGCATCGAAGCCCGCATCGTCATCGTCAATGACGACTTCAGCCGTGAGCTGGGTGTGCGCTTCGGCGTCAATGGCACGAGCACCCGTATCGGTGGCAGCGATGGTCAGGGTTTCATCAGCAATCGCGGGCTGGATGCTCCGGACGGCGCAGTGCTGTTCCCTGGCACCAATGATCCGCGCGGCGGACTGGAAATCGGCGAAGCCAAGGATCGCTACATGGTGAACCTGCCGGTCGCCAACCCGGCCGGCGCGCTGGCGCTGACCTTCCTGGATTCGGATTTCATCGTCGACCTGGAGCTGTCGGCCGCGCAGGCCGAGGGCCGCGGCGAGATCGTGTCGCAGCCGTCGCTGATCACTGCGAATCAGCGCGAGGCGACCATCGAGCAGGGTGTGGAAATTCCGTACCAGGAGGCATCCTCGAGCGGCGCCACCACCACTTCGTTCAAGAAGGCGGTGCTGAGCCTCAAGGTGACCCCGCAGATCACGCCCGACAACCGCATCATTCTCGATCTGACCGTCTCCAAGGACAGCGTCGGCCAGCTGGTGGCGAGCGCCACGGGCGGTTTCGTTCCCAGCATCGACACGCGCGAGATCGTTTCGACCGTGATCGTGAACGACGGTCAGACGGTCGTGCTCGGCGGCATCCTGGAGACCGAGCGGCGCGATTCGCAGAAGAAGGTGCCGCTGCTGGGCGACATCCCGGTCATGGGCCATCTGTTCAAGTCGAACACCAAGACGGACAACAAGGACGAGCTGCTGATCTTCGTGACCCCCAGGATCCTGCGCGAAGGGGCCAACCTCTACTGAGCAGCTCGGGCAAATTGCCCTGCCGGGCGAGTTGGGTTGACAATACGCGGCCGCAGTAATGCGGCCGCGTTCGTTTTTGTATGGCCGAAACTCACAATGTCTACCTGATCGGGCCGATGGGCTCGGGAAAAACCGCCGTCGGCCGTCAGCTGGCGCGGCTGCTGCGCCTGGAGTTCTACGACAGCGACGTGGAGATCGAGCGCCGCACCGGCGTCGATATTCCCTATATTTTCGAGAAGGAAGGCGAGGCCGGCTTTCGTGAGCGCGAGCGCGAAGTGATCGACGCGCTGACCCGGCTGCAGGATGTCGTGATCGCCACCGGTGGCGGGGCGGTGCTTTCGTCCGAGAACCGGCAGAACCTGGCGTCTCGCGGTCGGGTGATCTATCTGAAAACCAGTGTCGAGCAGCAGTTGGAGCGCACGCGGCATGGACGGCAGCGTCCCCTGCTCTACACTCAGGACCCTGAAGCGAGGCTGCGTGAGCTCATGACGCAGCGTGCGCCGCTGTACGAGTCGATTGCGGCCATCACCGTAGATACCGACGGGCGCCATGTCCGTGCGGTTGCCGACGACATCCTGCTATTCCTGAAAGAGCCTCTGACCCCGTGACTGCCGCCATTTCGCATCAACGTGTCGACATCGCGCTCGGCGAGCGCAGCTATCCGATCCTGATCGGTCCGGGGTTGCTGACGGACGCAGCCACTTTGCGTGCGAACGTCAAGGCGCGCGATCTGCTGATCGTGACCAACCAGACCATTGCGCCGCTGTATCTTTCAGCGCTGACGGGCGCGCTGGGCGATCGCCGCATCGAGTCGGTCATTCTGCCCGATGGTGAGAGCTACAAGACGCTGGACAGCTTCGCCCGCATTCTCGACGCGTTGGTCGAATCCCGCATGAATCGCGATGCGGCAGTGATTGCACTCGGCGGCGGCGTCATCGGCGACATGGCTGGCTTTGCCGCATCGTGCTACCAGCGCGGCATCGATTACGTGCAGATCCCGACGACGCTGCTCGCTCAGGTCGATTCGTCGGTCGGCGGCAAAACGGCGGTCAATCACCCCAAGGCCAAGAACATGATCGGCGCGTTCTACCAGCCGCGCTGTGTCATTGCCGACACCGGCACGCTGGCAACGCTGCCCGATCGCGAATACCGCGCCGGCATCGCCGAAGTCGTCAAATACGGGCTCATTTACGACGCAGCATTCTTTCAATGGCTGGAAGCGAATGCGGAAGCACTGCTGTCGCGCAATGACGATGCCGTCATGCACGCGATTAGGCGCTCCTGCGAGATCAAGGCCGAAATCGTCGGTGTCGACGAGCGCGAGCATGGGCTGCGCGCCATTCTGAATCTCGGCCACACCTTCGGTCATGCCATCGAGACAGCCACCGGCTACGGCACCTGGCTGCACGGCGAAGCAGTGGCCGCCGGCATGGTGATGGCGGCCGACATGTCAGCGCACCTGGGATGGCTGCCCGAGGCGGATCGGGATCGCGCCGTACGTCTGCTCGAACGCTTCGGCCTGCCAGTCCAAGCCGCACGCATCGGCGCGGCGCGAGGGCGCGAGCTCATGGGCATGGACAAGAAAGTGCTGGATCGCAAGCTGCGGCTGGTCCTGTTGCGCCGGCTGGGGCGGGCGGACGTGATCGGTGACTATCCAAACGAGGCGCTCGAAGCTACGCTCCAGGAACATTTCGGCTGAATCCGGTCTGCAATGAACTCTCAACCGACCAGCCTTGCCGTGTATGCCGCCACCGACGACCGATCGCGGGGCCGTCGCTACGAAGAGCCGACACCGCACTTCCGTGGCGAATTCCAGCGCGATCGCGACCGCATCATCCATTCCACGGCGTTCCGGCGCCTGGTCTACAAGACCCAGGTTTTCGTCAACCACGAAGGCGATCTGTATCGCACCCGCCTGACGCATTCCATCGAAGTCGCGCAGATCGCACGTACCATTGCGCGGGCGCTGAGGCTCAATGAAACGTTGGTCGAGGCCATCTGTCTCGCGCACGATCTTGGGCACACACCCTTCGGCCACGCCGGACAGGACGCGCTGAACGACTGCATGAAGCCGTACGGCGGTTTCGAGCACAATCTGCAGTCGCTGCGGGTGGTCGATGAGCTGGAGGAACGCTACGCTGCATTCCCCGGCCTGAATCTCACGTTCGAAACCCGCGAAGGCATCCTCAAGCACTGCTCGCTCAACAATGCGCGCAAGCTGGGCGAACTCGGCGAGCGCTTCCTGCGTCGCGAACAGCCGACTCTGGAAGCCCAGATCGCCAACCTCGCCGACGAGATCGCCTACAACAATCACGACCTCGACGACGGCCTGCGCGCGGGGCTGCTGACGATAGAGGACCTGCGCGACGTACCGCTGTTCCGCCGCCAGTACGATGTGGTGCTGGAGGAATACCCTGAAGTCAGCGGCCGCCGCCTGGTGCACGAAGTCGTGCGCCGGATGATCAACTACGTGGTCACCGACCTGATCGAGACGACCTCGGCCGCAGTGGCTGCGGCAGCGCCCGCGGATGTCGATGCGGTGCGCAAGCATCCGGCGAGCCTGGTGCGTTTCAGCGAGATGGTGGGCGCAGAGCACCTCGAACTGAAGCGTCACCTGCGCGATCACGTGTACCGCCACTATCGCGTGCTGCGCATGACGAACAAGGCGAACACGGTGGTCCGCGGCATGTTCGACACCTTCTTTTCCCGCACCGAGCTGCTGCCGACCGAGCATTTCGAGGCGGCGCGCGACCTGGAGTCGCAGGACGGTGAGGCGGGCCGCGCCCGGGCGGTGGCCGATTACGTTGCCGGAATGACGGATCGATATGCGATCATGGAATACGAACGCCTGTTCGATCCCTCGAAGCGAAGCTGAAGTGTTGAAGAACGATCTGTTGCTGCGTGCGCTCCTCAAGGAGCGTGTCGACCGTACACCTGTCTGGATGATGCGTCAGGCCGGGCGCTATCTGCCCGAGTATCGCGCCACCCGGGCGCGGGCCGGCAGTTTTCTGAAGCTCTGCATGACGCCGGAGCTGGCCTGCGAGGTCACGCTGCAGCCGCTCGAGCGTTTTCCGTTGGATGCGGCGATCCTGTTCTCCGACATTCTCACCATTCCGCACGCGCTCGGATTGGGTTTGCAGTTCGAGACCGGCGAAGGCCCGCGAATCGAGCGCCCAGTGCGCTCGGCTGCGGATGTTGCGCGGCTCGGTGTCCCTGATCCAGCGACGGATCTGCGGTACGTGCTCGATGCTGTCAGCCTGATTCGCAAGGAACTGGCCGGCCGCGTGCCGCTCATCGGTTTTGCCGGCAGTCCTTGGACAGTGGCGACTTACATCGTCGAAGGTGGCAGCACGCGTGATTTTTCACGCATCAAGGCGATGATGTTCGAAGATCCGCAGACGTTGCATCGCCTGCTGGAGTTGCTGACGAACGCGACCGTGCTGTATCTGAACGCGCAGATCGAAGCGGGCGCACAAGCTGTCATGATTTTCGATACCTGGGGCGGGGTGCTCGCGCCGGCTCGATACCGGGAGTTCTCGCTGCAGTACATGGCACGCATCGTCGACGCTTTGACGCGCGAGCGAGAGCAGCGTCGTGTGCCGAGCATCCTGTTCACCAAGGGCGGCGGTGCGTGGCTGGGCGAAATGGCGAACACCGGCTGCGACGCGCTCGGGGTCGACTGGACCATCGACCTCGCCGACGCCCGGCGTGCTGTCGGCGACCGCACGGCGCTGCAAGGCAATCTCGACCCGAACGTCCTGTACGCCTCACCCGAGAGGATTCGCGAAGAAGTCGCACGCGTGCTGGCCAGCTACGGCCAGGGTCACGGCCACGTCTTCAACCTCGGCCACGGCATCCACCCGCAGATCCCGCCGGAGCACGCGGGTGCCATGATTGCCGCGGTTCATGAGCTGAGCCCGGCGTATCACCGGTAAGCGACGGGTGCGT